>NZ_CP182350.1:664516-996774 GCF_048571185.1 Arcobacter denitrificans (SeqCode) | reverse complement strand
AAGAAAATGGCTGAAAGAAGAAAATACGGAAAAAAATATTGTAAATATACTGAAATGAAAGTTGACTTTATAGATTACAAGAATACAGATTTATTAAGAATTTCTATGAGTGAAAGAGGTAAAATTATGCCTAGAAGACTTACTGGAAACTCTAAAAGTGCTCAAGAAATGGTTGAGAATGCAATCAAAAGAGCAAGACATATGGCATTGGTTCCATATATTGTAGATACTAAAAACCTTACAGATGCAGCTTACGCAAGATAAGTTTTAGTTTTTATAGGAAAAAGGGGAAGAGTAAAATCTTCCCCTTTTTTTATGCCAAATTTTCATAAGCAACTAAAATATATTTTTAATAGTAAATTAATACTTTTTGCTATACAATTCTTAAATATAGATAAATTAAGGAGTTGCATATGAGAATTGATTCTTCAGAAGTAAATTTACAAGCAAGTAGTAGTTTTATACAAAAGTATGAAAAAAATGTAAGTGCAACTTCTTTTACCAAAACAGAAAATATAGATGAACAAAAAGCTGCCCAATCTGATATAAATATAGAACCCAAAAAGTTAGTATTTAATAGTGAAGCCGATTTATCAGTTGAAGATAAAGTAAAAAAAAGAATAATCGAAGAACTTCTTTCTAGACTTTTACATAGTGATCAAAAAATAAAACTATTTCCAAATGATAGTGAAAATAGTGCACAATCATCAAATAATCCTTATGCGCAAAAAAATAGTGAATGGGGTTTTTCATATGAAAGCAAAGAAGAGTATTATGAAAAAACTACTATGGATTTTAGTGCAGAAGCCACGATAAAGACCTCCAATGGTGAGTTTAAAATCAACCTAAGTCTTTCATACTCAAATGAGTTTTATCAAAGAAATGAAACAAGTATAAACGCACATGGAAGAGGTGAAAATCCATTTTTAGTAGATATGCAAAAAGATGGTGGAAATTATGATAATGTTCCTAGAGAGATGGGTTTTGAGTTTGATGTCAATAAAGATAAAAAGAATAGTGATATCTCATCTTTAGAAAATAATGTAAGTTATTTGGCTTTGGACAAAAGTGGCAATGGTAAGATTGATGATGGTAATGAACTTTTTGGAGTTAATTCAGGGGATGGTTTTAAGGAATTAAGTGCCTATGATGAAGATGGCAATAATTGGATAGATGAAAATGATTCTGTATTCAATGACTTAAGAGTTTGGGAGAAAAAAGCTAATGGAGAGAATTCATTAGTATCTTTAGCTGATTCTGGAATTGGAGCGATTTATTTATCAAATGTTTCATCTGTAAATGGTGGACAAAGTTCAATATTCTTAAAAGAAAATGGAGATGCTGGAGTTATTGGAAGTGTTGATTATAGGGTTTAGAAGAAGTTTATAACTTCTCCCAAACTACACCGTTTGGAGTATCCATTACAGATATTCCTAAAGTTGTAAGTTCATCTCTAACGCTATCTGCTGTAGCAAAATCTTTTTGTTTTTTAGCTTCAGTTCTTTTATTAATAAGTTCTTCTATTTTATTTTTTGTCTCTTCATCTATTCCAAATTGAAAGTATTCGTAGGCATCATTAAAACAGATTCCTAATATCTCATTTATAAATTCAAAGTTTGAAATCAACTCTTTTTTTAGGTTTTTATCTTTTGAGTTTTCATTTAGTTTGTCATTTGCACTGTTTATCATTTCATCAACTATTGATATAGCTTTTGAACTATTTATATCATCATTTAAAGCTTCTAAAACTTTTGTTTTAAATTCATTGTTTACTGATGAAGAAGCACTTCCATAAACTCTTTTTTTAACTCTATAATATTTATCAAGTCTTTTTTTAGAAGAGATTAAATCTTCTTCATTGAAGTTAAAATCTGTTCTATAATGAGCAGTTAGTAAATAAAATCTTACAACTTCTCCACTATATGATTTTAAAATATCTTTTAAGAAAAATGAGTTTCCAAGAGATTTACTCATCTTTTCACCATCAATAGTTACAAAACCATTATGCATCCAATATTTTGCAAGTTCATTATTTGATGAACATCTAGTTTGCGCAGCTTCATTTTCATGGTGAGGAAAAAGTAAATCTGCTCCACCACCATGGATATCTATTTGATAAGCTTCATTTTTATATGCTAAATGTTTTTCAATCATCGCACTACACTCTATATGCCAGCCAGGCCGCCCTTTTCCAAAGGGCGCTTCAAATGCTACATCATTTGCTTTTTCAAACTTCCATAGGGCAAAATCAGATGAGTTTCTTTTTTGAGTATTTACTTCAACTCTAGCAATTGAGTTTTCATCACTTGCTCTTTTTGAGATATTTCCATAAGATTTATCTTTTGATACATCAAAATAGACGCCATCATCTATTTTGTAAGCTATATCTTTTGATAGTAAGTCATTTATCATCTCTATCATAGCTTCTAGATTTTGTGTTGCTTTTGGTTCAAGTGTATTATCTAAGATATTAAGTGAGTACATATCTTTTTTATATTCATTGATATATTGAGTTGTAATATCTTCTGAAGATCTTGATGATTCATTCATTTTTTTAATGATTTTATCATCAATATCTGTAAAGTTTTTTGTCATGGTTACAGTAAGATTATTTAGCTTTAAAACTCTGTGTAACATATCAAAAGCTATTGCACTTCTAGCATGTCCAAGATGGGAGTCATCATAAACCGTTGGCCCACAAACATATATTTTTGCTTGATTTTCAACTATTGGTTCAAATAATACTTTCTCTTTTTTTACAGAATCATAAATAAATATCTTGTTCATTATTTAAATAAAGCCTCTAATTCTGAAGTATCTTTTGTCTTCTCATCATTTGGAATGGCAGTTGAACCTTCTGTAGCTTGAGTATTATCTCCCACTTCTACAAGTTCTATTTCACATCTAGTAAGCATAGATGCAAGTCTAATGTTTAGACCTGATTTTCCTATTGCTTTTGATTTTTGGTCACTTGATATTGTTACAATTGCTTTATCTTTTACTTCAGGATTATTAGATTTTTGTATTTGTACACTTTTGATAATTGCAGGACTTAAAGCTCGTGCTACAAACATCTCAGGAATTGTTGAGTATTCAACACAATCAATATTTTCTCCATGTAGTTGTTGACTAACAGAAGTGATTCTTACACCTTTAACACCAACTACAGAGCCAATAGGATCTATTTGTGCTTCTATTGTAGATAGGGCAATTTTTGCACGGCTACCTGGGATTCTAGCACTAGCTTCTATTGTAATTCTTTCATCTTTTAGTTCAGGAACTTCAAGTGCTAAAAGAGCTTCTAGGAATTTTGGACTTGTTCTTGATAACTCAATAATTAAACCATTTGTTTTATCAATAGTTACAGCTTTTACAACTGCTTTTAAGTTATCTCCAACTTTAAAAGTTTCACCTTTGATTCTACTTTTTCTAGTAAGCATACCTTTTACTTCACCAATTTCAACAAAAGTATTCTCAGCTCTATCGACTCTTGTTACAGAACCATTTATGATTTTTCCGATTTTTGATTTATATTTTGATACAAGATTTTCTTCTATATATCTTTGTAATCTATACTCAAAATTGTTATGAAGAATCGTAGCTGCATTTCTTCCCATATTTTCGAATTCTAAATCATAATCTAAAAAATCTCCAATATCTAAATCAGCATCAATCTCTTTTGCTTCACTTAAAGGAATAAAATTTTCAGGATTTATAATATTGTCATATTGATCAACTTCTTCTCCAAGAAGTCTTTTATCATCATCATTAACAACTTCAATCTTTTGAAAAAGTTTTAATCTTTTATTTTTTCTATCAATTTCTGCATCAAAAATTAAAGTATGGTCAACCATCTTTTCACCAGTTTTAATTAGCGCCTCTTTTAGTGCAGTCTCAACATGTTCAGATTTGATTCCTTTTTCATAAGCAATAGAATCTAATATATCAATAATCTTATCCATTTATAACCTTTTTTTAACATTGAACTATGATTTTTTTTTGATTTTCAATGTGAATGTAGAGCAATATTATATCTAAAACTTCTTTTATAAAAATAAAAGTAACTTTAAGATAAAATATATAGTTAAAATTAAACATAAAAGGCTTATAGAGATGGAATTATTGTTCGCAAGAAACGAATTAAATGAAAAACCAAAAAAAGTAAAAATTGAAAAGATAATTGAAGAGTTAAAAGAACTTGGAGAAAAAATATTCTATTTTGACAAAGATAATTCACACAAAGATATGATGGCGTTGGTTGATGCTTTAGAAGGTGAAGGTTATAACGTATATTTTAGAGAAGTTAGATATGGATTAGCTGATGATGAATATATGTATGAGGTACATGCACTTTAGTATTAAAGTGAAATAATAATGAGTAAAGAAGAATCTAAAAAACTATTTATACAAACTCTTGGTTGTCAGATGAATGATACTGACAGCCAACACATAATTGCTGAACTAGAAAAGTATAAAGATTATAAAACAACTGATAGTATGGAAGATGCAGATCTAATTATTATCAACACATGTTCAGTAAGAGAAAAACCAGTACAAAAGCTTTTTTCAGAAATAGGGCAGTTTAATGCCAAGAAAAAAGATGGTGCAAAAATAGGTGTTTGTGGATGTACTGCCTCACACTTAGGAAAAGATATTATTAAAAGAGCTCCTTATGTTGACTTTGTTGTGGGTGCACGAAATATTTCAAAAATCAAAGATATTATAGATACAAAAGGTGCAGTTGAAATTTCAATAGAGCATGATGATAGTACGTATGAGTTTGCAAGAACTGAAACATCTATGTATAAAACTTCTGTAAATATCTCTATTGGTTGTGATAAGGAGTGTACATATTGTATTGTTCCAGCAACAAGAGGTGATGAGATTTCAATTCCACCTGAAATGATAGTAGAACAAATAAAAAAAGATGTTGATAAAGGTGCAGTTGAAGTTATGCTTTTAGGGCAAAATGTCAACTCTTATGGAAGAAGATTTTCAGATAAAAGAGAAAAAACTACATTTACAAAACTTTTACAAGAGATATCAAAAATAGAAGGTCTAAAAAGAATAAGATTTACTTCTCCCCATCCTTTACATATGGATGATGAATTTATTGAGGAGTTTTCTAAAAACCCTAAAATAAGTAAGTGTATTCATATGCCATTACAAAGTGGTTCAACTTCTATATTAAAAGCTATGAAAAGAGGATATACAAAAGAGTGGTTCTTAAATAGGGCAGAGAAAATTAAAAAGCTAGTGCCAGATGTTAGAATTACAACTGATATTATTGTGGGTTTCCCCGGTGAAACACAAGAAGATTTTGAAGATACAATGGATGTGATAGAAAAAGTTAAATTTGACCAAATATTTAATTTTAAATATTCACCTCGTCCAAATACTGCTGCTTTAGCTTTAAAAGACCAAGAAGTAGATGATGAGATTGCAGGTGCTAGATTAATAAAAGTGATTGACTTACATAAAGAACATTTAGTAGAACATATGAATTCATATACTGGAAAAACTGTTGAGATTTTAGTTGAAAACCTAAAATCTGATGGTGAAGTTTGTGGTTTTACGGATAACTGGTGCCAAGTTTTTATAAAAGGAAGTGATGAACTTCTTGGAAAATTTGTAAAAGTAAAAATAACTGATGCTAGTAGAACTGCATTAAAAGGTGAAGTAATAAGCGAATGAAGCTTTTTTTAGTAACACGGGTTGTTCCATTTTTTTTGCAATTATTTGTTAGGTTTGTATATCTAACAAATAAAAAAAACTTTCATCATCCAAAAGAGTTAAAGGACGATGTTTATATAGTCTCTTTTTGGCATGGTGAACTTTTGATGCAACCTTTTAATTATCAAAAACTTAAACCTAAAGGTAAAGTTAGTGCCATGATTAGTGAACATAAAGATGGAGAAGCGATTACTAAAACTGTTGAATATTTAGGAATCCATTCTATTAGAGGTTCAAGCACAAGAGGTGGAACAAAAGCTTTAATTGGTGCAATAAAAGAGCTAAAAGCTGGAGATGATATTGCAATTACTCCAGATGGTCCAAAAGGTCCTAGGTTTTCTGTTGCAGATGGTATCGTAGCCATTCATAAGAAAACTGATGCTAAAATTTTAGCATTTAATTGTCGTCCTAGTAAATATTGGCAATTTAACTCTTGGGATAAGTTTATTATTCCAAAACCATTTGGTGTGATAGATTTTTATGTTAGTGAACCCTTTAGCGTATCCCAGTTGGATATGCCTGAAGCTAAAGAGTTTATAAAAGAAAAACTTTTGATAAACGCTATGAAATAAAGAGGTTGTGATGTTTGGTAAAGATTCTCAATTTATAAGTATTTTAAAATATAACACACAATTAAAGATAGATTTTAAAAAACTTAAAAATGAAAATCTTGATAAAACTGAAGAATCAACCTTTATAATTCATGATGAAATACTTCCTCGTGATATTGCTTCAAAAATAAATCAATGGCAAGAATCAATTCCCAAAACTTTTATCTCAACACTTTGTTTATGTGCAGATGAAAAGATAATCAATAAAACAAATAAAAGATTAGTTGATTACACAAAAGTTCAATTAAATAATAGTTTTGATGTGGTTGTAAAAAAAGAGAAGCTTTTTGAAGTAGAACACTATTTTGAATTTACAGGCTTAGATTATGTATTTTCACCATTTCAGATTTTAAATCAGCATTTAGAACAAAATCCAACATCAAATACTTTGGTTGTTTTAACAGTAAGCGATTATATTTATATTGTAATAGTAAATGAGTTAAATAAAATTGTTTTTAATAAAATACATAAAGTACCAGATTTTAAAGATATAAAAGAGTCAAGATTTTATTCATCTGATGTTTTAGGTCAAAAACTTTATGATGAAGTTTATTCCCTAGAGTTGCAGAATTTTATATCAAAAACATTAAAAGAGTATTATAAAAATAAAAGTGATAACTTTGTTGAAAAAGTTGATATTTTATATACGATTAAACAGTTAAGTGATGAACAACTTCAAGATATAGAAGATGACTTGATGATAAGTGTGCACTATCACTATATTTCACTAAAAGATTCTATTTATGAGCTTTCACGTGGTCCAAATAGGCTATTACAAAGTTATGTAAAACCAAGACCTAAAAAAGGCAAGTCCTCAACTAAATGGATTTTGTTATTATTGGTATTTTTATTTGCAATTTCTGGTTCGGGGATTTATTATAAAGAAAAAGTTATAGATTTTGTTCAAAAAATAAAGCAGATGAAAAAAGAAGATGCCCCAAAGAGTATTTTAGAAAAGAAAATAGCTCTACCAAATCATATAAATATAAATGATGAAATAAAAGATGATTTATTGATTTTATTGGAGTCAATACCTTATGATATGGTAATTGATAGTTTAGAAATAAAAAAAGATAATTCAACAATTACTGGTAAAATGCTAGCACCTGATTCGTATATTAAAGATATTCAGCCTAAGCTTTTACAGTTTTATAAATATTCAAATATTCAAATAAAAGATTCAAAAAATATTGCATTGGATGTGATGATATATAACAGTGACCCTATTTTTAAAGACTCAAAAAGTCTTTATACAAAAGCTCTTCCTAAATATCTAGCTGATGGTTTTATGCCAGTAAAAAGAGTAAGTGATCAGTTGAAAATTGTTTTGCCAAAGAGTGCAGTTTTAGTTTATGAATCTACATTTAATTTAAATATTTCTACATATAATTTTAAAGTTAATATGGTGATAAGTTCACCAATTGAGTTCTTTAGGTTATTGGAGAGTTTAAATAAAGAGTTGTATTCAATAAATATATCTTATCCAATAATATTTTTGAAAAATCAAGATTCAAGTATTGAAGTTAGTTTTGGACTTCAATTTAATCAAAATCTTTAGATTTCCTTGAAAACCTTTAGAGTCTTTTAAATCTAAAGGCTTTTGTAAAGTAAATAGTTTACCAAACCTTCAATTCGTTATAAACTGAATCTCTCTCAACTGGATTAAATCCAGAGTTTTTAATTAAATCAACAAATGAACCTATAAGTAAGCCATTGGCACTTGCTGCCCCTGCTGCACTTTGAATAGACTCTTTTTCTATAGTTCCATCTAAATCATTTGCTCCAAATTCTTGTGCTACAAGTGCTAGTTTAACAGTTGAAGTTACCCAGTAAGCTTTTATGTGAGGGATATTATCAAGCAAAATTCTAGAGATTGCCATGGTTTTTAGTATCTCTTGTCCTGTTAGGAAATCTTTTACTTTTAAGAAGTTATTCTCTTTTTGATAAACTAAAGGAATAAAAGCGTTAAATCCACCACTTCTGTCTTGTAAGTCTCTAAGTCTTAAAATATGGTCAATTCTATTTTCTCTTGATTCTACATGACCAAAAAGCATAGTAGCATTGCTTTGTTTACCTTTTTTGTGCCAAAGTTCATGAATATCTAACCACTGTTGTGAGGTTATTTTACCTCCACAGATTTTTTTCCGCACTTTTTCATCAAAGATTTCAGCTCCACCACCTGGCATAGAGTCAACTCCATACTCAATCATAAGATCAATTATCTCTTCATAGCTTTTATTGTACTCTTCGCTTAAGAAGTGGATTTCTGCTGCTGTTAAAGCTTTGACATGAATTTGTGGATAGGTAGCTTTTATTTTTTTGAAAATCTCCAAATACCACTCTAATCCAGTTTCAGGATTATGGGCTGAAACAATATGCACTTCTTTTATACCATTTTGTGAAGAAGTCTTTACCACTTCCATAATCTCCTCATGCTTTAAAGTATAAGGTTTTGGATTTTTTCTACTTGCACTATAGGCACAAAATTGACAAACGTCTTTACAGATATTTGTTGGATTTATATGTCTATTTATATTAAAATAGCTTTTTCTAGCATGTTTTTCTTCTCTAATTTTATTTGCATATTTACCTAAAACAAACAGGTCTAAATCGTAAAGTTTTATTGCATCTTCATAATTTAGTCTTTCGTTTTTTTCTAGCTTTTCTATAATATTCATACTTATTTACACTCTATTTCTTTTTTAAAATTTCCATTATATTCATTTATTAAGCCATAACACTCTTGATTTGTCTCATCATTAGTAAAACCAACTTTAAACAACTTACTTCGTCTTTTAGTTTTTTCATCTTCAACTTGTGAAACACTATAAACCATAATACCACTTACTTTTTTATATCCAAATGAATCTAAAACTTCTAATATCTTAGCATCTCTTGAAAGTGTTATTACTAGATATCCTATAAAACACAAAAGTGTTAATCCTATCATAATCATTATTGTTTTTTTAGGTATTTTTCTTACTTCTGGTTGGCTCATTTTAAAAAATCCTTTAAGGGCTTAAAATTATCCTGACTTTTATCATAATAATCGATGTTTCCAGTCTCTATATCATAATACCAACCATGAATCATAAGCTCATTGTTTTCAACTCTTTTTTTAACTTCTGGATATGTTAATAAATTGTCAAGTTGATGTCGTATAGAGTTTCTCTCTGTTGCTCTATACATACCTTCTTTTGTTGTAAACTTTTGATTTTTTAAAGTTCGCTCTTTTGCTTTTTCACCTAGCTTTAGCCATGTTTTTACATGAATCATTGTAGGGTCATCTCCAATATCATCATATAAAGCTTTGCAAGCTCCACAGTGAGAATGTCCACAAACAATAATACTTTTTACATTTAGTACAGAAACAGCAAACTCAATTGCAGCAGCACTACCATGAAAATCTTCATCAAGTTTATATGGAGGCACAAAGTTACCTACATTTCTTAGAATAAACATATCACCTGGTTGTGAATCTAACATTAAATCAGGGGTAACTCTACTATCTGAACATCCTACAAAAAGGACTTCTGGCTTTTGTCCTTCTTTAACACTTATTTTTAACTCTTTTTCGAAATATGGGAAATACTCTTTTTTGAATTTTTCATTTCCCTCAATTAATCTTTTAATAGTATGCATGATATCCTCTTACATTACTTTTTTATAATATTACAAACATTTTGTAAATCATTTGTTGAAACGTCTATTTTCGTAATAAGTCTAATAATAGCACTTTTAACTGTTGGTTGTCTTATTGCACCAACAATATAACCTTTTTCTAAAACATTTTTTTGTATTTCTAAAACTTTTTTGTTATCGCCTATCTCGTAGGCAACAATTGAAGATTTTAAATCTACATTTAATAAATCTTTTACAATTTTTTGACGATTTATTATTTTGGTTTTTAGCTCATTTGCATTTGATAAAATATATTCTAGGGATTCATTTGCTAAAGCAATATCAAATAAAGATGGAGCTGTAGTATAAATAACAGCTTTGGCTCTATTTATCAAAAAATCAATTATATTATTTGAAGCCAAAATATATGCACCATAACTTCCATATGCTTTTCCAAGGGTTCCCATCTTTATGTGATTTTTTTGTGGTTTTATATTGTAATAATCAAATATTCCTAAAAGATTATCTCCAATAACTCCTGAACTATGTGCTTCATCAACTATAAGCAAAGCCTCATATTTACTAGCTATATCAAAAAAATCTTTGTGGGCAATATTTCCACTCATTGAATAAACACCCTCGATGGCAACTATAAATCTACCCGTTGAACTTCTATTTTTTATTTTATTTTCTAAATCATGGTAATCATTATGCGAAAAAAGAACAACTTGCTCTTTTTTTAAAAGCTTAGTTGCAAGTATTCCACTTGCATGATACTCTTCATCTATAAAAAGCGTATCACCTTTGCGAACTAAAGCCTCTATCAAAGAGATATTTGCTAAAAATCCACTACCAACAACTAAAGCCTCTTCAAAATTGTTTGCTTTTTTTAAGTCATCTTCAAAGTTTTTATGAATAGGGCTATACCCATTGACAAGAATAGAGGCTTTTGGTGATTTATATTTTTGTTTTAGAACTTTTTCATAGGCACTTTTAAAAAGTGTCTCATTTGATGAAAAGCCTAAGTAGTCATTTGATGCTAAATCTATCAAATTCTCATCAAATATTTTTCTTTGTCTATATAAATTGGATTTTTTAATAGCATTAAGTTCTTTTTCGTACAAAAGAATCTCCGTAAATTTAGTCATTTATTATATTTAAATGTATATTAAAATATGATTTAATCTAAATAGCTATGGTTTTGCTACTCTTTTAAGTTAGCATATGAAACTAATTTTTTATACAATCATTTAGATTAAGTTCAACTATCACTGTATTTAATATACATTAATACTTCCTAGAAGTATTAAGATGGTTGGCACTACTAACTATTTTCTCTTTTTTTACTTATTTTACAACAAATTTTGATACTATTAACAAAACACTAAAAGGAAGTGATATGTTTGCTATATATGATAATGGAAGTGTTGGATTTAGAAGTACAGTTGATAACCTGTATGATTTAAAAAGAGTAGAAGCTCCTAACAAACCTAGTTTAGAACCTGATGAAAGCTCATTTCAAGATTATATGAATGAGAAAAATGAAAAAAAACATCATGTTGTTAATGCCTATAAAAAAATAGCAAATATAGATACAAGTGAACGTGTATACCATGTAAGTGAAATTATGACCAGAGAGTGTATTGAGATAAGTAATGAAGAAACCCTAAAAGATGCTTATTATAAATTGAAAGATAATAATATCAATCAAATCCCTGTATTAACAAGAGAGAGAAAAATCTTAGGATTGATTAATAAAAAGATTATATTAAATCACATAATAGAAGATGGTGAAAATGCTAACACTGTTTTAATGAAAAAGCTAGATAATATATATTTTAAAGAACTAATTACAACTGATCCAATTACAGATATTAGAAGAGTTGCAAAGGTTATGATAGATTTTAGGCTTGATGCAATTCCTGTTGTTGATGAAGTTCATACTTTAGTTGGTATTGTTTCTAAAGCTGATATTATAAGAGCTGTTGCAACTATTCCTAAGCTTCAACTTTGGTCTTGATTTTATTCTCTTTTAAACTCTCTTTCACAAGTAAGTCGGCAACTTCGTGATTAGCATATACAAACTTGCTAATATTTAAAGCTCTTAAACTCTTTTTCTCTTCGACACTATCAACTTTTACGATTAAGTTTGCATCTTTATAAAAAGATAGTATAGCACTACAAATAAGGCTTATTTTGTTTATATTATCTAAGGTGATTATGATACTTGAGGTCTCATCTGCTTTAAGGGATTCTAGAACAGGTAGTTTATCTAAGTGTCCAAAATATGCATTAAATCCTCTTTTTCTTGCTAATAATACATGTCTTAAATCATCTGAAATGATGACAAAGGGTATTTTCCTTTCCTCTAAGTTATTTGCAATCATTCTTCCTAGCATTGAATATCCACAAACAATGGTATGGTTTTTTTGATTGATGGGTGTGATTTTATCTGACTCATAATATTCAACTACAAAATATGATGCTAGTTTGTAGATATTATTTACGATAAAGGGAGTTATAATCATAGATATTACTGTAACTAATATCAAAAATTTACTAAGTTCTACAGATAAAATATCATTACTAGATGCCAGGGCAAAAACAGCAAATGAAAACTCTCCCACTTGGCAAAGTGCAATTGCAGATTTTATTGAATCACTCTTATTTTCTTTAAATTTTATTATAAAATAAATTACAAATGCTTTTATGCTCATAACAGCTACAAAGATTAACAGTACATAGTGAATATTTGAAAGTAAAAAATAGACATCTATTTTTGTTCCAACTGAGAAGAAAAATGTACCTAAAAGTAAATCTTTATATGAAGCTATATCAGATTCTACTTTTACATGAAATGAACTTTCAGCAATTATCATTCCTGCTATAAAAGCACCTAAAGAGTATGTAAAACCCAATGAGTGAGCCAAAATTGAAGCTCCAATTACTATTGATAAAACTGAAGCTAAAAAAAGCTCTTCGAGTTTCGTTTGTGTTGAAAATTGTAAAAGCCACTCTATTATTTTTTTTGCAATTGTAAACATAAAAACAATAATAACAACAGCTGAAATAACTGTTTTTATTAAAACCTCTTGTAAACTTAGCGTATCATTTGATAAAAAACTAATAAGTAAAAGTATAGGAATAACTGCCAAATCTTGAAAAATCAAAATTGCAGTTGATCTTTGACCATAAGGGGTATATATATCTTTTGATTGTTTTAAATAAGTTAAAACAATTGCAGTTGATGATAGAGAAAAAGCAAGTGCGATTATTAAAGAGGAATTAGTATCAATTGAAAAAATAAATTTTGAAATTAGAAATATGATAGTTGCACTAATTACAAGCTGTGATAAACCATCAAAAAGTAAAGCATCTTTCATTCTTTTTAACTTGGCAATTGGCATTTCAAGACCTATACTAAACATTAAAAAAACAATACCAAATTCTGCGATTAGTTCAAGAGCTTGAAGGTCATTTTTTTCATTGAAGTTAAACAGAGTACTTATTATGGTACCTGTAATTATGTATCCAAGTATATGAGATATAGAAAATCTTTTAAAAACAATGTTTAGAACTGTTGAAATTGCAAGTGATATAAATAAAATAAATAGTATTGATTCCATAATTTTATATTATCAAAAAAACAGAGCAAAAAGATAATTTCTTGTATAAAAAGTAATCAAAAAGTGTTATAATTTTTCTCAAAGGATAAATATGTTGAATAGAACTAAAAAGTTTTTAAGTCATGGTAAAAGTCATATTTTAGAAGTTATTCTAAAAGGTCTTTTTTGGTTAGCCCCAATTGTTGCTATAAGCATTATCATACTTTGGTTATATGGTAAAATAAATGCAGTTACTGGGTACATGTTTGAGATTATTGGCTTAAATCCTGAAAACTTTCCTTTTCTTTGGACTATCGTTGGAGTTTGTTTACTTATTTTTATTGCTTATGTTATTGGAATTTTTGTTGAGACTAGCTTGGGAGATTTTGTTCAAAAGTTATACTCTAAAATTCCAGGCTATGAGACAATCAAAGAGCTTGTAAATATTTTCAATACTTCAAAATCAGGTGAAAAAAAGGTTTTAGTTGTACTTATTCATGGGTTTTCAAAAGAGGATTATAACATAGGACTTATGTATTCAACAAAACAAAGTGTTATAAAAGATCACTATACAGTAACCCTATCCATGACGCCAATACCAAATGGTGGATTTATGTTTGAAGTACATAAAAGTAAGATTTTCGTAATAGAAGAGGCAACTTTTGATAGTAATTTACAATATCTTTTATCAATGGGAGTAAAGTCAATGGCAGAGATATTAAAAATAGAACCAAAAAATATAGATGAATATAAAACTATTGAAGAGTATTTAAAAACTCAAGAATCCTAAAAATCTTTGATTTTTAGGATTTATTCAAACTTTTTATTATTTTTCTTCTGATATAATTGATTTCTTTAACCACCTGTTTAAAGTAGCTATCATGACAAATAAAAATGTACATAAACATCTCGCTGAGCAAACTGTAATGTTTGCAAGTATCACAAAATGGATTTTAATATCATCACTAATTGGTGCCGTAATTGGTGCAATCGTATCTTTGTTTTTAAAGCTTTTAGAGTATTGTGAAAACTCAAGAGATTTACTCCCCTTTGATTACTATTATACCCTTCCCTTTGCTATGGTTATTACTGTAATTATTGTAAAGAAATTTGCACCCTCAGCAGAAGGTCATGGTACAGAAAAGGTTATAGAGGCTGTTCACAAGAAATCAGGAGAGATAAAGCTATCAATAATTCCTGTAAAACTTATAGCTACAGTTATCACAATTTTTTCAGGTGGTTCAGTTGGTAAAGAAGGACCTGGGGCTCAAATAGGTGCAGCAGCAGCTTCATATATAGCAACACTATTTAAGTTTTCAAAAAGAGATAAAAAGAAGATGGTAATTTGTGGTATTAGTGCAGGATTTGCTTCTGTTTTTGGAACACCACTTGCGGGGGCTATTTTTGGAGTAGAGATACTTATTGTTGGTGCATTGATGTATGATATTTTACTTCCTTCAATTGTAGCTGGGTTTTCTGCTTTTTTTGTAGCCAAAATGTTTGGTATAAGTTATACATATTTTGATATTGCATTCTATACTGTTTTTGATTTTAATTATGTTTTAATAGCAAAAATTTTACTTGGTGGTATATTTTTTGGTCTTGTTTCTGATTTTATTATTACAGCTTTAAAAGTTATTCACAGTTTTGCAAGTAATTTAAAAATGAACTATATGTTAAAGGCATTTTTAGGTGGAGTTGTAATTGTAATACTTACTTTGATATTTGGAACAGATTATTTAGGACTTGGCTTTGAAACAATCAAAAGTTCCTTATCTTCAAGTTTTGGAGATCATGAAGGTGTCCCTTGGTATGCCTTTATATTTAAAACAATTTTTACCGCACTAACCTTAGGCTTTGGAGGAAGTGGGGGAGTTATTACTCCTATATTTTATGTAGGAGCAACGAGTGGAAACTTTTTTGGCTGGTTAGTTGATGGATATATTCCTCTTTTTGCAGCTTTAGGTTTTGTAAGTGTTCTAGCAGGTGCAACAAGTGCTCCAATAGCTGCTATGATTATGGCTGTTGAACTGTTTGGTATGAATGTGGCTCATTATGCCTCTTTATCAATAATTATTGCCTTTTTAATGACAGGACATAGAAGTGTTTTCCCTTCTCAACTTTTAGCTATGAAAAAATCAGAAGCTTTAGATGTGAATCTAGGGGAAGAGATACATAACACAAATGCCACATATACAACTAAATTTTTTGGGAATATGGCTAAAATAGTCAAGTTAATTTATACAAAATTAAAAGAGCAAAGAGCTAGAAATAAGGATGAAGATTTATAGGGTTATATTTTCTAAAAACTCTAACTCTTCATCCACAACTATAATAGCATCTATGCAAAAATCAACATCAAGTTTTTTTGTTTGTAAGTAGTAATCAGCACTTCTTTTTATCTTTGAAAGTTTTGATGCAGTTATATTATTTATAGCTATTTCGTATTCAGGACCTGATTTAACTTCTACAAAATGATAAGTATTATTTTTTAAAGCGATGATATCTATTTCGCCTATTTTTTTAGCAAAAAAGTTTTGCTCTATGATTTTAAAGCCTTGTGAGTTTAGGTACTCACAAGCTTTTTGTTCTGCATATTTACCTTTATGCTGGGTAGACATTGACTTTTACTGATTTAAATCTTGCAGTCATGATTAGCTCATCTGCTTCATCACCAAAGATATAATTAACTTTTGAGCTTGCATGGTGGAAAGTTGTAAACAGAGTTCCTGGTTTGATTGTTTTTACAAACTTCACTGGCATAATTGCAGTTTCTCCGTACTCATTTTTCATGATGATTTGTTTTGAGTCAATTCTCTCTTCATCCTCTTTTGAAGCTAAAACTATATCTTTGTCATATCTTGAATTTAAAGCTTCAGACTGGATTGTTTGTGCCCCATTGTTATAGTGAACAATAGTTCTTCCAGTTGTCAAATAAAACTCATTTTTAGGAGTTTTTGTTCCTTTTACTAGTTTCTCAACTTGCTCTCTTAATTGGTATTGGTGGTATTTAAAATCACCTTTCCCATCTTCGGTTCTAAATTTGTCAAGGTGTAAAATAGGAGTATCATCTTTGGTTATTGGCCATTGCATTCCTCTATTTCTATTTTTTGATAGTTTATGATAGGTTGCACCACTATATCTACTCCCTACGGCTTCTTTTGCTTCATTCCAAACATCTTCACTTGTGGCATAATCAAACTCACCATTGATTTTATTTTCTATATCTCTTAATACTTCCCAGTCATCTGGCATAGAAGCTGCAACAAGAGGTTGAGATAAATGAAGTCTTCTCATGGCATTTACATAAACACCGGTTTTTTCATAGGCAGATTTTACACCAAAAATAATATCTGCAAATTTTGTAATCTCATTCATAAAAAGTTCATTTGAAATGATTAGTTCTAACTCTGCAATTGCTTTATGAACTTTGTTTTGGTTTGGATGGATATGGGCAATATCTTCTCCCATAACATACATAGCTTTTACTTTCCCATCAATCATTTCATCCATAAGTTGAGGAGTCATTAGACCTATTTCTTTTGGAGTTTTATAATCTGGGTCAAAGTATGGTAAACATCCAGTATCACAGGCACCTTGAACATTATTTTGACCACGTAGTGGCATAAGTCCAACCCCTTCTTTCCCGATATTTCCAGTAAGCATTGCAAGATGAACTATAGCCATAACAGCATATGAACCATCAAGATGTTCAGTGATTCCCAATCCCCAGAAAAACATAGATTTTTTAGTAGCATATTGTCTTGCAATAACAGGGATTTGCTCTGCTAAGACTTCATAACCTTTTACTTGTTTCATAAACTCAGGATTTGCAAACTTGTCATTTAAAATAGACTCTTTATACTCCTCAAAACCTTTACATCTAATATCTATAAACTCATTGTTGTAAAGTTTTTCGCAAAGAATTACATAAGCCATCATATTTAAAACTAAAAGATTTGCTTCATATGGAATAACTAACTCTTCTCCATATTTTCCAAGTTGAATTTGTCTAACATCAATTACAGTTAATGAAGCGGTTTTAGTTTTTGCAGCTTTTAAGATTCTATTTGCAACTATTGGGTGGGCTTCTGTTGTATTTGAACCCATAACAATAATATTTTCAGTTTTGTAAATATCATCAAAAGGATTAGTTGCAGCTCCTTCTCCAATGAGCATTTTCATACCCTTTAAACTTGGACTATGACAAACTCTTGCACAGTTATCAACATGGGGAGAATCCATACCCTCTCTAACAAACTTTTGGAACATATAAGAGCTTTCACATGAAGTTCTAGCTCCTCCCATTCCACAAAAAGCGTGTCTTCCATACTTTTCTTTTATTTGTAGGAGTTTCCATGCAGCAAGGGAGGTAGTAAACTCATAGGGAGTTTCATAATACTCTTCATCAAACTCTTTTAAGGTTTTTGCTCTAGCTTTTAAGTCACGTGGAAGCTTTTCTAAATTTTCTTGCAAAAATGATTTCTTAACTCTGCAGTTTCTAATTCTATTAGGTGAATCAACAAAACCATAGCCTTTTGAGCCCTTTATACAAAGTTTACCTTGAGATACATATCCATCATTTTGTGCATATATTTTTAGGATTTTGTTATCTTGAACTTGAGCTGTAATATCACAACCTGTACCACAATAAGTACAAACAGAGTTTATATCAGCAATCATACTCATCAGCCACCCCCAACAAATTGTAGTAACTCTAGTTTGTCATCATTGGCAGGTCTGCAGTTATTCCAGTCATCTTTTTTAACAATTTCCATATTAATAGCTGCTGCCATTACTTTATCTTCTATTTGAAGTGAAGTGATAATTTCTTGTAAAGATATACCCTCTTGAAATGTCTTCTCTTCACCGTTTACTATAAGATTCATTATAATTATCCCATTAGGTTTATTTAAATAAAGATTTTATCAAAAATATCTTTATGTTAAATCAAATGAAAAAACTAAGTTCTTATCTCTTGAGCAATGATTTTTATTCCTTTTGTAATATCTTCAAGGCTAGAATTAGTAAAATTAAATCTTATTTCATGTGGGTTTTTATTTTTTACATAAAACTCACAACCAGGTACAAATACAACTTTTCTTTTCATACATCTATTTAAAAGCTCAAAGCTATCAAATTCTTTAAACTCTCCATATACAAACATCCCACCTTTAGGTTTGTTATAAACGAACTCTGGAAGATAGGTATCTAATTGCTTACAAAAGTATTCTGATTTTTCTTTATAAAATTTTCTCAAAATATTTAAGTGTGTTTGATACTTTTTGTCATCTTTTAAATACTCATTTAGAAGGTGTTGAGATAAGCCACAACTATGTAAATCAATACTCTCTTTTATTACTAAAAGTTTATTTATCAACTCTTTACTTGCTCTTATCCAACCAATTCTAAGTGATGGGCATAAGGTTTTTGAAAATGAACCCAAATGAAAACTATTGTTTGGAATAAGAGAACTTATACTTTTGTTTTTTTCTTCAAAAAAAAGTTCACTATAGGGACTATCTTCTATTATTATTCCCTTGTGCTTTTTAATTATCTTTGCTACTTTTTCTCTTTTACTTTTAGAGTAAGTGCTACTTGTTGGATTTTGAAAATCAGGAATTAGATATGTTAATTTAGCTTTTTCAAATACTTTTTCAAAAGCTTTTATTTCTATGCCATCTTTTTGTAATGGTGCTGTTTTGATATTTAAATTATTTAGCTTAAAGGTATTGATTGCTCCTAAATAAGATGGTGCTTCTATAACTATAGATTTTTCCTCAAAATATCTTGCTAAGATATATAAAGCTTGCTGACTTCCTGTTGTGATAAGTATATTATCACTTGTGGTTTCAAAGCCATCTTTACAGTACTCTTTTGCTATTTTTTTTCTTAAGCTTTTTATTCCATTGCTTAAACTATATTGCCAAACATCTCTTTTTTTTAAGATATTGTTTGCAGATGACTTTAAATCATCAACTGGAAACAACAAGCTATTTGGCAAACCTCCTGCAAATGATATTGTCTCTTCATCTATTGATTCAAGTATCTCTCTTATGAATGAACGTTTCATTTAATCCTCTTTTTTATTAGAATAATATATGAATTAAAGAATTAATTCTTTACACCAATTGCTCTTAAAACTATCTATTCTTGCTAAAAATATAATATAATATTTTATGAAAAAAGAGACATTAGAAAAAAGAGTAAAAATAGCAAACAATATTATGTATTATATTTATCAATATATTGATACTGATATAAACTTAGATACATTGAGTATGGATTTAAATATTAGTAAGTTTCATATGCACCGGATATTTAAAGAGGAGTTTGGAAAAAATATTTATGAGTCCATAAAAGCTATTAGGTTGCAAAAGGCTTCTAATTTACTTATAACAAATAGATACTCAACCATAACACAAATTGCATCTTTGTGTGGATATAGTTCACAAACCTCTTTTATAAGAGCATTTAAACAAAGATTTAACTGTACCCCTAAAAAGTGGAAAAGAGATGGTTATAAAGAGTATTCAAAAGAGATTTTAGGAAATACAATTGACTCTTTAGATATATATGATTTTAATATTGAGCCAAAAATTATAAAAATGCCAAGGTTAAAGGCATATTATATAAGACATGATGGTTATGATAGAACTATAAGAAAAACTTGGCAAAAACTTTATACTTGGACTTTAACAAAAGATATTAAAAACTATAAACAAATAGGATTACTCCATGATAATCCAGTTATTACTCCACTTGATAAATGCCAGTATATAGCTTGTGTGGTATTAGAAGATCAAGAAGAAACCTTTGAATCATCACTTCCTACTTTTTTAATACCAGAAGGAATTTATGCAAAATTTCATCTTAAAGGTGTTTATGGGGATATGTTAAAATTTATGCGTTGGCTATATCACACTTGGCTTTTAAATAGTGGATATGAAACTAAAACAACTCCTTCTTATACCATATATGAGAAGAATCATTTTTTAGAAGATGATGAAAAATTTATCTTGGATTTTTATTTACCTATTACATATGTATAAATAGTAGTTAATCTAATATTGGTATAATCCAGAAAAGCTAGTTTATAGTAAACTTTTTAATAATAACAAGAGTTGTAAAATTTTAAGAATAGGAAGTAAAATATGAATATAAAATTAAAAGAGAATAAAGATTTTGATATAGAAATTATCCTAGTAAAGAGTATAAAAGATTGTAATAAAGCTGACAAGAAATTACTCAAAAATAGTGGATTTAAAGCTAGTGAAGGTGAGACTTTTTTTGTTGGCAAAATATTATATGTGGGAACGAATAAGCTTAAAAATGAAGATTTAAAAATTGCATTTGCAAATGCTATTAAGGCTATTTCCAAAACAAAGTATACAGATATAAAAGTTCCACTTATAAATAAAAATAAAGAGCTAAATATAAAAGATATTACTGAAGGATTACTTTTAGGTGGCTATGTTTTTAATAACTACAAATCAAAAAGAGAAGAAAGATTAATAAATATTTTTATTGATACTAAAGCTTCAAAATATAAAAAAAGTGACTTACAAAAAGAGTTAAATGAGACAATAGCTATTTGTGATAGTGTAAATTTAGTTAGAGATATTATAAATACAACACCAGAAGATTTTACTCCCCTTACCATGGTGGAAAAAGCAAAAGAAATCTCTTTTGAAAATGCTTTGGAAAATAAAATATTTACAGAAGAGTACTTGAAAGAAAATGGAATGAATGCGATGTTAGCAGTAGGTCGTGCATCAAGACATGAAAGTCAACTCATCCATTTAACTTATAAACCTAAAAATGCAAAGGGTAAAATTGTACTTGTTGGGAAAGGTTTAACCTATGATTGTGGAGGATTAAGTTTAAAATCTTCTGAGGGTATGGTTTCAATGAAATGTGATAAGAGTGGAGCAAGTGCAGTTTTGGGGATAATGAATACTCTAAATGCCATATCTTGTGAATATGAAGTGCATGGAATAATTGGGGCTGTTGAAAATATGATAGGTGGAGATGCTTATAAACCAGATGATGTACTTGTAGCAAAAAATGGCAAGACTATAGAAGTGAGAAATACCGATGCAGAAGGAAGACTAGTACTTGCTGATTGTTTATGTTATGCCCAAGATGAAATTAAAGATATTGATTATATATTTGATTTGGCAACGCTAACTGGTGCTTGTATTGTTGGCTTGGGTGAGTATACTACAGGTGTAATGGGACACAATGATAAATTGAAAAAAAGATTAGATAAAGCAGCCAAAAACTCTGGTGAATTAGTTGGATTTTTGCCATACAATAGATACTTGCCAGCGATGATAAAAAGCAATATTGCTGATATTACAAATAGTGCAAGCTCAAGATCTGGTGGGGCTATAACTGCTAGTTTGTTTTTAGATAATTTTATAAAAGATGAAAATAAAAAGAACTGGTTACATTTAGATATTGCAGGTGCTGCATATAGAGAAAAAGTTTGGGGATACAATCCCTATGGAGCAACAGGAGCTGGAGTTAGACTTATTTTAGAGTTTATGAAAAATCAAAAATAGCAATAATAGCTATTTTTGATGAAGTTTTTCATATTTTGGAAAAAGATTTATCACACTTCTTTCAAACTCTTCTTTAAACATTGAAAAATCTTTAAACTCTTTTGGAATAGGTTTTTCAAGAATCTCAAAAATATCTAAACCTTCTTTTGCACTATTTTTTAAAGTTGAATCTAAGTATTTTAAATAGGCGATATTTTCATTTATAGCTAGTTTAGTTTTATCAATAACTCCATGCCCTGGGACTAAAATCTTATAATTTATTTTTTTTAATTCTTCTAAAGAATTTATCCATTTTGGAATATTGGCATGGGGTGTAGCTAAAGTTCTTTTGTTAAAGATTAAATCAGAAGTATAAAGAATCTTACTGTTTTTATCATATAAAACTAAATCACTTTGTGTATGCCCATCAAAATATAAAACTTTTAATTTGTAGCCATCAAGATTTAACTCATGGGATTTCAATACTATATTTGGAGGTTTATTCTTTGTATCTTTCATAGCATTTTGAATTAAATTATTAAGGTTTACAATATATAAATCTCCATTTTGTTCTATTTCATTTTTTGTAAAATCTGTGGCATAAATATCTCCTTTAGAAAAGGCACTATTACCTAAAAAATGGTCAGGGTGATGGTGTGTATTTATGATATATTTGATTGGTTTATTTGTGATTTTTTCTATTTGTTTTTTTACTTGAATCCCATACTCATAAGAGCTTCCCGTATCTATTAGAATAACACTATTTTTTGTGATAATAAAAGCACAGTTTGCAATATTTCCTCCATTTTGTTTTGAGAAATACTCCTCTTTTCCATAAAAATAGTAACTGTTTTCATTGAGTTTTATAGGTTTTAGTTTATAATCAAAAGCAAATAAAGATGTAAAAAGGAATATAAAGAGTAAAAAGCTCTTCATCTTATATCCAAAATGAACTCATTTGCATCAATATCGTAAAACTTTATTTTGTATTTTTCTACTTCATTATATGTTTCAAAAATAAATCTTGGATTTTCACTAATAGCTGAATATGTAGCTATATCGGAAAGTTTTTTATCTTCTGCAAAAATAGCTATTTTATTTATATAAAATTCACTATTTCCAAAAACCAAACCTGTTTCCATTGGGTGAAAAATTGATGCTTTTATTCTTGTAATATCACCTTTTTTAAAGAGTTCCCCTTTTACTTTTCCCAAATACTTATCAAAATTTGTATCACTTGAAGAGACGCTTGAAACAGAACAACCACCACCAAAACTTTTTATATTGGCACTTCCAATATGCCAAATATTTTTCTCATCTTGTATTAATGCTCGCAAAGGAGTCTCTTGAGCAACTTTTATATTTAATGAAATCATTGGAAGCAGTCCTGTTAATTTCATATCAACTATTAGGGGAATTGGATTTAAATCAGCAAACAAAATCATTCTTTTTGCTGATTTGATTTTTTTAGCATCTATATAGATTGGAACTTGCACTGGATTGTCTGCAAATTTTGGTACCTTTACTGTTATGTTTTTATCATCAAAGATATATTTCTCGCTTTTCAAGAGCTTATTTATAATATTATCAAAAGTGGGGGAACTTATGGGATTCTTCGCAAGTAAATTTTGCGAAGTTAAAATCAAAAATAGGGCGAAAAATATATCTTTCATGATAATTCCTTATTGAGTTCTAGCAATTGGTGGGACATATTCAACATGATACTTAGAAAAAATCTTTTTTATTCTTTTTTCTTCATAAGCTTTTTGAATAACACCATCAATATGATAACTTAGTGCTTTGTATCTACTATCTGTTGCTGTTGCCAAATCCCACTTTGATTTCATTTGTGGGATACTTTTGCTCAAATAGTATTTATCTTTATTTTTATGGTACTCAAGAAGATACTCTAACTGAGATTTTAAACCTGAAAGGGCATCTATTCTCCCAGCTTTAAAATCCTTTATGGCTTCGCTAAAATTAGTATAATGTATAATATTATTTCTAAATAAGCCTCTAGCAAAACCACTAAGATGAAGGTCAGGTAGAGTATCTATTTCAACACCAATTTTATGATATGCAAATATTGCCAGAGTATTTATCTCTGGAATTATTTTCTTATGTGTAGCAATAACCCAGCTTTCACTTTGATAAGGCCCTTTTATAGAGACATTTTCAGTCTCTAGTTCTCCTGTAGAAATATCTGTCATTCTCATATAATCATAGTCATAAGGAACTCTAAACATAACATCTGCTTTTGTTTTATGTATTAGATTTCCTTTCCAAATATTATTTCTTAAATCATCAGCTAAGCTTTCATCAGAACCCGAAAAATACCACTTTGCTTTTACATTTAAAGATTTTGCAAGCTCTAAACCTAAATCTATATCTATACCCTTAGGTTTATCATTTTCAATAAAAGAAAAAGGTGGAGAATTCTCATAAACAGCAATAATAATCTCACCACTTTTTTTAATATCATCAATGCTTCTTGCATTTAATGAAACAGTAAGTAGTAAGATTAAAATAGATGATTTAAGAATGACTGGCATAATTAATCTTTTGGTAAAGTAATTAAATATGCTCTTATAGCCCACATAGCTTCTTGGTTTAGTATTCCTTCGAAAGGAGGCATATAAACTTTGTCATTTCTAACAGCTCCATGTCTAATTCTTTCCATATACCATTCATCTCCATCCATATTGTCTTCTAAATATCTTAAATCAGGAGCAATACCACCAGAAACAGCTCCAAGTCCATGACATCTAGCACAATTTTCACTGTAAGCTTCTTTACCTATTTCAATTGCAGTTTCATTTCCTTTATAAGGATTTTCTTCTAGCCATTCACTTCCTAAGCTTTCTAAACCTTTTGTGTCAACAGGTTGAGGAGTTACACTTCCATGTCCAAATGCAAATACAGTAGAACAAAGTATTGCGAAACCTAATTTTTGAATTTTATTCATCTTTTTTCCTTTATCATTTTTTCTGATTATGGAACTATACTGAGATTTTATAGCCTGATTATAGCAATGATAATTTTTTTAAAGACGCTAAATTCAGGCTATAAACCTTTTATACAATTTCATAAATCTTTTGAAAAGGCAGAAAATGAAATATAAAATATTTTTACTTTTTATAATTTTCCTAATAAATGTAAATGCACAAGAAAAACTTAAAGTTGGTGTTTTAGCTTATGGAACTGTAAACTGGGAACTTGATACACTAAAGTATTATAAGCTTGATAAAAAAAATGGTTTTGATTTAGAGGTTGTAAAGTTAGCATCTAAAAATGCTACATCTATAGCTCTTCAAGCAAAAGAAGTTGATATTATAGTAACAGATTGGCTATGGGTAAATACCCAAAGAGCAAATGGTAAAAACTTTACTTTATATCCATATTCACGCTCAAATGGTACAATTTTAGTGCCAAAAAATAGCAAAGCTAAAACATTTTTAGATTTATATGGTAAAAAACTTGGAGTTGCAGGTGGACCTGTAGATAAAACTTGGCTTATATTAAGAGCCTATAGTAAACAAAAATATGGTAAAGATTTAGCAGATTTAGTAAAACCAACTTTTTCTTCACCTCCAATTATTTATAAAAACTTTTTAGATAGTAGAGTTGATTCAGCTATAAACTTTTGGCATTTTAATGCAAAGTTAAAAGCAAAGGGTGCAAAAGAGTTAGTTTCTATAAAAGATGTACTTAGTGAACTGGGTGTAAAAAAAGATATTGTTTTTATAGGTTGGACAATAGATAGAAAAAAAGCTATGCAAAAGCCTGAACTTTTTAACTCATTTATTAAAGCTAGTCATGAAGCAAAAGATGTACTTCTAAATAGTGATAATGCTTGGGATAGACTTAGAACTGGCATGAAAGCAAAAGATGATAAGGTATATGAGTCACTAAAAGCTGGTTATAGAGCTGGTGTGATAAAAAAGTTTGATAAAGAAAATATAAAAGAGTTAAAAAAAGTTTATAACATACTTTTAAAAGAGGGTGGAAAAAAACTTGTGGGTGCAAGTACTACTTTAGATAAAAAGACCTTTTGGGAATACAAATAGTTAAGGATACCTTTGTTTAATATTACAAAACTATTATCAATAGTTACTCTTTTAATTGTTTGGCAATTTGCATCTATCATTGGTGATAATACTGTATTCCCATCTTTATTAGATATTAGTATAAACTTTAAAGAGCATTTAATAGATGGAGATTTGATAAAAAACCTTCTAATTACTCTAAAAAGAGTGTTAATCACATTTTTTATTACTTTGTTTATTGGTATAGTTTTTGGTATTTTGATGGGGGTATCAAAAAGAGTTAACGATGCTTTAGATTACCTTCTAGTTTTAGGTTTAAACATACCTGCTTTAGTAATAGTTGTAATCTGCTTTATTTGGTTTGGGCTTTCAGATTTTGCAGCACTTCTAGCAGTAATCTTAAATAAAGTCCCAATAGTGATAGTGAATATAAGAGAGGGTACTAGAACAATTGAGCAAAAATATATGCAACTAGCGAAAGTGTACAAAGTGGGTAGAAAAGAGGTGCTTTTTAAAGTGTTTCTACCCCAAATTTATCCATATATTATGGCTAGTACAAGACTTAGTTTATCACTTATATGGAAGATAGTTTTAGTAGTGGAGCTTTTAGGATTAAGTAGTGGAGTAGGGTTTTCAATCTCTATGTTTTTTCAGTTTTTTGATATCACCTCAATACTTTCATATTCCCTTGCTTTTATCTTTGTGATTATAGCTATAGAGTATTTTGTGCTAAAACCACTTGAAGCTAGAATAAACTTTTGGAAAAACTGATGATAGATATAGATATAGTAAATAAATCTTATGAAGATAAAACTATCTTAAAAAATATAAATATCACAATAAAAGATAAAGAGTTTATATCTATCATAGGACCCTCAGGGTGTGGGAAAACAACTTTTTTAAATATCTTAGCAAAGATTGATGAAGAGTTTGCCGGGGAGATAAAACATAATATTTCAAATCTATCATTTGTATTTCAAGATGATAGACTTCTACCCTGGCTTAGTATAAAACAGAATCTTCTTTTGGTATCCAAAAGTAAAAATTTAGATGAGATAAAAGAGCTTTTAAGATTGGTAAAACTAGAAACTATTTTAGATAAATACCCCCATAACCTTTCAGGTGGTATGAAAAGAAGGGTGGCTTTGATACGTGCTTTTATAAACTCCCCAAAGCTTATACTTTTAGATGAACCTTTTATCTCTTTAGATTATCCAACAGCCTTAGAACTTAAAAAAGAGTTTTTAACTCTTTGTAAAAAATTTAACCCAATAGTTGTGCTTGTAACACATGATCTTAGTGAAGCCATAAATTTATCAAATAGGATTCTTTTTTTTAAAAAAGAGCCTGCAAAAGTGATAATAGAGTATAACAACCCAAACAATCAAAGCTTCGATATGAAAAAAATTGATGATATAAAAAATAAGATACTCCAAGAGTATCCAAGTATTTTAAAAGGAGAAATATAAAATGAGATACTTAGTGTTTTTATGTGTATTAGTTGGTGCTATCTTTGCAAATGACTCAAAAATGCAAATATTTAAACCAGCAACAAGTACTTGCCCACCAGCATGGCTTGAGGAGATGAAAGAATTAACAGGTGACGTTGATGTGCTTTCTATGGTAAATGTTAGGGGACTAAAAAGGCAAATAGGAATTCCAAGAGAACTTCAATCGTGCAACACCTCTATTTTAAATGATTATGTTTTTGAGGGAAATGTACCATCTTCTGCCATAAAAGATTTTTTTAAAGATATTCCAAAAAGTGCCATTTAATAAATTCTATAAAATAGAACTCTTTCCTACATATATTATAAAATAATAGAATAAAAAAAAGGGAAAAACTCTTTTATTCTAAACTATTTAAAAGTAAATCTTTTAATTTTTCATTAATTTTATTTGCAATTTTATCGTCAACTTTAAAGTTTTTATAGTATTTATATGAGATATATGTTTCCTTATCATTTAGGCTATAAATTGATATAGCAAGTGGGCAGTAGTTTATATTATTAAAATTTTCTTCTACCATTTTTAGGGTAAAACTACCTTTACAAATTCCAAGGTTTATTCCATTTTTTAATATCTTTTTTTTCCCAAGTATCGTTGCAACTTCGTTTGTAGACTTTGCAAGATTTAGTTCATATACTATCGTAAAACCTTCAAAGTTCATTTCATCTTTTAGATTAACTAAATCTTTTTCAAAACTTGAGTTAGTAACTTTTACTAAAAATAGGTTTTCATTTTTAACTATTTCATAATCAGCATTTAATAAGTTTATAAAAAATAGAAATAAAACTAATATTTTCATTATTCTTTACACTCCATCTCATATGGAGCAATACCTAAAGTATCTAAATCAGTTATAGGGTGTAAAAATCCTACTTGTGGCGAAGTAGAGATTAAAGCTCTTGGTTGTACTAGTGTAATTGGCATTCTCATTTGACCATTATATTCTCTAAAAGATAGTTTTCTTCCCATATATGCACCCACTTCATACTCTTTAGAGCGCAAAAATTTTATATTTGTATTTATCTCACTACTATTTGTTTGCATCAAAGAGGTGATGATAGAGCGTATTGCTAACCAGTTTGAAAAGTCTTGTTCTTGCATCCATCTTGAAGCAAATTTCTCGAATCTTTTTTGCATCTGTGCTGCACCCCATGCTTCTATAACTTTATGCCATGCTACAGGGGTAAGTCCTTGGGTTCCTGCTACAGGT
Organism: Arcobacter denitrificans (SeqCode); assembly: GCF_048571185.1. Classification (GTDB taxonomy): domain Bacteria; phylum Campylobacterota; class Campylobacteria; order Campylobacterales; family Arcobacteraceae; genus Arcobacter; species Arcobacter denitrificans. The sequence goes on along the minus strand of NZ_CP182350.1, from coordinate 967,893 downwards.
CTTGGAAGCCAAGTGTTAAAGTACATATACTCACCAAAATCTCCAAAGTGGTCAGCTAAAACCACTACATCGTAATCTCCCCCTTGGGTAAAAGATGGAAATTCACTATTTGCTTTTCTTCTTATATCTGCATTGTTGTCCCATACTTTTTCTTTAACAACTCTTGCCCCAAATTTTTTGATGGAGTTTTTCATATCTGCTAATATCTCTTTATCTTTTGGATTTTCTCCACTAATTAAAAATATATCTTTAAAGTCTCTTTTTACTAAAAACTGTATCAAACCATCGTAAAGCATGGCATTACTTGGAATGGTATGTAAAAGATTGTTTTGGCAATAGTTTTTTCTAAGTTTAACACTTTTATTTCCTGCATTAATCAAAAGGGCTTTTTTACTTAAAGGATTTTTCACTAACTCTTTAAAAAACTCATTTTCTACATTTAATATAACAAAGCCATTTCCATCTTTTATAAATTTCTCATATGACGCTATTAATTCTTTTTTATCAAAAGATATCGTAGTGATTAGTTTATATTTTTGGTTTAAAAATTTTGCACTTTTATTACTATCTTTTATGGCTAGTTTTGCTCCTTGTATACCTAAGTCTTCAGGTTCTTCAATTACATTTGATAAAACAGGTGGTTTTTTTACTTTTTGCTCTAGGTAGAGTATGCTAACCTCTAAAGCATTCATATGTATGTAGCTTAATAACAATATTAATAAATATTTTTTCATAATAACTCCTTTTATAATATTTAAAGTATACAAAGTTTATATAGCTTAAGTTTAGCAAAACCTTATTGCTAAACTGTTGCTATTTGTTTAATATACAATTTCAAAATCAAAATATTAAGGAGATAAAATGAAGAAATTAATATTACTTCTAAGTATGTTACTTTTAACAGGAGAATTAGCTTTTGCTAAAAGCTATAAAGGTTTGTTACATTCTAGAACAACATTAGAACCTATTACTATTGGTGCAGGTAAAACACTTGCAGATAAGCCTTATAAACTAACAGCTGGAAAATACTACAAACTTGTCTTAAAAAGTGATGGTTCAAGAGAAATACCTATTGTTGGTCCAGAGTTTTTTAGAAATATCTGGGTAAACCAAATATCTATTAATGATATTGAAGTAAGACCATTAGGAATAGATAGTTTTGAATTTGATGATGAAGGTGAAATTGAGCTTACTTTTGTACCTATCAAGCCAGGAACTTATACTCTAGGTCTTCCCTCTGCTAAAAGTGATAGAGAAAGAGCTACTTTTATAGTTGAATAGAGATATGGGTATAAAGCAATCTTTACTTTGTGCTAATTCTTTATATAAAAACAACTCGTTGTTTTCTTTAGGATTTGCTTCTAAAGGTTTCCCTTAAAAAATCTAGATTTTTTAAGGGCACCTAAGCTTGAAATTCATTTTCAAGTTTTAAAAGAAGTAATTATTTTAGGTCCCTGAAAAATAGGGACTATTTTTTAGGAGATAAAATGTTAAAAAAAATTTGTTTAGGTACTATTTTAAGTTCAGCTCTACTTGCTGATACAATATTTGTATCAAATGAGAAAGATAATACTATATCTGTAATTGATTCAGATACAAATAAGGTAGTAAAAACATATGAAGTAGGACAAAGACCTAGAGGTATTTTACTTACAAGTGATTATTCAAAACTATACATTTGTGCAAGTGATGATGACACTGTACAAGCTATGGATACAAAAACCGGTGAGATACTATATAATCTTCCCGCAGGTGAAGATCCTGAACAGTTTGCCTTACATCCAGATGGTAAAGAACTTTATATATCAAATGAGGATGATGGAATTGTAACTGTTGTAGATACACAAAAAAAAGATGTAGTTGCACAGATTGAAGTTGGTATTGAGCCTGAAGGGATGGCTGTAAGTCCAGATGGAACTGTAGCTATAAATACAACCGAAACATCAAACTTTTTACACTGGATAGATACGAAGAGTAAAAAAATTATTCATAATACTATAGTTGATCAAAGACCAAGACATATAGAGTTTTCTAAAAATGGTGATAAGATATGGGCTTCAAGTGAGATTGGCGGAACTGTAATGGTTATAGATGTAAAAACAAAAAAAAGTGTTGCAAAATTTGGCTTCAAAATTCCAGGGATTTTTAAAGATCTTATCCAACCAGTTGGTATAAAACTAACAGATGATGGAAAGTATGCTTTTGTGGCACTAGGACCAGCAAACCATGTGGCAGTAGTAGATGCTAAAACTTATAAAGTAATAAAATACCTTTTAGTGGGTAAAAGAGTATGGCAACTAGAGTTTGCTGACAATGGGAAAAAACTATATACTACAAATGGTGTAAGTGGCGATGTATCAGTAATAGATGTGGATTCTTTAAAAGTTGAAAAGAGTATAAAAGTTGGAAGATACCCTTGGGGTCTTGCTGTTATTCCAAAGTAGAAATATGAAAAATAATATCTTAGATTTTAAAAATGTAGATTATTCTTATGGAGAAAAAACTGCTCTAAATAGTGTATCTTTAACTATAGAAAAGGGAAGTTTTTTTGTTTTACTTGGACTTAATGGTGCTGGAAAGTCTACGATTTTTTCATTGATTACAAGATTACAAAATCTTCAAAAAGGGGAAATAGTCATAAATGGCTATTCCATAAAAGAGTATACAAAAGCTTTAAAAGATATAGGAATAGTATTTCAAGAACCAACTTTGGATTTGGATCTGACTGTCAAACAAAACTTATATTATTATGGCTCTTTAAAAGGTTTGAGTTTTAAACAAACTTTAGAATCTATCCAAGAGCAAATTGAAAACTTGGAGCTTGAAGAGGTTTTAGATACTCAAGTGCGAAAATTAAATGGTGGACATAGAAGAAGAGTAGAGATTTTAAGAGCACTAATAAACAAACCAAAACTATTACTTCTAGATGAAGCTACAGTTGGATTAGATGTAAAAAGTAGATTTGATATTCTAAATTATGTAAGAAATTTAGTAAAAGAGGAAGGTATTTCAGTACTTTGGATTACACACTTATTTGATGAGGTAGATTTAAATGATGATATATCCATAATAAAATCAGGAGAGATAGTTTACAGTGGAGTTGTTGCTGAACTAATGTCAAAGTATGAAAAAGAGAATCTTATTGATACTTTTAATTTTCTTGTTGGATAAGTGATGAAAAAATATATATATTGTATGCAAGGGATTATTTATAAAGAATTAATAAGATTTTTAAAACAAAAAAGTCGATTTTTTTCAGCACTTGTAAGACCTCTTCTTTGGTTATTTATTTTTTCTGTTGGCTTTAAAACTGCACTTGGACTCGCAATAATTCCCCCATATGAGACTTATATCACTTATGAAACATATATAGTTCCTGGACTTGTTGGAATGGTTTTACTTTTTAATGGTATGCAAAGTTCTTTGACTATGATATTTGATAGGGAAATGGGGAGTATGAAGATACTTTTAACTTCTTATATAAATAGAAACTTTTTGCTTTTTGCAAAAATGTTTGCAACAGCAATTGTTTCTACTATGCAAGCAATTGCTTTTTTACTTATAGCAAAACTTTATGGAGTAGATATCTCTATTGTGGCAATAGTTGTGACTATTCCTGTAATTATTGTTTCCTCTATTATTTTAAATGCCTTTGCACTTTTTATCTCTTCTGTAATTAAACAGTTGGAAAATTTTGCGACAGTTATGAATTTTGTAATTTTCCCAATGTTCTTTTTAAGTTCTGCTCTTTATCCACTTTGGAAAGTAAAAGATTCATCAATTTTGTTATTTAATATTTCTTCTTATAACCCATTTACATATATTGTAGAGTCGATTAGATTCTCTTTGTATTTAGAGTTTGATTTTAAGCTCTATTTTGTATTAGTAATTTCACTCATTATAACCCTAAATATGGCGTTCTTTGGCTTTAAGAGTAAAAAAGTAAATCATAGCTAAATTCAGGCTATACAACTCATGTATACTTCCATACAGACAAATTTTCAGTTTGTTATTTACTATAATAAGGAGAAAAAATGATTAACAAAAAGCTACTAACTAGCGCAGCAGTCATCACTCTAACTGCACTAATTAGCGGGTGCGTTACTTCAAACGGCACGATGAATAATAACACAAGTGAGGTTACAAAACCATCATTTGCACCAGTTACTAATGAGGAAATCTTAAATGATGAAAAAAGTACTGGAGATGTATTAACTAATGGTATGGGATTGAAGGGACAAAGATTCTCTCCACTTACTCAAGTTAATAAAGACACGATTAAAGATTTAGTTCCAGTATGGAATTTTTCTTTTGGTGGTGAGAAACAAAGAGGACAAGAGTCTCAACCAATTGTTAAAGATGGGGTTATGTATGTAACAGGATCTTATTCAAGAGTATTTGCAATAGACATAGCAAATGGGGAAGAGCTATGGCAATATGATGCAAGACTACCGGATGCTATTTTACCTTGTTGTGATGTTATCAATAGAGGTGTAGCAATATATGATAATGTTGTTATTTTTGGAACACTTGATGCTAAATTAGTTGCACTTGATAGAAAAACAGGAAATGTTGTTTGGAAAAAAAGAGTTGCTAAGTATAAAGAAGGTTATTCAATTACTGCTGCTCCAATTATCGTAAAAGATATGGTTATCACTGGTGTTGCAGGTGGTGAATTTGGTATTGTTGGAAAAGTTGAAGCAAGAGATGCTAAAACTGGTGAAGTTGTTTGGACTAGACCTACAGTTGAAGGTCATATGGGTTACCTAAATGGTAAAGAAAATGGCATAACTGGTGGAGAAGCAGGGCGAACTTGGCCTGGTGATTTATGGAAAAATGGTGGAGCTGCTACATGGCTTGGTGGAACTTATGATCCCGAAACAGACCTACTATTTTTTGGAACAGGAAATCCTGCACCATGGAATTCACATTTAAGACCAGGTGATAACTTATTTAGTTCATCAAGACTTGCAATCAATCCAAATACAGGAAAAATTGTTTGGCATTTCCAAACAACTCCACATGATGGTTGGGATTTTGATGGTGTTAATGAGTTAGTATCATTTAATATAGATGGTAAAAAATTAGCAGGAACAGCTGATAGAAATGGTTTCTTTTATGTATTAAATAGAGAAAATGGTAAATTTATCACTGCAAATCCATTTGTTTCAAATATTACTTGGGCAACAGGAATTGATAAAGATGGTAGACCAATGTATACAGCAGAAGGAAGACCAGGTAATCCAAATGGAGCAAGTAAAGGGAAATCAGTATTTTCGGTACCTTCATTCTTAGGTGGAAAAAACTGGATGCCAATCTCTTATTCTAAAAATACAAAAATGTTCTATGTTCCTTCAAATGAATGGGGAATGGACATTTGGAATAAACCAGTTTCATATAAAAAAGGTGCCGCTTATTTAGGTGCTGGATTCACAATCAAACCAATATTTGAAGATCATATCGGTTCATTAAAAGCAATTGATCCTTTAACTGGAAAAATTAAATGGAACTACAAAAACCCTGCACCTTTATGGGCTGGAATTTTATCAACGGCTGGTGGACTTGTATTTACAGGAACTCCTGAAGGTAAATTCTTAGCGTTTGATGATGAAACAGGTGAAGTTTTATATAAGTTCAATGTAGGTTCTGGAATCGTTTCTTCTCCAATTACATGGGAGCAAAATGGTGAGCAATATGTTGCTATAGTATCTGGTTGGGGTGGAGCTGTTCCTTTATGGGGTGGTGAAGTTGCAAAACTTATTAAAAACATCAACCAAGGTGGAACTGTACACGTATTTAAATTACATAAATAATTTTAAAAAATCTTAAAAAGGAGGACAAAACTATGAAATGGGAAACACCTGCATTTGTAGACAATAGATTTGGTTTTGAAGTTACAATGTATATTTGTCATGTGTAACAACTAAGAATTAAGTGTTGATATAAAATAACTCCTTGAAAAAGGAGGCAAGCCAGCACGGCTGGCTTGCTTTTTATATTCAAGTTTACAAGAAGTAAGTTTGTATATAAAAAGATATTTGGAGTGATTATGAAGATAGAAGTTTTAGGATCATCTGCTGGTGGAGGTCTTCCACAGTTTAATTGTAATTGCGATAACTGTAAAGGGTATCGTGAGGGTAAAAAAACTATAAAAAGACGTACTCAAAGTTCTATTACTATTAGTGAAGATGGAGAGAATTGGGTATTATTTAATACTTCACCTGATATTTTAGAACAAATTCATAACTCACCATTTTTACAACCTAAACAAAGAAGAGAAACTAAAATCAAAGCAATTATTTTTATAGATGCGCAAATTGACCATACTACTGGACTTTTAATGTTAAGGGAAGGTTGCCCCCATGAAGTATATTGCACAAAAGAAGTAAACGAAGAACTTAATACCTCTTTTCCTCTTTTTAAAATGTTAACTCACTGGGATGGTGGAGGTATTAAATATAATGAAATCACTCCAAATAATAAAAGCTTTGAAATACCAGTTATGCCAAGCTATGAGTTCTTTGCACTTCCACTTATCTCAAATGCACCTCCATATTCTAAATATAGAGATAGACCAAGAGCTGGAGATAATATTGGAATTGTAGTTAGAAATAAAACCACAGGTAAAAAACTTTTTTATCTTCCAGGACTTGGAGTTGTTGAAAATCATATAATAAAACAGATGGCTGATGCTGATATTTTACTTGTAGATGGAACAGTTTGGACAAATGATGAGATGATAAAAAATGGGTTTTCTACAAAACTAGGAACTGATATGGGACACGTGCCTTTAAGTGGAGAGGATGGACTTATTAAGATACTTGATACTTTAGAAAAACCAAGAAAAATATTAATACATATTAATAATACAAATCCAATTCTTGATGAAGAGAATGATGAGTGTAAAGAGCTTATTTCCCATGGAATAGAGATATCCTATGATGGGATGAGTATCGACTTATAGAGATTAAGGCTTTATTCTTAAAGCCCTTTAGGTTTTTCTTCTTTTAATGATTTTTTATAAATCCTATTAAAAAGAAGACAAAAAATAAGAGGTTCCCTTTTTTTGTGGGAACCATAAAAAAAGGAGACAATGTTATGACAAAAAGAATGGACAAATTACTGAGCAAAGAAGAGTTTGAAGCAAAACTTAGAGGTATGGGTGAAATGTATCATATTCATCACCCTTTTCATATAAGAATGTACGAAGGGACTTGTACTAAAGAGGAGATTCAAGGCTGGGTTGCAAATAGATTTTATTACCAAACGGCAATTCCTATTAAAGACGCTGCGATTATGTCAAATAATCCACCTCTTGAAGATAGAAGAAAATGGATTGATAGAATTATTGATCATGATAGTGTTGGTGGTGGAATTGAAGCTTGGTTGGAACTTGGTGAAGCAGTTGGACTAAAAAAAGAGGATTTGATTTCTCATAAATATGTACTTCCTGCTGTAAAGTTTGCAGTTGATGCTTATGTTAACTTTGCAAAACAATCTCCATGGAAAGAAGCTGCAATGTCTTCATTAACTGAGATGTTCGCACCTCAAATCCATCAGCAAAGACTTGATACTTGGCCTACAAACTATCCATGGATAGAACAAAGTGGTTTAAGATATTTTCAAAAAAGATTAACAGAAGCAAGACGTGATGTACAACATGGTTTAGCTTTAACTTTAGAAGAGTTTAATACTGTTGAACTTCAAAATAGAGCTTGTGAGATTTTACAGTTTAAACTTGATATATTATGGGTTATGGTTGATGCTCTTTATTTAGCTTATGAGCTGAAACGTCCTCCATACTTTAATATAAAGGATTGTAATGCAACTAGAAAAATCAATTGTAGTGAATAATCACTTTCAATTACAATATGAACAGGCACAAAAATGTTTTGTGTTATTATATCCTGAAGGAATGGTACAGTTAAATCAAAGTGCTGGTGAAATAATGAACTTGTGTGATGGAAAAAATAACTGTTTAGACATAGCAAAAATATTGGAAGAGAAGTTTCAAGTGGCTGATTTAAAAAAAGATGTGGAAAGCTTTTTAGATGAAGCCTTGGAACGTAAGTGGGTGATGTATGGAAACTGAAATTAAACCTCCTCTTTGGATGCTTTTAGAGTTAACTCATAAGTGTCCTTTGGAGTGTTCTTATTGTTATAATCAACTTGATTTTGCAAATACAAAAGATAGTATGAGTAAAGAGGATTGGTTTAGAGTTATGGAAGAAGCACGTGCAATGGGTGCTGTTCAGTTGGGATTTTCAGGTGGTGAGCCACTTTTAAATAAAGATATTTTAGAGATAGTTAAAAAAGCTGCTGATTTGAAGTTTTATACTAATCTTATAACTTCTGGTATTGGAGCTGATTTATCAATTATTCCAAAACTAAAAGAGGCAGGTTTAAAGACTGTTCAACTTGGGATTCAATCACATGATGCAAATACAACAGCACTTATTACAAATAATAAAACAGCTCAAGCAGATAAAATAGCTTTTGCAAAAGCTTGTAAAGATAATGGATTACAGCTTATTGTAAACTCATGTATTACAAGACAAAATATTCATCAAGTAGGTGATATAGTTGAGTTTGCAGAGTCAATTGGAGCAAATTATTTAGAAATAGCAAATATACAATATTATGGTTGGGCTTTAAAAAATATAGATGCTCTTTTACCAACCCAAGAGCAATTAAAAAAAGCAAAAGAGGAAGTTGATTTTTATAGAGAAAAAAGAGATGATATGAAAGTCTTTTTTGTGGTGCCTGATTATTATGCTACTAGACCAAAAGCATGTATGAATGGCTGGGGAACAACTTTTTTAACTATCAATCCAGATGGTGTTGCTCTTCCTTGTAATACTGCAAATACATTGCCTCTTGATTTTCCAAATGTAAAAGATTTTTCAGTTAAGCAGATATGGAATGATAGTGAAGCCTTTAACTTTTTCAGAGGTGATAAGTGGATGAAAGAGCCTTGTCGAACTTGTCCTGAAAAAGAGATAGATTTTGGTGGATGTAGATGCCAAGCATATGCACTAACAAAAGATATGAATGAAGCTGACCCTGTTTGTGACAAATCTTCTTATCATAATGTAGTAACTCAAAAAGTTGAAACTGCGTTAGTATCTTCAAGCGAACCTCTTTATAGAAATAAACAAAACTCTTTGTTGTTAATGAATGAAAAGTAAATAAACGTGAGAACTTATCTCTCGTTTATTTTATTTCTTAGTTTTTTATCCAAATAATTTCTCCAATTCTCATCTTGCTTTTCTATAATGCTATTTCTTGCATATAATTTAAATGTACTGTTGATAAGGGGATTAGCTATTGATTAATATCATTGAATACTTTTGTTTTTAAGTTATATTATAAAAAAATAAAAGGTATTACAAATATGCAAAATTTAACAAATTATATTGATGAGTTTCCTGATGGACACCCTGTAAAAGTCTATGTTGAAGAAAATAATCTTATAAAAGAGCTCTTTGAAGAGCTATTTAAAACTGATATTAGAGTTGATTTTCAAAAATTTTATAATATTTTCAATCAAATAAGTGAAGTGGAAAAACATTTTGCAAGAAAAGAAAATCAACTTTTTCCTTATTTGGAAAAATACGGTTGGACAAACCCAAGTAGTGGAATGTGGGCTTTTCATGATCAAATTAGAGACGAAATAAAAATTGCTAGAAAAAGTATTGAAAATAGAGATTTAGATAATGCTCTAAATGATGCAATGATTATTTACAACAGTTTATCACAACTTATTCTTGTAGAAGAACAACGACTTTTACCAAATGCTATGAACTTATTAAATGAGGATGACTGGAAAGAGATGTATGAGGGAGACAAAGAGATAGGTTGGATGTTGTCAAAGACTCCTATTAGGTACCCAGAGCCTGAGCAAGAAGATTATATACACCCAAGTTTGGATAAGAAAAAAAGAGATTTACCTTTTTCATTGGAAGATAGAACTCACTATGATGAAGGATATTTAACTCCAGAACAAGTTAATTTTATATTTAAATTTTTACCTGTAGATATTACATATGTAGATGAAAATGATAGAGTTGTATTTTATAATAGGGGAGACGATAGAGTTTTCCCTAGAAGTGCTGGAATTATAGGTAGAGAAGTAAAGTTTTGCCATCCACCAAAGAGTGTTGACCAAGTTTTGAAAATACTTGAAGAGTTTAAAGCGGGTCGTCAAGATACTGCTGAATTTTGGATTCAATTTAAAGGTAAATTTATACATATTAGATATTTTGCAGTTAGAGATGAAGAAAAAGTTTACAAAGGTGTAATTGAGATGTCTCAAGATGTAACAGATATAAGAAAACTAGAAGGTGATAAGAGGTTATTGGATTGGGAGTGATTAAGAATTGATACAGAGTTTATTGCACTTCTATAAGATTGGTTAATTTGGTCTTTCAACCATATAACCAATCCCTCTTATATTTATTATAAAGTCCTCTTTTAAAACTTTTTTTACTCGATTTACTTCTGCTCTTATTGTTGCATTATCAATATAGTCATCATTCCAAACATAATCTCTAAACATGTCATAATTACAAACTAAACTTCTATTTGCAGCTAACAAGTCTATGATTTGTATTTGTCTTTTTGGCAAAATTTGTGGTTCATTATTAAAAAGTAAAACCATGTTCTTAGAGTCATAACTATATGATTTTGATAATCTTTTATGCTCTTGTGGTACTTGTCTTGTTTGTAAAATTTTATTAATTCTTAGTGTTAATTCTTTCAAATGAAATGGTTTTTTCAAGTAGTCATGGCAGCCTATATCAAAAGCTCTTGTAATATCTTCTATGTCAATGAGTGCGGATATAAAGATTGTAGGGACCATTCTTTTTTTAATATGAAGATTTTCTAAAATTGTTAGCCCATCTATATCTGGTACATTTATGTCAAAAATAAGTAAATCAAATTTTTCTTTTTCTAAAGTTTCTAAACAACTATTTCCATTCATTACAGAAATTACAGCATGGCCTGTAGATTCAAGGTATTGTTTAATTGCTTTATTTAGCATAATATCATCTTCTAATAACAAGATTTTCATTTGTAGCCTTTAAATATATATGTAAAACTGGTATTTTTTGAATCAGAAGTAACATTTATAATTACTCCCTCTTCATCACAAATTCTTTTCACTAAGTTTAATCCTAAACCAAATCCTTCTTTAGATTTTTCCTCTCTGTAATATTCATCAAATATTTTTTCTGGGTCTTGAATCTCTTTTGAGCAACTTGAAACAGAAAATTTAAAAAAATTATTAACTTTTTCCACTTTCACATCTATATTTTCACCCTTATTAGTATATTTAATAGCATTTGATAATGTATTATCAACTATTCTTTGAAGTTTTGTTTCAGTGAAATTTATTAACATTTCTCCATTGTTAGACTCCAAATTAAATTTACAAGAGTTTTGTGTTGCTACATTTTTAAAAAAATAGACTCTACTTCTTACAAAATCAACTAAATCAAGTGAATATATTTTATATTGAACTTGGTCACTTTTTACTAAATAACTTAAATCATCATATATGGAAAAGATATTCTTCATAGCAACTTCTATATTTGATAAATATTCATCCTTTCCCTTTTGCATCTCATACAATTCTATATTACTCATGATTACAGACAGGGGAGTATTTGTTTCATGAACTGCATGTCTTAAGAACTGTTTTTGATTTTTTAGAATATTTTGTGAATAATTTATTTGTTCTTCTAAAATTTTTGCTTGTTCATTATGATCTTTTGCACTTTGTTGTATCAAGTTTGTCAATGATTGAATAGTTTTGGCATAAGAGTTTTCATTTGTACTGATTAACTTAGCAGGATTTATAGTTTCTCTTTGGGGAGTTGAAGGGTTTTCAGAAAGCCCAACTAATGTAATTGTTTGATTCATAAGTTCATTTCGATTATTTGTATGAAAAAACTCTGCATAAGTAAAGAATCCAGAAGTAGGTGCAATTGATGCAAATGGCTCAATTTCTACTTTAATAAGACTTTGCATATACCTTCGTCTTGCCATGCAAGAGTAGATAAAAAATGTTTCTGCTTGATAGTTATTTATATTTTTTAAGTACAGTACAGGGTTTTTCATTATCATCTCTGCATTTGCAAATCCAAGTCTTACTTTGTCACCTTTATATAAGTTCCCACCACAACCTAAGCTTCCATCAGAATAACGAGTTAGAACTGCACGTGCAACTGACATACCATTTCTTTGAACTATTAGTGGAAACTCTGTATGAGAATCACTATTTCCTAAATATTTTTCATAAAATTTTATTGCTTCCATTCCTGAAATTTCATAAATTCTATTTCCTTTTACTTTATCAATAGTGTGTTCAATTCCAATAGGTATCCAATCATATTTATGATCATTTGTAACTTGAAGAATGTCAGAGTTAAGTGATACTGCAACAGCTCCAAAGTCGATAAGTTCTGTTCCACAAGAGACAAAAGTTTGTTTAAATACACCATTATCTCCAGCCATACCTCCACAAACCATTATTTTTTCATTATATGCAGTGATTCCTTTTAGATATTCTTCCCCATTTGTACTAGTTCCATCTGTAAAAGTAATGAGTAGTTTAGTATTTGGGGTGACAAGTTCTTTTGCTATTTCATATCCACTATTAAAAGAGTTATCACCTTGTTTTTTTGCAATTTTTATAAAGGTATTTTCAAATACTGATATTGAAATAACTGTTCTAAATGTGGATACTTTTCTATCTTTAATCTCACCATCTGTTGTTGTCCCTATTATAATTGCATTTGGTAGATTATTATCTAATAGGTTAATAATATATTGTAAAGTGCTATCATCTTGTCCACAAAATACTTGAATAAGAATATTCTTTTCATCTTGAAATAAAGAGTAATCTATTTTATCTTTAAATGAATTATTTTGATAAGTGTAATTATATGTTTTCATAAAAATATTGTAACATAAAATAGTGATTTTTTAGTTAAAATATTACATGAATTTTCAATGCTATGTAAATGCTACCAAGACCAATATATAGGGCTTATAGCATTTTTATTCTTCGCTATATTCAGGCTATATTCTTCGCTATATTCAGGCTATAATTTTCTAGTAAGATTTCACTACAGAAAAAATTTGACTATCAAACTTTTTCAGATTTTTGACATTAATTTAAATACAAAAGGAAAAAAAATGGCATACGTAAAACCGACTTACAAATCTCAATATGAGAACTTTATTGGTGGAGAGTGGATAGCTCCAAAAAGTGGTGAATATTTTGAAAATGTTTCTCCAGTTGATGGTGAAGTTTTAACAAAAATTCCAAGATCAAATGAAGCTGATGTTGATGCAGCAGTTGCAGCAGCAATGATAGCTTTTGACTCTTTTAAACACTCTTCTGTTATTGAAAGATCTACTATGTTAAATAAAATTGCAGATGCAATTGAAGCTAACTCTGAAGCATTGGCAATTGCTGAAACTTTAGATAATGGTAAAGCAGTACGTGAAACACTTGCAGCTGATGTACCTTTAGTTGTTGATCACTTCAGATACTTTGCATCTGTTATCAGAGGTGAAGCTGGTTCTGTTGCTGATTTAGATGAAAATACAATTTCTCAAGAAGTATATGAACCTTTAGGTGTTGTTGCTCAAATTATTCCTTGGAATTTTCCATTATTAATGGCAGCATGGAAAATAGCTCCTGCATTGGCAGCTGGAAATGCAGTAGTTCTAAAACCTGCATCTGCAACTCCAATGTCTATTTTAATGTTAATGGAAACAATTCAAGAAGTTCTTCCAAAAGGTTTAGTAAATATTATCAATGGTGCTGGTGGAAAAATTGGTAAACATTTATCAACTCATCCTGATATTAAAAAAGTTGGATTTACAGGTGAGACTACAACTGGTCAACTTATTATGCAATATGCAACTGAAAACATTATTCCTTCTACGTTAGAACTTGGTGGAAAATCACCAAATATCTTCTTAGAATCAATTATGGATGCTGATGATGAGTTCTTTGATAAAGCAATTGAAGGTCTAGTATTGTTTGCATTTAACTCAGGAGAAGTTTGTACTTGTCCATCAAGAGCACTGATTCAAGAGTCAATCTATGAGCCGTTTATGGCAAGAGTTTTAGAGCGAGTTAAAGCTATCAAATTAGGAGATCCTTTAGATCCAAATTGTATGATGGGTGCTCAATGTTCAACTTCTCAAAAAGAGAAAATCATGGATTACATCAGAATTGGTAAAGAAGAGGGTGCTGAACTATTAATCGGTGGTGATGAATATAAAAGTGAAACACATCCAAATGGAAACTATATTCAGCCAACACTATTTAAAGGTCACAATAAAATGAGAATCTTCCAAGAAGAGATTTTTGGGCCAGTTCTTGCTGTTACTACTTTTAAAGATGAAGATGAAGCCTTAGCAATTGCAAATGATACTATTTATGGATTAGGTTCTGGTGTATGGTCAAGAGATGCTCACCAATTACATAAGTTCTCAAGAGGAATAGAAGCAGGTAGAGTATGGGTTAACTGTTATCATATGTATCCATCTCATGCATCATTTGGTGGATATAAAAAATCAGGAATTGGAAGAGAAACTCATATGATGATGTTAAACTCTTATAGACACACAAAAAATATCTTAACTTCTTACAGCAAAAATGCCTTAGGATTCTTTTAATAGATAATTTGTAGGGAACTTTCCCTACAAAAATAATTGAGCTTTCTAAAAAATGGAACATTTTTAAGGATAACAAATGGATACACGAAGAGTAGTAGTAACAGATGAAGTAGTTGAAATAGTTGAGCGACTTAAAGAAGAAAATGGTGAGTTAGTTTTCAATCAAAGTGGCGGATGCTGTGATGGAACAGCCCCTATGTGTTACGCAAAAAGTGATTTTTATGTTCCTAGTCGTAATATAAAACTAGGTGAAATATGTGGCTGTGAGTTTTTTATAGATAAAGATCAATTTGAATATTTTAGACACTCTCAGATTATAATTGATGTGAAAAAAGAATCAAGTGCTTTTGGAAACTCTTTTTCACTAGAAATAGATTTAGGCTATCAGTTTATTACAAGGTCTAGAATCTTTACAGATGAAGAGTATAAAGAAGTAGAAAAAGAAGATTTAAAATAGATGCTACTTTTTAATAAGTAGCATCTTAAATCTATCTCCCATACCTGTTGGGTCAATCAGTGTTTTTACCTTTTGAACTTCTTTTAAATAGTTTTCTTCACTTACATTTTTTTGTAAGATTTCAAGCAAATCCAAAATTCCAAACTCTACTAAAGCTTTCAATTGGGTTTGATATTCAATCTCACATTTACAAATATTAGAAAAACTATCAATCACCTGTGAAAAGTTTACATCATAAGTAATATCTGAGTTTTTAAAAAGTTTATCTAATTCTATGTTTTCTTCAAAGATTGGAAATACTTCATGCTTAGAATAAATCCTGCAAGAGAAATCATTTCTTGGATATTTTTCTCCATAATCAAAGGTAAGAAAATGAAAGCTTTTAATATTTGTACAAATATTTTTTGCAAACTCTTCATAACCTAAAGCTAGTTCACCTTTTGTGATTTTGTATTTTTTACATCTGTTTATAATATTTTCATCTAAACAATCTTCAAACTCTATTTTGTCATTTTTGACAAAAGCAGTTTGGAGTTTTTCTTCTTTTGTATAAATAAGCTCACAAGCAAAAGCATCATAAATCTCATTTGCTACTATAAAAGCATCATCAAGATTAACTTCACTAATATCACTATAAAAATCTACTTTTATACTATCTCCAAAAGACTCTTTTAGATACTCTCTTTGCTCAACTCTTAAGTGTTCAAATCTCTCAACTATAGCAAAGTTTAGACTCTCAAGAAGTTTTGGATTTAAGGTATATATAAATTGAGTAATATCAGCTAATAAATAGCCATGATGTGCACCAATTTCTAAAATAGTAGTATTAGATGGTAATTCTTTTTTTGAGATTGTATCAACTATTTTTTTAGCTATGCTTCCACCAAAAAACATTGAAGTTGAAACTGCTGTAAAAAAATCTCCATCTTTTCCAATAGCCTTATATTTTGTATAATAACCATCTTTTCCATAAAGCCAATTGTTAAAATAATCACTAAATTTTGTTTTCATGGGTGTAGTTTATCTAAAAACTGTTTATAAAATGTTACTAGAGTGTAACTGCGATTGTGGTATAATGACCAAATAAATACTAAAGGATTATTTTATGGATAAAAGAACAAAAATATTAGCAACACTTGGCCCAGCAAGTGATACATTAGAAACAATAGAAGGTTTAATTAAAGCTGGAGCAAATATGTTTAGACTCAACTTTTCACATGGAAGTCATGAGTACCATTTAAATACATTAAATAATATTAGAAAAGCAATGGAAAACTTAAATACAACAGTTGCTATTTTACAAGATATTTCAGGACCAAAGGTGAGAATTGGGGATTTAAAAGAGCCTTTTGTGTTAAGAAAGGGTGATACTATAAGATTTATAAAAGAAGATATAGTTGGCTATCAAGAATCAGATAATGAATATGTAGCTTCATTGAATTACCCAGAATTACTGGATAAAGTAAAAAATGGAGAGTATATCTATTTATATGATGGAACTATTAGAGCAAAAGTTATTGAAACTGGAGTTCAGGTAAAAGCAGAAATAGAGAATTATGGAAAACTAGGCTCAAGAAAAGGTGTAAACTTCCCAAATACTGTAATTGATATAGATGTAATTACCCAAAAAGATAAAATAGATATTGCCTGGGGAGTTGAAAACAGAGTTGATTATTTTGCTATCTCATTTGTACAAAACAAAAAAGATATGTTACATGCAAGAGAGCTTTTAAATGGATATAATGGAAAACTAATCGCCAAAATTGAAAAATTTGATGCAGTTGAAAATATTGATGAAATTATAGAAGCTAGTGATGGACTTATGGTAGCAAGGGGAGACTTAGGAATAGAAGTTCCATATTATGAAGTACCAACTATACAAAAAAGACTTATCAAAAAAGCAAATGCAGCTTGTATGCCTGTAATTACTGCAACGCAAATGCTTTTATCAATGACTGAAAATGAAAGAGCAACAAGAGCAGAGATTTCTGATGTTGCAAATGCAGTTTTAGATGGAACTGATGTAGTAATGTTAAGTGAAGAGAGTGCAGTTGGAACGGATCCAATTAATGTAGTTGAAACTATGAGTAATATTATTGCCAAAACTGAAGAGATTTATAACTTTGATAAACATGACAAACTTGATTATACAGATGAATTTGATGTTATTCAAGGAACAGTTACAAAACTAGCTGATGATTTAAATGCAAAAGGTATCTTAGCACTTACGAGTTCAGGAAAGTCAGCTATGAAGATATCAAGATATAGACCAAAAACAAAAATCTTAGCATTTTCTCATGAAGTGAAAACTCTAAACTCTTTATGTGCTATTTGGGGTGTTTATCCTATCAATGTAATAAAAGAAGGACAAGCTTCTAAGATGATTCAAAAGATGCTAAAAAATCTAGAATCAAGAAATTTACTTGATAAAACAGGACCATATATAGCAACTATTGGATACCCCGCTGGTATTCCTGGAAGTACAAATACTATTAAAATCCTAACAGAAGGTGAGATTGAGTACTATTTAAATCTACCAAGTAAGAAGAAATAATCTTCTTATTTGAGTGGTAATTTTATCTCAAAAAGTGCTCCAAAAAAATCTTTGTCTTTATAGTTAAAATTAATATTACTAGTTAAAATTTCACCATATAAGTTACTTTCAATGATATTCTTACTCATATATAGGCCTATCCCTGTTCCTTGGGATTTGAATTTTGTTGTAAAATATGGTTCATAAATACGAGGTAAGATTTTCTCATCTATCCCACCTGCATTGTCATAAATTTTTATTACTAAGTTATCATTATTTTCATATGAACTTATAAAAATATACCTTTTATTTTTTATATTAAGTAGGGCGTCTTTTGCATTATTTATAATATTTAATAAAACTTGGATAAGTTCATTTTCATAAATATGAAGTTTCACCTCTTTTATGTCTAAAACTATCTCAATATCATTATTTTTCAAATTAGCAGAAACTAAATTTAGTACTCTTTGTATAGTTTTACTTATAAAAATTTCTGTCTCTTTTTTGTCTCTTGAATAAAAACTTCTAAAATCATCTATTGTGTTTGATAATACTATTGTTGTTTGGACAATGTTTTCTAAATCATCATATAAAGTAGAGTCATCTAAGTCACCTAATTCTCTTTTTAGTTTTAGACCACTAGCGATTGTACTAATTGCAGAGAGTGGCTGTCTCCATTGGTGAGCAATATTACCTAACATTTCCCCCATTGCAGCCATTTTTGATTGTTGATTAAGGGCAATGTCTTTTTGTCTTATGACAGAGAGTTGTTTTTCTACTTTTTCTTCTAAGTTATTATTTAGATGTACAAGTTCTTGATTACTCTGTGCCAATTTTTTTGAATAAAAATCAAAGATATTTTTTAATTTTTTTGATAAATATAGAAGTAGTAATATAACACTAGCTGTAATTAGTAATGATATTAAAAGTATATTTTTAATATCTTCACTTAGTTTAGTTTCTAAATTTTTATCAACTCTATTTATCTGTTCTTCTAAATCATCAGTATATAAACCAGTGCCTATTATAAAATCATAACTTGGTATATATTTTATAAAAGAGATTTTTTTTGATTGTTTAAAGTTTTTAAAAATTTTAGCTGATTGAGTATATTCAAGAAAGCTACTTCCATCTTTTAAAGCAGTATCAACAACTTTTGTGATAGTCTCTTTTATTTTAGCATCTTCTATTAATTCAAATGGAACATTTAATATTTGTCTGTTTTTATGTACTAAAGTAGTTTTATTGATATCAACTACAAAAATATAACTATCATCAGAAAAGTTGAGTTGGTCTATAAAATTTAGAACTTTATCTTTACTTGTGTAGTTATTTGATAAAAAGAGAGAAAGGTCTTCAATTCTATCTTTAATTTTTATTTTTAAATTTTCTTTGTGGGTATTTTCAAGGTATTCAATATCTTTTCCATGAGAACTATATTTTGAGGATATAAAGATATTAGTAAGTAGAAAAGATGTTAACACTACACCAATAATTGGTAGAAGTAACATCCATCTGATTATGTTTGCTTCATTCTTATTCATTTAAAATTATAACATAAAAAATAATATGTGATGAGGTTTAGAATTATTAACTTATTTTTGAATATATTTCAAGTAACTCAATTTGTTTTTCTATACTAAGAATCTTAAGTTCTAATTCTCTTATTTTTTTAGAATTAAGCAAGGTATCCACATCACTTTGAGTTTTTAATTCTGCCTCTTTTTCTTCTACAATTACATCAAGTAAGGAGTTATATAATTCATAATCATCTTTTGCAATAGTTATTTTTGAATCTATCATTTTGATTTTTGATAGTTTACTTTTAAAGAAATTTTCTTGTTCTAAAATTACATTATCAAAGTCAAGTTTTGCTTTTAGATAGTCTATTCTTGTGCTTTGTATATCGTTATATGTCCTTGTATCAAGTGGAACTGTAACTTTTACTCCATAGTTTTGTACACTTTCATCCACATTTATTGTAGGGTTATTACTATCATGATATTTAGTGTAATCAAAGGTAGCACTAACTGTTGGAAGATATTTTGATACTGTCATCCAAGTATAGTCATTTTTGCTAGATATATCTGCTTTTGATTTTAGAATATTTAGGTTGTTTTTTATAAAAGCTTCTTTTTCTAAAAGCTTAAATTTTGGCAGTTCAAAACTTGTGTAATCACCTTGTGCATAAGTGTTAAATTGATTTATTAATTCCTCTTTTTGATAAACTAACTCAGCCAAAGCATTTTTACTTGTATTTGTATCCAAAATTGCAGTATCTAATACTGATGTATCTGCAAAGCCATTAAATACTTGTTCTTTTTTTCTTTGGATATCTATTTGTCCATTTTTTACTAAAAGTTCTTGCTTCTTTATTTCTAATACCAATTTATTGATATTAAAAAGAAGAGTTGTGGTATCTTTTATAAGTGCTTTTTTTTGCAAATCTAAATCCAAATGTGAATAAAGTCTAGTGGCATTTGCATATTTTATAGCTTTATATATTCCACCTGCTTTAAAAATAGGTTGGTCTATTGATACCAAAGATTTTTCAGTATCATAAGTCTCTCCATATACCTTAGAGTAAGTATACATGATAGGATTTATCCAATCTTTTTTAAGCTTTGAACTATCTTCTTCAATTTGCTCTTTTGATAAATCAAAAATCTCTAATCTATTTTTTGAAAGAATTGATTCATCAAGTTTATCTGTCTGTTTAGCAAATGAATAACTAGCAAGAAAAAAAATAGTTACTAATGATAGTTTAAATCTTAGAGATAGCATCATCTAACCTTTTAAATCCTTCATCAATCTCTTCTTTTGTAATTGTAAGTACAGGCAAAAGTCTTAAAGTACTTCTTCCAGATTTTAAAACCAATACGCCATTGTCAAAACTATTTTTAACAATTGAGCCTAAGGTTTCTTCATCTTTTACTCTAAGTCCTCTCATAAGTCCAAGACCAACTTTTGATGTAAAGATATTAGGATATTTTTCAAAAATAGCACTTATTTTTGATTCAAAATAGATAATTGCTTCATCTAATGCACCTGTATCTTTGTATTTATCCAAGATATCCAAAACTTCTAAAGAGGCTCTTGTTACTAAAAAGTTACCCCCAAAAGTTGAACCATGATCTCCAGGAGAGAGGATATCTTTATGTGTAGTTAAAACTGCACCTATAGGAACTCCACCTCCTAAACCTTTTGCCAGAGTTATGATATCTGGTTCTATCTCATATAGATTTGAGGCTAAAAATTCACCTGTTCTATATACTCCTGTTTGAACTTCATCAACTATAAGTAAAATCTCTTTTTCTTTCAAAAACTTTGCTAACTTTTGAATCTCTTCTTTTTCAAAAGGTTGAACACCACCTTCTCCTTGAACAAGTTCTAACATAACAGCAACTGTCTCTTCATCTATTGAGTTATAGATGTCATTGATTTGTTTGTTGTATGAAAATCCATCAGGATATGGAGAAAAGTTTACAGAGTGAAACTTATCTTGTCCTGTTGCTCTAACTGTTGTAATTGTTCTTCCATGAAAAGAGTGTTCTAATGTTATAACTTTATACTTTTTATTTGCAAATTTTGTTTGTCCATATTTTCTTGCAATTTTTATGGCACCTTCATTTGCTTCTGCTCCACTATTTGCAAAGAATGTTGCAATATCAAGCCCACTAAGTTGAGCAATTTTTTGGGCTAAAAGTGCTTGGGGTTCGATTGCATAAAGATTTGAGATATGAGTTATTTTACTTGCTTGATCATAAATAGCATCAGCAACTTGCTTGTTACCATGGCCAACACTAACAACACCTATACCTGAAGTAAAATCTATATAACTATTATCTTTATCATCAAAAAGTGTAGCATTTTCTCCACTTTTAAAGTTAACATAATTTCTTGCATAGGTTTGTAGTACATACTCTTTATCAATATTTTCAATCATTATTTTTCCTATAATTTAATAAGTGATTATATCCAAAAACTATAAACAATCAATTAACAAATTTGAAAAAAATTAATTAATACTTTGCTATAATCAAAACTAAAATAAAAGGAAAAAAATGCAGCATTTAATTAGAACAGCAGATTTTACAAAAGAAGAGATTTTAAGCCTTTTTGATGATGCCAAAACATTTTTAGATATGCAATCAAGAGATATCTTAAAAGGTAAAATAATAGTTATTTTGTTTTTTGAAAATTCTACAAGAACAAGAAGCGCATTTGAAACAGCAGCAAAAAGATTAGGTGCAGAGATTATAGCTTTAGACGTAGGTACTAGTTCTAGAAGTAAAGGTGAAAGTGTCTTTGACACAGTTGCGAATATTAATGCAACTAAACCTGATGCTATCATTATAAGACATTCAGAGTGTGGATTACCTGGAAGTTTAGTTGATTATGTTGATTGTCCTATTATAAATGCAGGTGATGGAAAACATGCACATCCAACTCAAGCACTACTTGATCTTTTTACTATAATGGAACATTTCAATGATGATGTAGAGGGGAAAAAGGTTGCTATTGTAGGTGATGTAAAAAGTTCAAGGGTAGCAGGTTCGAATAAAAGACTTCTTCCAAGATTTGGTATGGATGTTTGTTTTGTGGCTCCTGATTGTTTTAAAGCAGAGGATGATGAGCATAAACAGTATGATAATATATCAGAGATTATCGATGATGTTGATGTTGTAATGAGCTTAAGAACGCAACTTGAAAGACATAATGAGATATTTTTCCAATCATTAAATGATTATGCAAAAGATTATTGCATTACAAAAGATACTTTTGGTGATAGGAATATTTTACTTTTACACCCAGGTCCTGTGAACAGAAATGTAGATATAAGTGATGAGATGTTAGTTGATCCTAGAAATAAAGTATTAAAACAAGTTACAAATGGCGTTGCAGTTAGAATGGCAATACTTAAAAAACTAATCCTTAATCAATAGAATATATTTGAATAATAAAGAACTAATCAACAAACTCAATAATTATGGCTCTTTACAGGAGCCATTTTTTTTTATGATAAGTTATGATTTAAGTAATTATTATGTAAAAGCCCTAAAAGATTTAGATGAAGATATAAAATATGAAATTTCATCTAAAGATAAAAGTTATAATATAAAAAATAAAAGTCTAAAAAAATATCCAATTAGTTTTGAAAAATACAAAAAAAAGTTTGATTATATACAAGAACAGATTGCTTGTGGTAATAGTTATTTGTTGAATTTAACAGCAAAAACAAAAATAGAAATACCTTTAAATCTTGATGAAATATATGAAAAAGCAAATGCAAAATTTAAACTGAAATTCAAAGATGAGTTTGTCTGTTTTTCTCCTGAGAGATTTATAAAAATCAAAAAAAACAGAATATTTACTTATCCCATGAAGGGTACAATTGATGCCTCGATTCCCAATGCTAGTGTTAAAATACTAGGTGATATGAAAGAGATGGCTGAGCATACAATGGTGGTAGATTTACTTAGAAATGATTTAGGAATTGTATCAAATAAAGTAAGGGTTGAAAAGTTTAGGTATATTGACCAAATAGACGCAGGTGATAAAAAACTTTTACAAGTAAGTTCCAAAATATCAGGAGAGTTAGAAAATAATTGGAATGAAAAACTTGGAGATATTCTTATCTCACTACTTCCAGCAGGTTCAATCACAGGAACACCAAAGAAAAAAACTGTTGAAATACTAAAAGATATAGAAGATTATGAAAGAGAGTATTACACAGGTATTTTTGGCGTTTTTGATGGCAAAAATTTAGATAGCTCTGTAATGATTAGATTTATTCAAAAAGATAAAGATGGAGAACTTTTTTATAAAAGTGGTGGAGGAATCACTTGTGATAGTGATGCAAAACTAGAGTATCAAGAGCTTCTTGATAAAATCTATATACCCTCTTAGTGAATATCTAACTTATATCCAATCCCCACTTGAGAATAGATACTCTCTTTTGGTAGTTTTTTTCTTAACCTTTTAACCAAAGTTCTTATGTTTTCATTTGTTGTTAAATCACCCTCCCAAACATATTGTTCAATTTGTTCAAAAGTTACTATTTTCTCACAATTTTTAATTAGTAGATTTAAAAGTAAAATCTCTTTTTTTGCTAACTTTACCTCTTCTTTATTTTCATTATATAAAATCTCACAATCTGTATTATAAATATAATCTTTTGCTAAAGCTATACTATTGTTGCACTTTTTACAAAACTTGTCTAGTTTTAACTCTAGTTCATAAATATAAAATGGTTTTTTAATATATTCATCACAGCCTTTATTATAAGCATCTTTTATTGTCTCTAGTTCAACATTTGCACTAATTATAATAGCTGGTGTATTTTTATCCATAACTCTTAGCTCTTTTAATAAACTAATGCCATCAATTCCCGGAACATTTATATCTAATATAAAACAGTCATATCCATTATACACAGCATCTAAAGCATCTCTTCCATTTTCAAACCAGTCAACTTTATAGTTTTTCTGAGATAGTGCTTCAATAATCAAACTTGATAATCTTTTATTATCTTCAAGTAGTAATATTTTCATTTTCTAACCTATTTTTTATGGATATAAAGATGCAAGCACCCACATCACTTTTTTGTGTTCTTATTGTTCCACCCATTTTTTCTTCAATCATTAGTTTTACCATATAAAGTCCAAATCCATCACCATTTTTTTTAGTGGTATAAAATGGCTCAAATATTTTATCTTTATTTTTTTCTTTTATACCTATTCCATTATCTTGTATATAAATAGAAGTAAAACCATTAATTGAATTGATTTTTATAGATATTTTACCCTCAAAATCTTCACTTTGTCTTCTTTTTAAAATACTATCTTTTGAATTGTTTATTATATTTAAAATGGCTTGTTTGAACTCATTTACATAACCATACAAAAGGTATTTTTTATTTTTTTCATATCTTATATCAATACTTATATAGTTATATTTAATATTGTGTTCAATTACTCTTAAGAGCTGATCTAAAGAGGAGTTTATTTCAAATTCACTTTTTCTTATGGAAGGTCTTATAAAGTCCCTAAAGTCATCAATTGTAGTTGTCATATATTTAACTTGTGTCATGATTTCATCCACAAACTCTTTACCATCATTTAAGGAGAAGTTTTTTTTCTCTTTTTTATAAAGTAATTCTTGTGCAATAGTTGATATCTCTATTAGGGGTGCTTTCCATTGGTGTGCAATAGAAGTCATCATTTCTCCTATTTCAGAAAGTTTTGAACGCTGTATTGTAAACTGTTCATCTCTTTTTCTTCGGTTTTCAAGTTTTTTGATTTGGGTTATATCATTGATTATTGTAACAATCCCTGCTTCTATATTTTTATTATTTAGATATTTTTTTCTTCTTATTAAGACATAAATAGTTTTACCATCTTTTTCTAAAGTAGTCTCTAATTCACCTACAAAACTTATACTATCATCAACTTTTAAACAAAGTTTAGGGGATATATCTTTTAGTTTTTTTCCAATTATCTCATCTTTTGATAGATTTAAAAAATCACACAGGTAGTCATTACAACCAAGTATTACACCTTCACTACTTTTCCAAAAAATTATACTTTTTATATTATTTAATAAGACATTATCTAATTTGTTTTGTTCTAGTAGTTTTATCTCTAAATTAAATTTTTTTATAATATTAACAATAAGTCCAATAATTAAAAGAATAAGCAAAGGCATAAGAATAAAGGCACTATCAATAAACTTTCTATTTTTTTCAAAAAAACCTTTTGGCTTATTTATTATGTTTGAAAAAAGTGGTATATCAGAGTTTAATAAATTAAATTTTTCTAATACTTTATGGTCAAAATAATATTTAGATGGAGGAGTTGAAATATCAATGTCGATTACAGGAATATCTTGTAAAATATCTACAGCTTTCAAAGCAGCTAATCGTCCCTGTTCAAATGGTTCTACCATGATTCCCCCAATAACCCCCTCTCCTAAGTGAATAGAATTTAAGGCAAAAACAGGATAAGGTGAATTTTGAAAAAAGTCTCTTAGATGGCTATATGGGACATATTCTTTATTTATATCTTTATATAAACTTGTAAATAAAACAGCACTATTTTTTGGAAGAGCTTCTATTTTTTTGCTTAAGGTATGTATATTAATCTTATTATCAAAAATAATGTTAATCTCATTTTTAAACTCCGATATAGCTTTTAAGGTTTGCTTTTTTATGGCTTTTGAAGATAGGCTATCATCACTTAGCACATATATGGTATTTAGGTTTTTTACAACATCTTTGATTAACTCTATATTCTCTTTTATCTCTTTGTACTCTATTACTCCTGTTATTGTTTTTTTAATTTTATTTGAAATTTTGATACTATCAAAATTCTCCACACCACAAAAAACGATTTGTGAGTTATTAAATATCTCTTTATGGTTTGATAGAGCAAAGTTTAGAGCAAAATTATCGGCAGTTATTATAACATCGTAGTTTCTATTTGAAAATTTCTTTTTATAGAGTTGATGTAAGATATTAAAATACTCTTTGCTAGTTATTTTTTTACTATCCATATATTCAATTGTAAGCTCATAGTCTGGATACTTTGAAAGTACACTTTTAATACCTTCTGTTATAGTGTCACTCCACTTTAAACCATTATTATAAGAGTGTAGAAGTAAGATTTCTTTTTGAGGATTTGCAAATAATGTGCTAAAAAATATGAGAATAAAAAATATAAATTTCATATACGACCTAATAATATTTATCTTATTTTATCAAAAAAGAGAGTAAAAACTCTTTTTTTGATATTATATTAAAAAATTTTAGGTGAGATAAATGAAATATTTTGAAACTATTAAGTGTGAAGACAAAGAGATTTTTAATTTAGATTTTCATAACTCAAGAATTGCAGCAACTATTGGTAAAAATATTGATTTAAATGAGTATATTTATCCAATAAATAGCAAACTTTTAAAGTGCAAAGTTATATATAACGATGATGAGATTTTAGATGTCTCATATGAAGAGTATAAAAAAAAAGAGATAAAAAGTTTCAAAATTGTATATGATGATGAAATAGAGTATTCAAAAAAGTATTTAAATAGAGAACATTTAGATAAACTTTATGAAAAAAAACAAAAAACTGATGAGATTATAATTATAAAGAATAAATTAGTAAGTGATACTTCCATTGCAAACATAGCAATATATGATGGTACAACTTGGCTAACTCCTAAAAAACCCTTATTAAATGGCACTTCAAGACAAAGACATCTGAAACTACAAACTATCATTGAAAAAGATATCACAGAAGCAGACTTGAAAAGTGCTTCAAAAATTGCCCTTATGAATGCTATGATTGATTTTGATATTTTGGATGATTATATTCTATTGTAATCAAAAAGTTTTTTTTCTAATATAAAATTCTTTTGTGTGACTACAAAAGGAGATAATATGAAAAATACAATATTCATAATTGAATATGCAAAGGGAAGTGATAAAGGCTTTGATGGTTTTAGACCAGATACAAAACCAATCTTGGATGCTATAGAAGAGCTAACTAATTATAAAACAGAAATAGTTTTTTATAGACCAAATAGAAAATATGATTTATTGGATTATTTAAAAGAAAAAGCAGTTTCTGTTATAAGTAGAATTAACCCTGGCAATTTAAAAGAAGCAGATGAATATTTTCAATTTTTAAAAGCTCTTGGAAATGCTGGTATTGAAATACATACCCATCCTGATGTTATGATTAACCTTGATTTTAAAGATATCTTAGCAAAATTAAAAGGGACAAAATTAGGAGATGATGAGAGTTATTTTTATCATACTTTTACTGACTTTGCCACAAGATTTCCTGCAGATTTAGATAAATATGGTATTAGAGTTTTAAAAACAAATTATGGTTCAACAGGGGAGGGTGTTTATTTAGTATCAAAAAAAGAGGATGGTTCTATATTCTCTGTAGAAGCTGTAAATAATCAAAAGTTTTATTATGATGATATAAATGAATTTTTGCATAAATTTGAGCCAAACTTTGAAGATAATGTATCAGAATATGCTGCATACTTTACTGGAAAAACAGGATTTGTTGGGTGTAGATATTTAGAAAGAATTGCTGAAGGTGAGATTAGAGTTTTACTTGTAAATGATAAAGCAATCTCAGTTGTTCATAAAAAACCTCAAGAAGGGCAGTTCTCTGCAACACTTTTTTCAGGAGCAAAATACAATTATGAGTCTCCAAGTGAGCCTAAATGGAAAGATGTAGTAGAGCTAACAATGAATGGACTAAAAGATTTAAAATCATACCTACATGGTCAAAACTATCCACTTCTATGGACTATGGATTATATTTTAGATTATAATGAAGATGGAAGTGATAAATATGTTCTTTCAGAAATAAATTGTTCTTGTGTGGGAATAACAACACAGTTACAATATGCAAAAGATGTAGCCCAAGTTTTTGTTCCAAAAAAGAAGGCTAAGTAAATAGTGGAGTAGTCTTACTCCTTATTTGTATATACTCTTTTTAGTAAATTGTTCCATTTATCATCTTCCCCCCAATTTACATTTACTTTCTTACCTATTTTATAGTCAGTCATTAAAAATGACTCTTTTTCATTAAATATAAATTTTACATTAAGTTTGGGTCTTCTATTTAGTGGTATAACTTTAAAGCTAAGATTATCTAGGACATATGGTATTTTATCTCTTGATTTAAAATAAAATAAAACCATGTGTTCTGTACTTCTTCCCTCAACTTTTACAACAGCTAAAAAGAGATTATCTTTTGAAAAACCATTTTCAATAAGTGAAAAATACTTGGCAATAGTATAATCTTCACAATCACCTCTGCCTTGAATGATAAACTCTTTCCTTGTACTCCAATGATCGCTTATACCGTATTTTTGTTGGTCTTGTTGGGGAAGTATATTATTAAAAAAACTATTGATATGGGAAAGTTTTCTAATCATAGAGTAGTTTTTAATTTTCTTTTTCAAGTTTTGGTAGTTTTTGAATCTAATTACGATTGCATTTTTATTTGGACTGGCTTTAATCTTTTCTATGTCTGCACTAGTAAACTCAATACTTTTGCCATAAATTAATGTTGAAATCAGTAGAATAGATATAATAGTTTTCATGGAAAAATATAATAACATGGATTTTTATAAAAAGGGATTAAAATATGGTAAGTGATGTAATTGAAAGTAATGATTTTAAAAATATAATGATAAAACAAATTCATGAGATGATAAATTTTATGCTAGAAAGAGATAGTGAGTTCGCCATTACTGTAAATGTAGAAGGAGCAACTTTTTCTCCAACATTGCCTACAAGTATAGAAAAGAAGCTATCAAAGTTTTCTCTTTTTGTTTTGAGTAATTATACGTATTCAACTATAAAAATAGATGATAAATTTGTATCTTTTGAAGCTGGTTTTGGAACAGAAAATTTTGGCTCAACTGTTACTATCCCTTTGGAAGCAATTTTTCAAATAGTAATAGAAGATTCAATTTTATTAATTAATCCAGTGGCAACAGTTGCGAAGTTTAATGATAGTTCAAAAGCATCACTAAATAAGTCAATAAATGTATTTAAGAATAATCCCAATAACCAAAAATTTCAATAAAAGGTAAAACTTGAATATTACTCAAAAAGAGAAGTTGTTAGTAATAATTATCAGATATTTTCTGCCTATTTTTATTATTTTTATTACAATCTTGGCATCTATCTTAGTTACATATGAACACAAAAGTAATATTCAAACAGAAAAAGAATATATTAAAAACCAATACATAACTGACCAAAAAGAGTTAATAAAAAGTGATTTAAAAAGAGTTTATAACTATATAAAGAATAAAGAGAAAAATACAAAAGAGAACTTACAAATTGATTTAAAAAGTAGAGTAAACAATGCCTATTCAATACTCAATTCAATTTATGAAAATAATAAAGATAAAAAAACAAAAAAAGAGATTATTGAGCAGATTAAATATGCATTGAAAGATATTAGGTTTAGTAAGGGCAAAGGCTATTTTTTTATTTTTACAATGAATGCAAATACAATACTAAATTCTGCTTTTCCAAAGTTAAATGGAATGAGTTTATGGAATCATCAAGATGCAAAAGGTACTTTTATATTCCAAGATATGAAGAAGCTATTAAAAAATAAAAATGAAGTTTATTATGACTGGTATTGGAAAGATCCTTTAAAAAAAGATGAAGGTGAACGTCTAAAAATAGGCTATTTTAAAAAGTTTGAACCATATGGTCTTTATATAGGGACTGGTTTTTATTATGAAGATTATGTACATAATTTAAAAGATGAGGTTGCAAATTATATTTCAAAACTAAGATATAAAGATGATAGATATGTCTTTATAATAGATGAATATAGAGACTTGATAGTTAGTAAACATGAAAGTATTTTGAATATAAATATTCAAGAATATGCAGATGGAGATTTTTGGGAAAATAGTATTGATAAATTAACAAAAAATAAAAGCAGAGAAGATGGACTTTATGTAGAGTATGGTTTGAACGTTGATGAACTTGATGAGCCCATAAAAAAAATATCTTATCTTTTATACTTTGAAAACTGGGATTGGGTATTAGGAACTGGATTTGAATTAAGTTCTATAAATGCTACTATAAAACAAAAACAAAACTATTTAGAAGAGAAATATAAAACCTATTTAAATAATATATTTTTAATAGGTTTTATTTTTGTTTTTTTTCTTCTGATTCTCTCTTATTTTATATCAAAATATATAGAAAAAAGTTTTTTTAATTATACTAGTGACCTTGAAGAAAAACAAGATTTACTTTTAAAGGCTCATGAAGTAGGAGGCTTTGGAAATTGGGAAGTGGATACTAATAGTATGACTGCAATTTGGTCTGATTCTATAATAAAAATCTTTGGTATTGAAAAAATGCCTGAAAAAGTAGGACCAGAGTTTTTAAAAACAATTATGCATAAAGAAGATTGGAAATGTTTTGAGAGCTCTATGTATAGTGCAATTAAAGAGCATAAAGAACATAAATGTACCTACAGAATCATCAAACCAGATAGCTCAATTGTTTGGATTGATTGTAAAGGTGAGTATGACTCTAGAACAAATAAAATTGTAGGTACTATTCAAGATATCACAGAAAGAATGCAGTTTGAAATAGATAAACATGAAAAAGAAAAGATTATTCAATATCAAAGTAAAATGGCAGCAATGGGTGAGATGATAGGTAATATTGCACATCAATGGAGACAACCACTTTCTGTAATATCTACTGCATCAACAGGTATAAAACTAAAAAAAGAGATGGGAGAGTTAAGTGATGAAGATTTACTTACTACTATGGATAGTATAAATAATTCTACTCAATACCTATCTCAAACAATTGATGACTTTAGAAACTTCTTTAATCCCGCACAGCAGAATTATATCATGGTAAGTATTGAAGATGTCATTGATAGTACACTTAATTTAGTTCATGCTCAATATGTATCAAAAGGTATAACTATTATAAAAAATATTGAAGACATATCTCTTAAGACATCTAAAAATGGCTTGATTCAAGTACTAATCAATATTTTAAATAACTCAAGAGATGTTTTAGCAGAACAAAAAAAACAGAAGAAATTTATCTTTATAAATAGTTTCAAAAAGAGTAAAGATTTACTTATAGAAATCTATGACAATGGAAATGGAATAGATGAAAAAATAATAAATAGAATATTTGAACCATACTTTACTACAAAATATAAATCTCAAGGTACAGGAATAGGCTTATTTATGAGTCAAGAGATAATAGAAAAGCAATTAAATGGAACAATAGTAGCTGAGAATTATAGTTATAACTATGAAGGTGAAGATTATACTGGGGCAAAATTCACAATTAAGATATCTCTATCTTAGTTGTATTTAAATTATTCTTATCTTACTTATCCTAGTATATAGGGTTTAGCTAGTTATTATTACTAATCTTATGATTCTAATCAATTGACAATATATGTATATATACTATAATTATATAAAATAATAAGGATATTATGATGTTTTCAAAATTTTCAATTAAACAAAAACTTATTTCAATTATGATGATACCTTTAATTGTAGTAATATTATTATCGGCAAAACTTGCATACAATGCCTATACAGAAACAATCAATTTACAAAAAATAGAAAAGATTGTACTCCTTTCAACAAAAATTGGAGCGATGGTTCATGAAACTCAAAAAGAAAGAGGAATGACAGCAGGATTTTTAGGAAGTAAAGGAAAGAAGTTTATTGATTCTTTACCTAATCAAAGAGAAAATGTAAATAGTAAAAAAGAAGATTTGTTAACTTTTTTAAAAGATTTTGATACCAATAATTATACTACAGAATTTAAAGATAATTTAGAAAAAGGTTTAAGTCAATTAGAACAAATTGATGATGTAAGAAATAAAGTCTCATCACTAACAATAGATACAGGAGCTGCAATTACTTACTACACAAAGATGAATGGACAATTTTTAAATGTAATTGCTTCTTCAATTCAACTTGCAACTAATGTAAAACTATCACAAAGATTAACTGCATATACAAACTTCTTATTGTCTAAAGAAAGAGCTGGTATTGAAAGAGCAGTAGGGTCTAATACTTTTGCTAGAGATAACTTTGGAAAAGGTATGAGAGTTAAGTTTAATAATCTTGTAGCTGAACAAAATGCTTATTTAGATTCTTTTTTGAAAGTTGCAAATATGACTGATAGAAGTTTTTATAATAATACTTTGACAGGCGAAGCTATAAGTGAAGTTAATAGAATGAGAGAAATATTACTTTCAAGTGGAAAAACATCAGAATTTGGAATTGAAGCAAAATATTGGTTTGATACAATAACAAAAAAGATTAATTTATTAAAACAAGTTGAGGATTATTTAGCTACCGAAATTATAGAGACCTCTACTACTGAAAAAGAAATAATGTTTACAGAAACAACACTTTTTGCAGTATTAACAACACTTGGAATTGCATTAACTTTAATTATGGGTAGAACAATTGCTTTTACTTTATTAATTGATGTTAAAGATGTAAAAGCGGGTCTTGATAATTTTTTTGCATTTATTAATTTTGAAAAAGATGATTTAGAACTTATTAAAATTCACTCTAATGATGAGTTAGGACAAATGTCAAAAATTATTAATAAAAATATTGAGAATACAAAACATAATATTCAAACTGATAAAGATTTAATTGCAAATACAATAGATGTTGCAAATAAGATTAATAATGGACATCTAAGTACAAGAATATCACTGCATTCAAATAATCCACAACTAAATGAACTAAAAGATATTATAAACGAAATGCTTAATACTTTAGAGTGTAATATTAAAAAAATATCTGATGTTTTAATTTCATTTTCTAATATGGATTATAGACCTACAGTTAATAAAGAGAACCTAGATGGAACACTTGGACGTTTATGTGATGATGTTAATAAACTAAGTAAATCATTTACAGAAATTTTAATTGAAAATAAAAGAAATGGTATGATATTAAGTCAAAATGCTGAAACATTAACTTCAAATTTAAATGAGCTTTCAAATGCAGCTACAACTCAGGCTGCATCTTTAGAAGAGACAGCTGCATCTTTAGAAGAGTTAACTGCAAATTTACAACAAAATACTGAATCAACTACTGAAATGGCAAACTATGGCACAAAAGTAAAAGAGTCAGTTTCTGTTGGGCATGAACTTGCAACTAAAACAGTTGATGCCATGGAAGATATAAATGATCAAACTACAGCTATTACTGAAGCTATCACAGTTATTGATCAAATAGCTTTTCAAACAAATATCCTCTCTTTAAATGCAGCAGTTGAAGCCGCAACTGCTGGCGAAGCAGGAAAAGGATTTGCTGTTGTTGCACAAGAGGTTAGAAATCTAGCTTCAAGAAGTGCTGAAGCTGCAAAAGAGATTAAAGATATAGTTTTAAATGCACAAACAAAAACTGATTATGGTAAAACAATTGCTACTGATATGATTAAAGGTTATGATGAACTAAATATAAATATTTCTAAAACAATTCACTTAATCGAAAATGTTTCAACTGCAAGTAAAGAGCAAGAACAAGGCATCATACAAATTAATGATGCAGTTAATCAATTAGATAAAATCACTCAAGTAAATGCACAAAATACAGCAGCAGCAGATGCTATAGCAAATAAAACTCAAAAAATCTCGAATATAATTGTTGAGAATGCTGATGAAAAAGAATTCCATGGGAAAAATGATATTAAAATAAGAGCTGAAGCAGTTAATGTTGGCTTTGCTGGAAATGAAAGAAGAGGAGTTGAAAAAGAGATTAAAAAACTGAAAAACGAACCTTCAAGAAATCCTATAAAAAAGCCAAAGAAACAAGAAAGTGAAACTAATGAATGGGAAAGTTTTTAGAATTGTATAAATCACATATAGAGGTAAAATCCTCTATGTGATGATTATTTTGTTGGTGAAAATGGGAATAAAGCACTTCCCCATGTAAGACCAGCTCCAAATGCATCAAAAAGTACATTTTCGCCAGCTTTGATTCTTCCTTGCTCATATGCATAGTTCATAGCCATAGGAATTGAAGCAGCTGAGGTATTTCCATATTTATCTACAGTTACCACAGTTTGTTCTTCTGTTAGTTTTAAAGCCTCACCAACGGCTTTGATTATTCTAAAGTTTGCTTGGTGAGGAATAAAGTGTTTAATATCTTCTGGTTTTAAGTTATGTTTTTCTAACATAACTTGTACATCAGAAGTTAGAGTTTTAACAGCAAGTTTGAAAGTTTCATTCCCTTTCATTTGAATACAAGCTAGTTTTTGCTCTAAAACTTCAGGTGAACATGGAGTTTTACTTCCTCCACCAGGAGTCATAATTAGATGGTCATAATCTCCATCACTAGAACATTTTACATCTACTATTGCTTCATCTTTATTTTCAGTTGCAGATATAATTGCGGCACCTGCACCATCTCCAAAAATAAAAGCAGTTCCTCTATCTTCATAATTTAAAATAGAAGTATACTTTTCAGCACCGATTATAAGTACATTTTTTTTCATTCCAGATTCAATAAAAGCTTTAGCAACAGATAAAGCATATACAAATCCAGTACAAGCTGCACTTATATCGAAAGCCTGTACATCTCTTAGACCTAATTTTGATGCTGTTACACAAGCAGTTGAAGGCATACAAAGATAATCAGGAGTAACAGTTGCAAATACGATTAAATCTACATCGCTAACTTCTATTCCTGCTCTTTGAATAGCAAGGCTAGCAGCTTTAGCTCCCATGTCAGATGGATATTCATCTTCAGCTGCTATTCTTCGCTCTTTTATACCAGTTCTTTTTGTTATCCATTCATCTGACGTATCCATGATTTTTTCAAAATCTACATTTGTCATGATTTTTTCTGGTATATAAGCGCCTATTGATCTAAAAGCTGCGTAAGCCATTCTTAGTCCTTAAAAATTTCTATATTTTGCAAGTTTATCTTCTATATCTTGTTCTAGTCTAGAACTTGCTGCACTTATAGCTTGATTTATTGCATTTTTTATAGCTTTAGGATTTGATTTTCCATGGGCTATAATTACTGGAGCTTTAACACCTAATAAAGGAGCTCCACCATACTCTGCATAATCAACTCTAACTTTTAAAGATTTAAAAACTTTTCTCATCAATACAGCACCTGCAATAGAGATTAAAGATCTTTTTAGATTTTTCTTCAATATTTGACCAATTGTGTCTGCTACACCTTCGGCAGTTTTTAATAATATATTTCCGATAAATCCATCACAAACTACAACATCAACTGTTCCTTTGAAGATATCACTACCTTCAACATTTCCAGCGAAATTTTTAATTTGTGAATTAGTTAGTAATTCATGAGCTGCTCTTGTAACTTCGTTACCTTTTGATTCTTCTTCCCCATTACTTAGTAATCCAATAATTGGTTCATCAAGTTTCAAAACATCTTGAGCATAGATTTGTCCCATAACTGCAAATTCAAAAAGATTTTTTTCATCACAATCAACATTTGCACCAACATCTAAAACCAAAGTATTTTGATTTTCACTTGTTGGCATAAGTGTAGCGATTGCGGGTCTTGTAACACCTTTAATTCTTCCAATTCTAAGTGTTGCCAAAGACATAGAAGCACCTGAGTGACCAGCTGAAACTACAGCATCTGCAAGACCTGTTTTAACTAGTTCAATAGCTTGATAAATTGAGCTGTCTTTTCTTTTAAGTGCATCAGTAGCATGATCTTGCATTGATATTACATCATCACAATCATGGATTTCTATTCTTTTTAAGTATTCATTTGGAATAAGTTTAAGTAGTTCGTCTTTTTTACCTACAGCAATTGCAGAAAAAGCTGTGTTAATTCGTAGTGCAGCTATAAGGCCATCAATGATAGGTTCGGGACCGAAATCCCCACCCATCGCATCAATTGCTATTTTTAGCATTAGTTTTTATATTCGCCAGTATTTGGGTTAACTGTATGAGGCATCTTCCAAGTTCCGTCACTATCTTTTACAGGTCTTTTTAATGTAATTTTATAGTGAGTTCTTCTTTTAGCTGCTCTTGAGTGTGATACTCTTCTCTTTGGTACTGCCATGGTATTCTCCTTTTAATATTCTTTTTCTATACTATCTTTGTTATCTAAACAAAGAGTACAAATGTGATAATCACTTCTTATAGATGAAATTTCACTTTCGATTATTTCATCAAAGTCAATCATATCGTTTTCTATTTCAATTACTAAGTTTTCCAACTCAGAATCATCTTTATACACTCTATCAGATAATAAAAACTCTAGGTTTTCATTAAGCTCGATAGTGTATTCAACCCCGCATCTACAACAATCTACAGATGCAGAACCTACTAAAGTTGCTTCAACTTTAGCTAACGTAGGCGATATTTTACAAAAAGTCCCCTCTAATTTAACTGAATCAAGTTCAGCTGTGAACTCTTTTGCAGTAAAAGGGACTTTTCTAAATTCTATTTGCATAAATAATTATTAACAGATTTCTCTATCTGAAAAGAAAAATTTAATTTCATTAGCTGCATTCTCAACAGAATCAGAACCGTGAACTGCATTTGCATCAATAGATTCAGCAAAATCAGCTCTAATTGTACCAGCAGCAGCTTCTTTAGGGTTTGTAGCACCCATTAAGTCTCTGTTGATAGACATTGCATTGTCACCTTCTAAAACTGTAACTACAACAGGTCCAGAAATCATGAATTCTACTAGTTCACCAAAAAATGGTCTTTGGGCATGTACAGCATAAAAAGCTTCAGCGTCAGCTTTGCTTAATTGCATTTTTTTTGTAGCAGCAATTCTTAGTCCAGCAGATTCAAATCTGTCTAAGATTTTCCCTACAACATTTTTAGCAACAGCATCAGGTTTGATGATAGATAACGTTTGTTCCATATGATATTTTCCTATTTTAAATTTCAAGTCGCGGATTATATCTAAAAAAATAAAAAAAGGCAAGTAGTTTAAAACTACTTGCCTTTTTTACTATTTAAAAATATGGTAAGACTAGTCTTCTACGCAAGGCTCTCCGGCTACTTTACCTTCTGTATCAGGGTTTTCTCCCCATACAATACATCCTTCTGTAGGACAAGCTTCAGCACAAGCTGGTTCATCGTGGTGACCTATACATTCAACACATTTGTCTTCATATACATAATAGATATCTTCACCTGTAGGATTTTCATCATTATCTACAATTGCTTCAACTGGACACTCATCTAAACAAGCATCACAGCTGATACATGTATCAGTAATTACTACTGCCATTCTAACTCCTTTGTTATACTTTGAATAACTTTATCACATCAAATATAAATATAACTTTAAAATTTATTAAACAAAAAGCAATTATATTTGAAGAAATTTAGCTATTTTTTAGAATTTTTTTTTCTTCATGTGTAAATTAGCCACTAAAGTGTAGTTTTTAATAAATAATTTAAAATAAATTTTATTTTTAAGCAGAGTAAGAGAGATATCTTTTTTACACACTTTTTTTGTACTCATTATATAAAGGTAGAGAAAATATTAATAAAATATGGCTTTAAGGATAATTTTTATCCTAAAGTAAAAATTTTCTTAAAAATAAAATTAAACAAAATAGTTGATGTTTTATTTTAGAATATTGTATTATACTTACATCACTTAAAACTTAAAATAAAGGAAAAAAATATGTTAGTTACAAAAAAAGCTCCAGATTTCACAGCAACAGCTGTACTTGCAGATGGTCAAATCGTAGAGGATTTTAATTTATATGAAAATATTGGTGAAAAAGGTGCGGTTTTATTTTTCTACCCATTAGACTTTACATTTGTATGTCCATCAGAAATTATTGCATTTTCTAAAAGAATTGAAGAGTTCTCTTCAAGAGGTGTAAATGTTATTGGAGTTTCTGTTGATTCACAATTTTCTCACTTTGCATGGAGAGAAACTGCTGTTGAAAATGGTGGAATTGGAAGAGTTAAATACCCATTAGTTGCAGACTTAAGCAAACAAATTTCAAAAGATTATGATGTATTATTCGGTGATGCTGTTGCACTAAGAGGATCTTTTCTAATTGATAAAGATGGAACTGTAAGACATGCAGTAATCAATGACTTACCACTTGGAAGAAATATTGATGAAATGATTAGAATGGTAGATACAATGATATTTACAAACGAAAATGGTGAAGTTTGTCCTGCAGGTTGGGCAAAAGGTGACGAAGGTATGAAAGCATCAACTGAAGGTGTTGCAGAATACTTAGGAAAACATGAGGGTGATTTATAATAATCATTTTTAAAATATTCAATAAAAAGGTGTCAAGTAATTGGCACCTTTTTTGTTTTATATAAATAATATTTGACAAATTTAAAAATAAAGACTAAAATTACACCACTTAAAATTCTACATACAGAATTAACTACAAAAAATCACTTTACTGAAAATGACAAAGGTCTAAATATAAATGGAAGAGACAACAACTCAAACTAAGAAGAATACTCCCTCAAAAGGAAATTCTAATAGCAGAAAAGCTAGGACACATATCCCTGTAGAAGGGCATACAATTGAAAAACTAAGAGAATATCCTTTAGAAGAACTACTTCAAATAGCAAAAAAACTCAATGTTGAAAACCCACAAGAACTCAAACGACAAGAACTAATGTTCTCTATTTTAAAAACACAAATCGACCAAGGCGGATTTATACTTTTTACAGGTATCTTAGAGGTAAAAGATGGCGGATTTGGTTTTTTAAGAGCAATGGATGGGAATTTTTCTGATACTTCAAATGATTCTTATGTTTCTGCAACACAAATCAAAAAGTTTGCACTTAGAACTGGGGATATTGTAACTGGACAAGTTAGACCTCCAAATAAAGATAGTGAAAAATATTATGCACTACTAAAAATTGAAGCAATAAACTATCTACCAATACATGAATCAAAAAATAGACCACTTTTTGATAACTTAACACCTTTGTATTCAACTGAGCGATTTAAATTTGAATATGAATCAACTAAAATGACAGGAAGAATCCTAGACCTTTTTTCTCCTATGGGTAAAGGTCAAAGGGGACTTATCGTTGCTCCTCCAAAAACAGGTAAAACAGAACTTTTAAAAGAACTAGCTCATGGTATTTCAAGAAATCACCCAGAAGCTCACTTGATGGTTTTACTAATTGATGAAAGACCAGAAGAAGTTACAGATATGCAAAGAAGTGTAAAAGGTGATGTTTACTCTTCTACTTTTGACTTACCTGCGCAAAATCATGTTAGGGTTGCTGAAATCGTTATTGAAAAAGCAAAAAGAATGGTAGAGATGAAAAAAGATGTAGTTATCTTACTTGACTCAATCACAAGACTAGCACGTGCATATAATACAGTTACTCCAAGTAGTGGAAAAGTACTTTCAGGTGGGGTTGATGCAAATGCATTACACAAACCAAAAAGATTTTTCGGGGCTGCACGTAACATAGAAGAGGGTGGAAGTTTAACTATCATCTCAACAGCGTTAATTGATACAGGTTCAAAAATGGACGAAGTTATTTTTGAAGAGTTCAAAGGAACTGGAAATAGTGAAGTTGTACTTAGCCGTGATGCTTCAAACAAAAGAGTTTACCCAGCTGTTGATATTATCAGATCAGGTACAAGAAAAGAAGAACTACTTCTTACTCCAGATATCTTACAAAAAACATGGATACTAAGAAACGCAATTGCCTCTATGGATGAAGTAGAAGCCTTGAAGTTTCTTTATTCTAAGATGTTGAAGACCAAGAATAATGATGACTTTTTCGCAGGAATGAACGAATAGTTTCATAAAACTGCCTCTTTTTGCAGATTTCCGCGTCAATGCGGAAATTTTGCTCGTCATGTACTACATGTACACTCCTACACAAAGTTACCCCACTTCCTTGAACTTTACAAAAATAGTTAGCTTTATGAAGCTATTTTCTAAATATGAATTTTAACTATTTTAGATATTATTGTTTATGATTACTTTTGAAAATTTAAAAACTGAGAATAGAAAAAAACTAACTTCCTTACAATTTGAACTAAATATACTAAATAAGGTCAAGCACTTTTCTAAAAACTTAATTGAATTAGAAGATATCTGTTCTACATTTAGAGAAATAAAAGTTGATGGCATTAAATATTATTATACTAAATCGACTACTAAGTTTGTATGGTCAATTATTGATATATTTTATGAATTTTCATATATCAATAAAAATATATCAAGAAGTTCTATTCAGAGTGCTATCTTATCATCCTTAGATTTTAAAACAAAAAATGAAAAACTTGTTGAAGTTATAATTAGCAAATTAAATGCTGAAATAAAATCTCACTCTCATTATATTATAATCAAAGGTATTAGTTTTGACGAAATGGAATTTATAGAAATAGGCAAACATAAGATATATCATTTTTCAAAAATCAAAAATGACATTCAATCTGTTGATTATAAAGAAGGATTAGAAAGAATAAACAAAAATTTTGAAAATGAATATGTAATAGTAGGTGAATATTTTGGCGAGATTGAAAAAACAAAAGAGCAATTTAATATAGATTGTCAAGATACTTTAAATGTTTTAAGACTATTTGCTTCTATGTCTTCTGAACGTGGTTTTACTAAAGAAAGTAAAAATATTAATTTTAAACACAATTACACATCACTAATTGATGAACGGTTTACTATTACAGGTAAACAGAATTTATCAACCTCTTATAAGCAAAATGTACCTCCTTTAGAGACTATTTCAGAAGAAATATATTTGAATTATTATAATAACTTGTTAAAACCGTTAAATGAATTATATAAGGCAAATAGACAAAGTAAAACAGAACAAATTATTAAAAACTTCGTTCATTGGCTGGGCGAGGCACAAAATGAATCAGATGCAGAAAGTTCATTTTTAAAATATTGCATAGCATTAGAAAATCTTTTTAGTTTAAAGGATAAAAAACCTACTGAATATTTTTATAAAGGTATCATTGGTACTATACATGCCTCAAAATATAGGTATGAGTTAGATGAATTTGATTTTTATGATATTGAAAAAGCAACAACAAAAATTAAAGATTATTATGATGAAAGGTCAAGAATTGTTCATGATGGTAAACGAGATACTATAGGTTTTGAAGATTTAAAATATATGAATTATGTATCATATATGACTTTATTGCATTTACTTGATTATAAAGACGAATCAATTGATGATATTGTTATAAATTCAATAAATTGCTATAAGGTTTTCTCAGGAGAAAGAATAGGTGTATTTGATAATTCCTATAAATGTATTAAGGGATATTCTAAGAAATCCCAAGATCTACAGAAGCCGAGTGTTTAGTTTTCTCTTTTCTAAACAAGATTGACAACTGAGTGAGTGTTTAAAAGTTCCATGCTGGAGTGAAACGACTAAATTCCAGAATGGACAAAATGCAAGTTTTAATAAACGAGTTTTCTCAAAGAGAGTGTAAACACAAGTCAAGCAGAAAAGATAAAAATAATAAGGGAGGGAACCTTTGGCTTCGAAGCCGTGGGTGGCTTTTTGTTTTACTTTTTGCCACCATGCAGGAATGCAGTGACTAAATCCCGAAGGGTAAAAAGTGAAGAAGCGGAGACCTTTAGGTCTTCAAGAGAGAAAACTAATTAAATCAAAACATTCTCCTATGTTGTAAAATCAACCCCACTTTTTCAACACATCTGTTGTACTCATCAATCGCTTCTTTATTTTCTTTTTCCCAGTTGATTCTTTTATCTTTATTTGATAAGTTACGATGTAATGGTTTGGTTTTTAGATGATTGTCTTTTGATGGTGTAATTAATTTTTTTGCCATAGAAAATCCTTTGTTATATTCTACTTAAAATCTTTTAATTTTAAAATTATCTGTTTCTTTTATCTCAAATGCTATAATACTCCCATGCACAAAAAATTACAAAAATATATTCAATCATATGATTTAATACAAAATACAAATACCTACGAACTAAAACCAAATGGTGGCATGATAGTTTTAATCAATCAAAATGTAAAGTGTGAAGTTCTTATTCACGATGAGCTTTTTATTTTGGATAGTTTTCAAGCTATATTAATCAATGCCTATGAAGAGTCTATAAATATAAAATCAGATGAAAATATTAATTTGCTAGCTGTTAGATTTAAAGGTGCGGGGGCTTCTTTTTTTTATGAGGAGTTTATGGATGAGCTTATGCATCATGGCAAAGAGCCTGTTTATTTGCAAAAAGATATTTTGCAGACTTTTGATAATCTTGAATCAGAGTTAGACACTTATTTTCAAAGTCGTTTTAAGCCTAGTAAATCTCAGTTTGGTGTTATGCGAATAATTGAATTAGTGGAAAAAAATCATGGTGATTATGATATGGAAGAGGTATTAAAAATAGCAAATGTGCCTAGGAAAATCTTTGATAAAGTTTTTAGATGGCATGTTGGCTTGGCTTTAAAGAGTTATGCAGGTATTCGAAAAGAGTTATTAGCATAACTCTTTAAAAACTTTTTCATACTGCTCAAGTCTAAAATCAAAGCTTGTGTAGTTTTGATTCTCTTTTTTCATCTTTTTGTAGTATTTATTTGCACCTATACTTCTATTTGCTGCGTTTGATGGGGAAGTTAGACTTATGGTTTGGATATTTCTTTTATCATAAATAAATTCATGTTTTTTTGGGATATTCTCACTGATTAGTTTTAAGGGAATATTTTCTTTTTTTAGGACTTGTCTAAAGAAGTATTCTGGGGAGTTTTTACATAATCCTCCTGTGAAGATTATGGTTTGGATGTTTTTATACTCTTTTAGATAGTCTAAAATATCTCTTAAGATTACTTCTCTCATGCCAATATCACTTGCATCTATTTTTTCTCTTTTACAAGATTCCACTATATCACAGATACCTATTTGATTTTTTATTAGGAACTCTTTTCTTTTAGTTATTTCTTCAGTAGTATTTTGAAAGGATAATTTTAGATTGAAAATTTTATCAAAGGCTTGCCAAAGTAGGTTGTCCTTTGAACCATAACAAAAGTCCACATCATTTTTCTTAAACTCTTTATTACAAAATCTAGGAGGTGGTAAAGTTCCTACAATGATTCTTTTGTTTGTATGATTTAAGAATGGTTCGTATGGATGAAAATGATAAAACAAATAGCTACCTTTTAATAAGATACTTCAATTATTACAAAAAACAAATTAAAAAAAGAATTTTATGCAAAGTGATTTTTATTTATTATTAATACTTGCTGAATTAAATTATTAAAATTATTTTATATAAGACCTTTAAAACTTCAAGTGCTAGAATCAAAGATTAGTTACATTAAAAAAATTATTTATAAATTTTAAAACCAAATTAAAAGGTTTAATATGAGAATAATAGCAAATTACTTTGAAACACTTGAAGCATTGATAAAAGAAAATAATCACAATGAGTACTTATTGTTTGTTGCTTCAAAAACAAATGTAGATTTAAGTCTTTTAAAAAACTCTGATATTAAAATCTATGGAGGAATATTTCCCCAAATTATTTTTAAAGATAAAGTTTATGACTATGGCATGATTGCTATAGAAATAAACAATAATATGAAAATAGACTTTATAAAAGATATTAGTAAAACTTCTTTAGATAAAAACAATTTTAAAGATATAAAATCAGTTATTACTATATTGGAAGGTTTATCTACTTATACGGAGCCCTTTATCCAAGAGCTTTTTGATAATGTAGATATTCATACAAATATACTTGGAGCTGGAGCTGGATCTTTTGAGGAAAAAACAAATGCTTTTATTTTTGATAATAGTGGACTTTACAAAGATGCAGCGATTTTGCTTAGTTTAAAAAAT
Source organism: Arcobacter denitrificans (SeqCode) (assembly GCF_048571185.1). Taxonomy (GTDB): domain Bacteria; phylum Campylobacterota; class Campylobacteria; order Campylobacterales; family Arcobacteraceae; genus Arcobacter; species Arcobacter denitrificans. The sequence continues at coordinate 923,827 of NZ_CP182350.1, read as the reverse complement.
AGCATTGACTTAGGTGTAAAACACGGCTGGGAATATTTAGATGGACCATATGTTGTAACTTCAGCAGAGGGTAATATTGTAAAAACAATAGATCACAGAAGTGCATTTGAAGTCTATAAAGAGATAGTTGAAAAGGATTATGGAATATCTTTAACAAAAGAGAACTTTTTAGAAGTTTCAAAAAACTATCCCTTTGGTATTGTAAAGTACAAAGGTGAAGAAGTTGTAAGGGATCCTATTGCTTTTGATGGTGATAACTTAATCTTAGTAGGAAAAATCTCAAACAACAGCGTTTTAAATGTTTTAAAAGGTAGAAATGAAAGTCTATTAGAGGCATCAAGAGAAGCCATAAGTGATGCTTTGAAAAATAGTTGCGATTTTATACTTGTCTTTGATTGTATTACAAGAAAAAGCTTTTTAGAAGATAAGTTTGATGATGAGTTGGGTACAATCTTCGAAGAAACAAATGCTTCTACTTTTATTGGAGCCATATCTATTGGCGAGATAGCCAATGAAGGTAATAAATATATTAATTTTTTAAATAAAACTTGTGTAATAGGTGGTATATGCTTTTAAGTCAACTCTCAATCTCGTACAAATGTCATAGTTCAATAGGTAATAGTCTAAAATTAAAAGATATGATAGATGAAGTAATAAAAACTTTTATTATGGAAACTGATGCTATTTATGGAAGTTTTTATCTCACAAAAGAAAATATAGAGCCTATTGTTTATCATGGAAAAAAACTAGATTTTGATATAAATGATTTATTCAAAAAAAGTAAAAACGATGAGATAATAGTCATCTCTTTAGAAGATACTGTAAATGCTTTATTATATAAACTTGAAAATGGTTTGATTGTATTTTTTTATGATAAAGAGATTGATTTAGGATTCATTACTTCTATTTATGAAAGCTTTAGACAAAAATTAAATATAAGTATAAACTCTTGCCTAAATGTGCAAAAACTAGAAGAGAAAAATCTTGAGTTAGAAGATTTGACTTTAAACTTAAAAGCTAAAGTAAAAACAGCTGTTGAACTTACTAAAGAAAAAGAAAAACAATTTTTTGAGCAATTAAAGATGGCACAAATGGGTGAATTAATAGGTAATATTGCTCACCAATGGCGACAACCCTTAAGTGTTATTTCTACAGCTGCAAGTGGTATGAAGATAAAAAAGGAACTTAAAGTTTTAGATGATGAAGACTTTTTTCATTATGCTGAAAGTATATTAAATAATGTGACTTTTTTATCAGATACTATTGATGAGTTTAGGGATTATATAAAAGAGAGTCATAGAGAAAAAGAGATAATTGTTCAAGATAGAGTTAAAATGGCTTTCAAAATGGTTGAAACAAGTTTTTCTATTGAAAATATAAAAATCATCGAAGATACTATGGAAAAAGAGCCTATAAAATTTCAACTTATTTTAGGAGAACTCCTTCAAGTAATAATTGCAATTTTAAATAATGCAAGGGAAGCTTTATCTAGTAAAAAAAGTTCAGAAAAATGGCTAAAATATTCTGTATATAGAGATGAAAATAATGTAATTATAACTATTGAAGATAATGCAGGAGGAATTAAAGAAGAGATAATAGATAAAGTCTTTAATCCATACTTTACAACAAAACATCAGTCCAATGGTACTGGTATTGGGCTATATAGTAGCTATGATATAGTAATCAATCATTTAGGTGGTACTTTAGATGTTGAAAATAGTGAACATGGAGCTAAGTTTTTTATTAAACTTCCTTTGAACATTAACTATACGATTTAGCCTAAAATTTATTTTTTTTCTACTAATGAATTTATATAAAAACTTATGATAGAATATTTGCTTATTATAAAAAAGGTATAAATTGAGAGTAGGCGTATTTGATTCTGGTATTGGTGGTTTGACAGTTGTTAAGGCCATAACAGAAGTTTTAAAAGGTGCTGAGATTTTTTATATTGCAGATACACAGTTTGCACCATATGGGGAAAAATCAAAAGAACAGATATTGAGACATAGTTTTGATATTGCAAATTATTTGATTAAAACTCATAATATTGATGCCCTCGTAGTTGCTTGTAATACAGCAACTTCAGCTGCAATCAAAGAGTTAAGAGAACACTTCCCAGAGCTTATAGTAGTAGGAACAGAACCTGGGATAAAACCAGCTATGCTTTTAAGCAAAAATAAAAAAATAGGAATCTTAGCAACACCTGCTACTCTAAAGGGTGAAAAGTACCAACTGTTGGTTGATACTTTATCAACTTCTAGTTCACATATCACTTTGTATGAACAAGCTTGTCCAGGTCTAGTTCAACAAATTGAAAATGGTAAAATAGAAGATGAAAAAACATACTTACTTTTGGAAAATTGGCTAAAACCTATGAAAGAAAATGGAGTTGATACTCTAGTTTTAGGTTGTACTCATTATCCTTTGGTTGAAGATACAATTAAAAAAATTATGGGACAAAATATAAATCTAATCGAAACAGGTTATGCAATAGCAAACAGATTAAAAGATTTATCTAAAAATTGTGGTCATTTTAATAATGGTGAGTTGAAAGTAAATGTATACTTCACTTCATATATTAATTTAGAGATGATAAGTAAAATATTAAATTCATACAATAACGGTGGGGAAATAGTGGTAAGGAATATAAATGAGTGAGAATCAAAATTCACAAAAGAAAGTTTTAGCCCTAAAATATAGACCAAAAAGATTTGAAGATTTAGTTGGTCAAGGAACAGTCTCTCAAACACTATCTTTAGCTTTAGACTCAAATAGATTATCCCATGCTTATTTGTTCTCAGGGCTTAGAGGAAGTGGAAAAACTTCAACTGCTAGAATTATGGCAAAAGCCTTATTATGTTCAAATGGTCCTACTTCAAAGCCTTGTGAAGTTTGTGAAAACTGTGTAAGTTCTAATACAAATCGTCACTTAGATATTATAGAGATGGATGCTGCTAGTAATAGAGGTATTGATGATATAAAAGACTTGATAGAACATACAAAATACAAACCTAGTTCTGCTAGATTTAAAGTGTTTATAATCGATGAGGTTCATATGCTTACAACTCAAGCATTTAATGCACTTCTAAAAACACTTGAAGAACCCCCTGGTTTTGTGAAGTTTATTTTAGCAACTACTGACCCACTAAAACTACCAGCGACAATTTTAAGTAGAACACAACATTTTAGATTTAAAAAAATCTCTCACAAAGATGTAATGCACCATCTAACTCATATTTTAAATGAAGAAAAAATAGAGTTTGAAGAGGATGCTTTAGCAATAATCTCAAGAAGTGGACAAGGAAGTTTAAGGGATACATTAACATTACTTGACCAAGCAATTATTTTTGCCAAAGGAAAAGTTACTACAAGTGCTGTTGTGGATATGTTAGGACTTATTGATCCAGAATTTTTAGATAATCTTTTTGATGTAGTTTTATCTTGTGGAGATATAACGCCTATAATTGAAACACTTGAAGAGTATGAGGCTGGTTCTGTTTGTGATGAGATGACTATATATCTTAAAAATAAAATGCTTTATGGAAAAGACCCAAAGTTTAATATCTTTTTATATGATAGATTTTTTAGAATCCTTGGAGATGCCAAACATCTATTATCTTTAAACTCTGATCCAACTTTTGTGTTGATTTTGACCCTATCGAAAATGAGTGAAGCTACAAACCTAAAGAGTTTAGATGAGTTAATCGATGAGGTGCAATCTTCTCCTGTAAAAGAGGCTTCTCATCAAGTTCATTCTAGTAAAATGACAAGTGCTCTTAATCAAGAGATTGTATTAGAACATGCTCACGTTGAAAAGCCAAAAGTAGAAGAAAAGCCTGAGCCAGTTGTAGCAAGTACTGTTGAAGAGCCAAAGACTATTGAACAGACAAGAGTACAAGAACCTAAAGTTGAAGAGAAGATTGAAGAAATAGTTGACCCAAGTGTTGAACTATATGCTGAACTTACAAAAAAAGTTTATGAGAGAAGTCATGATTTAGGTGTATGTTTTGAGAAGAACTTTATTTTTCAAAGTTTTGAGAACAATGTTTTAAAAATAGTATCTTATGCTCAAGATGAGGATAGAAAGTTTTTATATAAACACTTTGGGATTATAAAAACTTTTGCTAAAGATATATTTGGTTTAAATATTGAATTAGAGTTTAAAAAAGGTGAAATACAAGAGCAAAAAAAAAATGATGTAATTCCACCAAAAGTTGAGTCACAAGCAAATATTGATGATATAAACTTAGAGTTACAAGAAGAAGATGAGACTCAAGATGAAGTAGGTTCTATGATCGAAGATGTAGAGATGGGGGCAGGTTGTGTGGCAAGTATGCATGACACAGTTCAAGCAAAACCTTCCCAAAAAGAGCTTCAGATGGAAGATATATTAAACTCAACTATGTTAAATAAAGCAAAAGAGTTATTTGATATCAAAAAAATTACAGTTAAAACAAAAGTATAAAAATAAGGAGAGATAGATGAAAAATTTAAAAAAAGCATTAATGATTTTTTCTATATTTGCAATAGGTTTATATGCAAATGATTTTGATAAAGATATTATAGATTTTGAAAAAAAGAGACTTTCAAATAACGCTAGAGTTGAGATACAAGATGTTACAATAAATACAAAATTAAGAATGAAAATGCCAATTGAAAATTGGTATGGATATATTATAGACGTAAAAGCAAAAGTAAAAGATAAAGAGATAAATGCAAAAGATATAGTTTTTTCAAATGGTGTAGTTGTTGCAGCTGATTTGTTGGATTTAAAAACTGGAAAATCTTTAAAAGACTTATTAGAACCAAAATTTGATACAAAATATTATAGTGAAGAGCGTTTAATAGCTGGTAATCATAAAGCAAAAGATAAAATTGTAGTATTTTCAGATCCGTTGTGCCCATTTTGTATGGATTATGTTCCCGATGTAATAGCACATGTTAATGAAAATAAAGATTCAATTGCTTTATATTATTATCATTTTCCATTATTAAGAGTTCATCCTGCATCTGCAACTTTAGTAAAAGCTATGAGTATAGCAAAAAACATAGGTATAAAAGATGTAGAGAGTAAAGTCTATCAAATCGATTGGGATAGATACTTTAAAGTTGATTCAAAAGATGAAGAAGAGATAATAAAGGCTTTTAATAAAGAGTTTAAAACAGAAATCACAAGAGAAGAGTTAAACAAACCTACTATTATGAAAAACATCCTAGAAGATGTAAAAATAGGTGAAGAGTTGATGGTAAGAGGAACACCAACAGTATTTGTAAATGGTGAAAAAGATAATACAAAATTAAAATATGAGACTTTGGGAGATAAATAATGAAAAAAATCGTAATAGCAACTAGAAAGAGTAAATTAGCACTTTGGCAAAGTGAATATATAAAAGCAGAGCTTTTAAAACACTATCCAGATATGATTATTGAACTTAAAACATTTTCAACAAAAGCTGATAAGATTTTAGATGTTCCTTTAGCAAAAATAGGTGGTAAGGGACTTTTTACAAAAGAGTTAGAAATAGCATTAGAAAACAGAGAAGCTGATATAGCAGTACACTCTTTAAAGGATGTTCCAGTAGTGTTTGAAGAGGGATTTGTACTAGCAGCACTTACAAAAAGATTTGATCCAAGAGATGCTTTTTTAAGTGAAAAGTATGCAAGTATCCATGAACTACCAAAAGATGCCATAATAGGAACAACGAGTCTAAGAAGAAGACTGGAATTGAAACTTTTAAGACCAGATATTCAACTTAGAGATTTAAGAGGAAATATCAATACAAGAATTGCGAAACTTAAAGCTGGTGAATATGATGCTATTATTTTAGCAGCAACTGGTGTTCAAAAACTTCAAATAGAAGGTGAAGTAAAATATTTCACTCCTATTTCTGTAGATGATATGGTTCCATCTATGGGACAAGCTACTTTAGGTATAGAGACTTTAGACAATCCAGAATTGGTAGAGTTATTATCTGTTTTACATGATAAAGATGCTGAAATCGAATCAACTATTGAAAGAAGTTTTGTAGGTACTTTAGAGGGTGGTTGTCAAGTTCCTATTGGAGTAAAAGCAACTATTTTAGATGAAAACACAGTAGATGTAAGAGCAATAGTTGGTATGCCAGATGGAAGTGAATATATTGAAGAAGACATAGTAATTGATATCAATGATTATAAAACAGCTGGACAAGCCTTAGCTCAAACTTTTATTGACCAAGGTGCAAAAGAGTTATTAGCCCGAGCTGAAAAAGTAGCTTTTCAATAAAATGCTAGACTTTTGTTACGAATTTTGAGTATTATTTAAAAATTTATTAGTAGGAGAAATAATAATGAGAATAAAAGTAGAAGATTGTGTTTTTGTTCAAGTCGATATTCAAGAGAGACTTTTCCCTCACATAGCAGAAAAAGAAGAGTTAGAAAAAAATTTAATTACACTTATCCAAGGATTGAAGCTTTTGGAAGTGCCTATCTTTGTAAATGAGCAGTATAAAAAAGGTATTGGAGAAACAATCCCAAGTCTTAGAGAGTTGACTGATGATTATCCACATTTTGAGAAAACTACATTTTCTTGTTGTGGTAATAATGATGGATTGAGTGCTATAAAAGCAACAGGTAAAAAAGTAGTTATTTTAGCTGGTATTGAGACTCATGTTTGTGTTTTACAAACAGCACTTGATTTACTTGAAGAGGGATTTCAGCCAGTACTTGTAACTGATTGTGTAAACTCAAGAAAAGCAAAAGATAAAGAAACTGCAATACAAAGACTTATTCAAGCAGGAGTAATTCCAACAACTTACGAGTCACTTTTATTTGAATTAACTGTAAATGCTAAAAATCCAGTATTCAAAGGTATTTCATCTTTAGTTAAGTAGTAAAACACCTTTTGGGTGTTTTACCAATTTATCTGTTTTTTACCCAAAGAATCCAATATTTCATTTGTTTTACTAAAATGCTTACATCCAAAAAAACCCCTATAAGATGAAAGAGGACTAGGATGTGGAGCGCTTAATATATGATGTTTTTTATTATCTATTAGTTTTGTTTTTGATATGGCTGGACTTCCCCAAAGTAAAAAGACTATATCTTCACAGTTTGCTGAGATATATTTGATAATATTATCTGTAAATATTTCCCAACCCAACTTATGATGTGATTTTGGCTTTGATTCTTCTACTGTTAAAATAGTATTTAAAAGAAGTACTCCATCTTTTGCCCAAGGTGTTAAATCACCATCAAGACAAGAAGAATCTTTACCCAAATCCTCTTTTATCTCTTTTAATATATTTTGCATAGATGGTGGATTTTTTATCTCTTTTGGAGTGGAAAAAGAGAGACCTTGCGCTTGTTCCGTACCATGATATGGGTCTTGTCCTAGGATTATTACTTTTAGATTATCAATTGGAGTTTTTGCAAAGGCATTAAAGATTTTATCTTGAGGAGGAAAGACAGTTGAAGTTTTGTATTTTTTATCAATCTGTGTTTTTAAATGTTTATAATACTCTTGTTTTTGTTCTTTTTTTATAATCTCATCCCAAGTTTTCATGCAACTCCTTTAAAATAAAGTGTATTATGACAAAAGTAAAATAAAAAAAGGGAAGAGACTAATCTCTTCCCCCTTGATTGCCTGAAGTATTTGACTATTAGTCCATAGTTCCTGCTGGAACATGAACACTACCATCCATGATAATTCTTGCACTTCTACTCATACTTGCTTTTTCAACACTATATTTACCATCTTTTTGAGTTAATGTTGCACCTACTTTTATTGCACCAGATGGGTGACCAAAAGTTACAGTCTCTTTATCTCCTCCACCAGCTGCTAAGTTAACTAATGTTCCAGGAATACAAGCAGCAACACCAATTGCAACCGAAGCAGTTCCCATCATTGCATGGTGTAGTTGTTGCATAGATAATGCTCTTACATGTAAATCCATTTCGTTTTTCTTTACTTCCTTACCACTTGAAGTAATAAAATCTTGTGCAGGAGAAACAAATGCAATCTTTGGAGTATGTTGTCTACTCTCAGCCTCTTTTGGATCTGTAATAAGTCCCATTTTTAAGGCACCTGCTACTCTGATTTTTTCAAATCTTTCTAAAGCAACTGTATCAGAGTTGATATCACCTTGTAACTCAGTACCTTTGTATCCAATTTCATCTGCGTTTACAAATACAGTAGGAATACCAGCAGTAATCATAGTAGCTTTAAAAGTACCAACACCTTCAACTTCTAAATCATCTACTAAGTTTCCAGTAGGAAATAGCTCTTCTGATGGGTCAACAGGTTCAACAAACTCTAATTTAACTTCTTCTGCCGCAAATGCAACACCATCTATCTCATAATCGCCCATCTCTTTTACCATACCATTTTCCATAGTAACATAACAAAGAATAGTTTTTTTGATATTTGCTTGCCAAATTCTTACACAACAAACACCGTTTTGAGGTACATTTTCAACTAACCCTTGCTCAATAGCAAAAGGTCCAACTGCACTTGATAAATTTCCACAGTTTCCACTCATATCTACAAAATCTTTATCAATAGCAACTTGGCAAAAATAGTAATCTACATCATGATTAGGAACATCACTTTTCCCAACTAAGATAGCCTTAGATGTACTAGAACTAGCTCCACCCATTCCATCCATTTGTTTTTTATAAACATCTGGACTTCCTACAATTCTTTGGAGTAATTTATCTCTTTTTTTTGCATCTTCTTGAGCAACTTTAGGTAAATTAGCTATATTAAAAAATGTACCCTTTGAAGTTCCACCTCTCATATATGTTGCTTTTACTTTAAATTGTGGTTTATAAGCCATTGAATTTCCTTTAAATTTTAAAAAATATATACAAAAATCTTATTGATTTCTCTATATATTTTTAAGATACAAAAAGGCCAAGATAGCCTTTTTGTATTGTTTTATTATTTTGATGCAATAACATCTTTAGCGAATTTTTGTAAAATACCACCATTTGTGTAAACATCAACTTCAGCAGAAGTATCAAGTCTACATAATACAGGGAATTTAACAACTTCACCATTTGCTCTAGTCATAACTACAGTTAAGTCACATCTAGGAGTGATTTCACCTTCGATATCAAAAGTTTCAGTCCCATCAATATCATAAGTATGTCTAGTATCACCCTCTTTGAATTGTAATGGTAATACACCCATTCCAACTAAGTTAGTTCTGTGGATTCTTTCAATTGATTCAGCAATAAGTACTTCAACACCTGCTAGTCTAACACCTTTTGCAGCCCAGTCTCTTGAAGACCCTTGACCGTAGTTAGTTCCAGCTATGATTATAAGTGGTTGTTTTCTTTGAGTATATGTTTCAATAGCTTCCCACATTCTAGATTCAGTACCCTCTGGCATGATTTTAGTTAAAGAACCTTGTTTTGTTTCGCCATTTTCATCTTTAACCATTTCATTAAATAGTTTTGGATTTGCTAAAGTGGCTCTTGAAGCTGTATGATGATCCCCTCTATGTGTTGCATAAGAGTTTAAATCTTCAACAGGTAATCCCATTTTTAAACAATATTCACCAGATGCACTTGTAGGTAAAATCGCATTTGAAGGTGATAAGTGGTCTGTAGTGATATTATCAGGAAAAACACCTAATGGTCTCATACCTTTAAGCGCAGGCATTTGCATATATTCATCTTCCCAATAAGGAGGTTTGTTGATATATGTTGATTGTGTATTCCAGTTATAGAACGGGTCAATTTTAACATTGTCTAATAATTCTCTTTTAAACATTGGATCATAAATGTTGTTATACATTTCAGGTTTTACTGAAGATTTTTCAACAGCATTAATTTCTGCATCTGATGGCCATAAATCTTTTAGTTTAATGTCATTACCATCTTTATCTTTTCCTAATACATCATTTTCAATATCAAATCTAATAGTACCAGCTAATGCATATGCAATAACTAATGCAGGTGATGCTAAAAATGCTTCTTTAACATATGGGTGAATTCTTCCATCAAAGTTTCTATTTCCAGAAAGAACAGCAGTTGTGTAAACATCTCTATCTACAACTTCTTCTTGGATTTTTGGATCTAAAGCCCCAGACATACCATTACAAGTAGTACATGCAAATCCAACAACACCAAATCCTAATTTTTCCATTTCACTTAATAATCCAGCCTCTTTTAAATAAACTTCAATTACTTTAGATCCTGGTGCTAATGAAGACTTAACCCATGGTTTTCTCTCTAATCCTAGTTCATTTGCTTTTTTAGCTAATAACCCAGCTGCAATAACGTTTCTAGGGTTTGAAGTATTTGTACATGAAGTAATAGCTGCAATTAAGATACCACCATCTGGAATTTTATCTCCATCTTGTGTCCAATCTTTTACTATACCTTCATCTTTTAAAGTTGAAGTTGGTACTAGTTTATGAGGTTTAGAAGGACCTGCTAAAGATCTTGTAACTTTTGATAAATCAAATTGGATAGTTCTAGCATATGTAGCATTTCCAGTTTGGTCAGCCCATAATCCATTTGCTTTTGCATAAGCTTCTACAAGTTTAACTTGTTCTGGGTCTCTACCTGTTACTGTTAAATAATCAATAGTTTGTTCATCAATAGCAAACATACCAGCACTTGCACCATACTCAGGAGTCATATTAGCAATTGTAGCTCTATCCCCTAAGTTTAAGTGTTTAATACCATAACCAAAGAATTCTAAATATGCAGAGATAACATTGTTTTCTCTTAAAAATGAAGTCATAGCAAGTGCAATATCAGTTGCAGTTATACCTTCTGCTCTATCACCAATAATTTCAACACCAATAATTTCAGGAACTCTCATATAAGATGGATTTCCTAGCATTACATTTTCAGCTTCTAATCCACCAACACCTACAGCAATAACACCAAGTGCATCGACATGAGGAGTATGTGAATCAGTTCCTACTAATGTGTCAGGAGACGCAATACCATCTATGTTATGTACAACTGGAGACATTTTTTCTAAGTTGATTTGGTGCATAATTCCATTACCTGGAGGAATAACATCTACATTGTTAAATGCTTCTTTAGTCCAGTTAATAAAGTGGAATCTATCTGCATTTCTTCTATCTTCAATATCTCTATTTTTTTGGAATGCATCTGGATCAAACCCTCCACACTCAACTGCTAGTGAGTGGTCAACGATAAGTTGAGTAGGAACTACTGGGTTAACTTTATCAGGATTTCCACCTTTTGAAGCAACTGCTTCTCTTAGACCTGCAAGGTCAACAAATGCAGTTAAACCTAAGATATCATGACAGATAACTCTTGAAGGAAACCAAGGGAAATCTTTGTCTGTTCTTTTTTCAATAAGTTGTATAAGTGAGTCTTTTAAATCTTCACTTGGACACTTTCTAATTAGGTTTTCTGCTAATACTCTTGATGTATAGTTAAGTTTTTCAAAAGAACCAGGAGTGATATCTTCAACAGCTGCTTTTACATCATAAAAGCTTGTATCAAAACCCTCTAACTTCTTAAGATATTTATCATTTGTCATATTTTATATCCATTTAGTTTGTATTTAAAAGGATGAGCGTAAAGGCTCATCCTTATAGTGTTTGCCAAGGGTGGCACTAGAATATTCTTTAGTGTATAAGTTCTTATCTTTCTTCAATAGGAACGAATTTTAAATCTTCAGGACCTGTATAAGTAGCAGAAGGTCTAATAATTTTTCCATCTTCTCTTTGTTCAATTACGTGTGCTCCCCATCCAGTAACTCTTGAGATAATGAAGATTGGAGTAAACATATCTGTTGGAATTCCCATTTGGTTATATGAAACAGCTGAGAACCAGTCAAGGTTAGGGAACATTTTTTTGTTATCCCACATGATTGTTTCAATTCTTTCAGCAACATCATACATTAATGTGTTGTTGTTTTCTTTTGATAAATCTTCAGCAACTTTTTTAATTACTACGTTTCTTGGATCACATGAAGTATAAACTGGGTGTCCAAATCCTATAATAATCTCTTTTCTTGCCATTCTTTCTAAAATATCTTTCTCTGCTTCATCAGCTGAAGAGTATCTTTCTTGAATGTAGAATGCAACTTCATTAGCTCCACCATGTTTAGGACCTCTTAATGCTCCAATTGAACCAGTAATACAAGAGAACATATCTGAATTAGTTCCAGCAATTACTCTTCCTGTAAATGTAGATGCATTAAACTCATGCTCAGCATAAAGGATTAAAGATGTATGCATAGCTTTTACCCAAGATTCTCTTGGTTTTTCACCATGTAATAAGTGTAAGAAGTGACCACCTACTGTTTCATCATCAGTTACAACATCAATTCTTTTTCCATTGTATGCATAGTGGTACCAGTAACATAACATTGAACCAAATGATGCCATTAATTTATCAACAATAGCTTGAGCTTCATCTTTTGGATGAGACTCATCTTCACTCATAATTGCTCCAAGAACTGAACAACCTGTTCTCATAACATCCATTGGGTGAGAAGTTTTTGGTAGTTGCTCTAAGGCGATTTTAACACCATCTGGAAGGTCTCTTAAACCTTGAAGTTTTGTTTTATATGCATCTAATTCTGCTTGAGTTGGTAATTTACCATAAACAATTAAATGTGCAATTTCTTCGAATTCTGACTTGTCTGCAAATTCTAAAATATCATAACCTCTATAGTGTAAATCATTTCCTGATTTACCAACAGTACAGATTGCTGTATTTCCTGCTGAATGTCCCGATAATGCAACTGATTTTTTTGGTTTAAATCCTGTAGTTGTAGTGCTCATATTGTCTCCTTTTGTAATTAATAAATATTTATGTTTTTTGTAAAGCTAAAATTATTTAGCTTTACCTTTTGAAAATAGTGCGTCCATTTTATTTTCATAATCATGGTAACCTAACATATCGTAAAGCTCCATTCTTGTTTGCATAGTATCTAGTGTACTTTCTTGAGTACCTTTATCTCTTAATTCTTGATATACATGTAAAGCAGCTTTGTTCATTGCTCTAAATGCTGATAATGGATAAAGAACCATTTCAATACCAACTGAACCTAATTCTTCAGTAGTAAACATTGGAGTTGCCCCAAACTCAGTAATGTTTGCTAATACAGGTACAGACATTTGCTCACAAAACTCTTTATACTCTTTTAATGTATGTACAGCTTCTGCAAAAATTGCATCAGCTCCAGCTTCAACATAAGCTTTTGCTCTAGCTACTGCAGCATCTTGACCTTCAGATGCATGTGCATCAGTTCTAGCGATGATATAAAAGTCTGGGTCTAATTGCATTTTAGCATCAACTGCAGCTCTAATTCTGTCACACATTTCTTCTGTTGTAACTAGTTCTTTGTTTGGTCTATGTCCACATCTTTTTGCAGCAACTTGATCTTCAATATGAAGTCCAGCAGCACCAGATCTGATAAATTCTTTAACAGTTCTAGCCACGTTAAATGCATGTCCCCAACCTGTATCAGCATCAACGATTAATGGTGTATCACAAATAGAAGTAACTCTTCTAATATCAATACAAACATCTTCAATCATAGTCATACCTAAATCTGGTAAACCATAAGATGCGTTTGCAATACCACCACCTGAAAGATAAATAGCTTTATATCCTACTTTTGTAGCTTGTAATGCTTGGTAAGCATTAATAGTTCCTACAATTTGTAAAGGAGTTTCTTCCTTAAGTGCTTCTCTAAATTTTTTTCCTGCGCTCATGTATATCCTTTAAATTTTAGTAAATATAGTATACATGATAGTGATGCTTATGTATTGTATAATAGTTGAATTGAAAAATACAATTTTTAGACTTAATTTAGATTTATGTACAATATTTGTTTTTATGTATAATAATGGTACAATATGAATTTAGAAAACAGATAGGAATAGAGATGTCTTATAAAACAAGCATAGATAAAGTAATAGAGATATATAAAAGGTCAAATTTAAGTATATCAAAATTTGCCTCATTAATCCAAAAAGATAGAAGAACAGTAACTTCATGGGTAGATAGAATTACAGATGTGGAGCCATCAATAAATGTCAAAGATAAAATTTGTACACTCTTTAGATATCCAGATTATATCTGGGAAGAGGCCTGCAATGATGAAGAGTTTATTAAATCAATAACTCAAATTCCTCAAAAAGAAGTAAGAATTATAGATGAAGATTATTATGGAAGACTTAAATATATTATGGAGATGGAAGCAAATAGAAGATTTGTAATCCAAGCACAATTTCCTGGACCCATGTATAGAGATACAGCAGTAAAAAGAATATATAGAACACAAACAAGTTCAGAAATTGAGGAGTTAAAACAAAGTAGAATTACCCAAATGCTTAGATATGACTATGATACAACTGAGTGGTATTCTATAAAATCTATACTCTCATTTTGTTTTGCTAGTATTGGGAACTTTTATACAAAAGAAGAAAAGATAAAAATATTGGAGCTTATTTATGAATTATTTAATAACAACTATAATAAAAAGCTGTTTTTATTTGACTCCTTTTCTAGGAAAATATATGGGATGGAGACAACGTATATCTCAATCAATGTAAAACAAAAGGTACTATTTTTTAAATCACCTATTGAATCTGTTTTTATTGAAATAAGAAATAAGAATTTAGTTGAGCGAATGCATAAGTATTACTCTTCACCTATTGAAGCTCCAAGTCACGTTAACTTTTTGGAGTCAGTTAAAATTATAAAGATTCTTCAAGATGCATTAAAGTATAGCAATGATATAAAACAAGCATATGAAACAATAAATAGAATGACAGATTATGGTGAGCTGTTTTACAATAACTTAAGTGTGGACTTACAAAAAGAGGTAAGTGAACCAAAACTAGGACAAAGAAGAAACTAATATGAGTAGTAAAGAAAAACTTTTAGATGTAGCTTTTGAGGAGATATATCACAATGGATATGCCGCAACTTCAGTTGATAAGATTTTAAAAAAAGCCAATATGAATAAAGGTACTATGTATCACTTCTTTAAATCAAAAAAAGAATTGGGACTTGCAGTAGTTAATGAAAGAGTTAACTCATATATAGTAGATAAATATGGGGTTTTGTTAAAGTATGAAAAAAATATTTGTGATGAGTTGATGAAACTAATTAAAAATAGAAACAGTTTTGATTTTACTTGTGGCTGTAAACTTAACAATCTTATGCAAGAATTATCACCAATAGACGAAGACTTTAAACATGCTTTAGAAGTTGTTTATACAAAATTTGAAAATATTATTGAAAAAGTTTTAGATAAAGCAATAGCTAAAGATGAAATCAAACATGATGACACAAAAGCTCTCTCTATGTATATAGTAGCCTCTATTGAAGGGTGTTTAGGAACTGCTAAAAAATCACAAGATGGAAGCTATTTTCAAACTTGTATCTCTCAACTTGAACTTTTTTTAAGTACAATCAAAAAATAAATTTTAAAAGTCTTGACTAATTAGTCAAGACTTTGCTATACTTTTACTTGACCATATAGTCAAGAGATAAAATTTCAAATGAAAGGATAGCAAATGTCACAAGTTATTGGGGTAATTATTTTATGTTCATCGTTTGTTACATTGATTGTTATGAGCTTTAGCCAAAATATTTAAAAGGAATTATCATGAGTTGGTATATACAAAAATCTATTTTGCCTTTTGGTTTTATATTTTTATATGGAAGTGGATTTATTTTCACTCAGTATGGTTTAGAAAACTCTTCACCTATGGCATTTTTAGCTATACGATTTTTTATAGCTTTTTGGATTTTGCTTTTTATTGCATATGTTTTAAAAGTACCAGTTCCAAAGAGTAAAAAAGAGTTTTTTCAAATAGCCCTTGCTGGAAGTTTAACAGTTGGAACCTTCTCTATAGGTGTTTTTTTATCAATATCTTATGGAGTATCAGGTTCTTTAAACGCCTTGATTATAGCTTTACAACCAATTATTGTGACCTTCTTAGCTCAGAAGTTTTTAGATGAAGAGATAAATAAAAGAGTCTGGTTTGGCTTAGTTGTAGGATTTGTAGGAGTAGGGTTTGTAGTTATTTCAAAACTTGATACATCATTTGATTCTATTATAGGAGTTTTATGGTCTGTTGTTGGTTTATTGGGGCTTAGTTTTGGAAGTTTATATCAGAAAAAATATTGTACTAGCATGAACTTATTCTCAGGTGGTGCGATACAGACATTGAGTTCGACGATTTTAGTTTTGCCATTTTTGTTTTTTGAAGATGTATATATAACTTGGAATAGTGATTTTACTATTGCCTTACTTTATATGGCTGTAGGGGTTAGTATTGGTGCCTTGTCACTGTTATATATTATGATAAAAAATGGAGAAGTTTCAAAGGTCTCTTCGATATTTTATTTGGTACCAGTAAGTGCTGCGATTGTTTCATATTTTTTATTAGATTACAAAATAGAATTTAGTGAAATCATAGGAATTATTACTATAATAATTGGAATAACATTAATTAATAAAAAGAAAGGAACTACGAGATGAAAATTGTGATATTAGATAGAGCAACCTTAGGGGCAGATATAAATATAGATATTTTTAAAGAGTTTGGAGAGTTAGTATCTTATGATAAAACAAGTGCTGATGAAACTAAGCAAAGAGTAAAAGATGCAGATATAGTAATTACCAATAAAGTGGTTTTAGAAAAAGAGCAAATGGATGATTCTTCTATAAAACTTATTTGCATCACTGCAACTGGAACAGATAATATAGATTTGGAGTATGCAAAAACTAAAAATATAGTGGTGAAAAATGTGGCTGATTATTCTACATCAAGTGTGGTTCAAGTTGCTTTTGCCATGATATTTTATTTTGTTCAAAAACTAAATTATTATAAAACATATGTTGATAATGGTGAGTGGGAAAAATCACCTGCTTTTACTCATATAGATGAGATATTTTATGAGTTAGATAATATGAGAGTGGGTGTTATTGGTTTTGGTAATATTGGGGCAAGTTTAGCAAAAAAAGCCCAAGCTTTTGATTGTGAAGTTGTTTATTATTCAACTAGCGGAAGAAACTCTAACTCAGACTACAAAAGGGTTGAACTAGATGAGTTGCTTCAAACCTCAGACATCATAAGTATTCATTGCCCATTAAATGATGATACAAGAAACCTATTGACATATGAAAATATGCAAAATATAAAAGAGGGTGCGATTCTTTTAAACTTAGGTCGTGGTGGAATTATAAATGAAGATGATTTAGCCAAACTAATAGATGAAAAAGAGATTTATTGTGGGATTGATGTGGTTTCAAAAGAGCCAATTGAGAGTACAAATCCACTGTTAAAAGTAAAAAATAAAGAAAGACTACTTTTAACTCCGCATATTGGTTGGGGTTCAAGTGAATCTAGAAATAGGCTTATAGGTAAAGTAGCACAAAATATAAGAGATTTTTTAGATAAATAAAGGGATAAAAGATGAGTAAAGCATTGATAATTATAGATATTCAAAATGATTATTTTGAAGGTGGGGCTTGTGAGTTGGTTAATCCTATTGAAGCTAGTTTAAAAGCAAAAAAAGTATTAGAGTATTTCAGACAAAAAGATATGCCAATATTTCATATACAGCATATAAATATCAAAGATGGTGCAACATTTTTTCTGCCAAATACAAAAGGTGTAGAGATACATGAAAATGTAAAACCCAAGGAAGATGAAATCATCATAGAAAAAAACTTTCCAAATAGTTTTTTACAAACTAATTTAGAATCAGAGTTAGAAAAACAAAATATAAAAGAGCTAGTCATCTGTGGCATGATGAGTCATATGTGTGTAGACTCAACTACCCGTGCCGCTTTTGATTTGGGTTATGATTGTACACTTATTTCTGATGCTTGTACAACTAAAGATTTAGAGTTTGCTGGAAAACAGATAAAAGCAGAAGATGTGCACAGTTCTTTTATGTCAGCACTTAGTAGTGTATTTGCTAAGATTGTTAGTGTAGATGAGGTATGGAAATAACATCTTATTATACAAGTAAATTTAAACCTATTTTTGTAGAATAAGAAAAAATATTGGATAGCTTATGATAAAATTTTTTTCTATACTATTTCCTTTATGGGCAATACTATTTTCATTTCTTGCTTATTTACAACCAAGTTTAGTAGTTGGTTTTAAATCATGGATTATTCCTCTTTTGATTCTTATTATGTTTTGTATGGGAATCACACTAAAGCTTGATGATTTTAAAAGGGTTTTCAAAAGACCAAAAATCATTGCCTTGACTGTAGTATTGCAGTTTTTGTTTATGCCTTTATTTGCTTTTTTAGTATCTAAAGTGTTTAGTTTATCTGATGAATTATTGGTAGGAATGGTTTTAGTTGGAGCAGTTTCTGGAGGAACAGCTTCAAATGTAATAGCTTTTTTAGCAAAAGCTGATGTGGCACTTTCTATTACTATGACTATAGTTTCAACACTTTTATCTATAGTTGTAACTCCATATTTAACACTTCTTTATGTAGGACAAACGGTTCCTGTCCCAGCTCTTAGTATGTTATTTAGTATTTTGAAAATAGTATTTATACCTGTTGTTATTGGGCTATTTTTAAATCACTTTTTTAATAAATATATTGAGAAAAGACATGATGTATTTGCTTTATTATCAATAATCTCAATTGTATTTATCATAGGTATTATTATAGGACTAAATGAAAGTAAAATCTCTACTATTGCAATATCTTTGATGTTAGCAATAGCTTGTCACAATTTTTTAGGACTAATTATTGGATATTATTTTGCAAAAATGTTTGGATATGATAAAACTGTATGTAAAACAGTTGCCATAGAAGTAGGTATGCAAAACTCAGGCTTAGCTGTTGTTTTGGCTATGAAATATTTCACAGCATTAAGTGCACTTCCTGGGGCTATATTTAGTATTTGGCATAATATTTCAGGTTCTATTCTTGCGGGTATTTGGGCAAAACAGGAAGAGGGAAAAATCAATAACTCAAAATAGCAATCTAAGAGTAGTTTTAATTTTTAAATCTTAATACAATTCCCCTACAAAAGAGTTTGAAAGAGAGCAGATGAGTAATAGTATAAAAGATGATTATGTTCAAAGTGTATGTAGCGTTATATTATATATTGAACAAAACTATAACAGTGATTTAACTCTTGATGAGTTATCAAAGGTTGCCAGCTTTTCTAAATACCATTTTCACCGTATTTTTAAATCAATAGTTGGTGAAAGTATTGGTGAGTATATTAGAAGAGTAAGATTGCAAAGTACAACTTTACAGTTTATGACAAATCAAAAAATCACTCAAATAGCCATGAACAGTGGCTATAAAACTAATGCCTCTTTTTCAAAAGCTTTTAAAAAGCATTTTGGCTTAACTCCTAAAGAGTTTGCTAAAAATGCAAAATTAAAAAGAGGAAATAAGATGTTAGAGCCAAAAATAGTAGAGCTTGAAGATATAGAGATTTTGTATGTGAGAAAAACAGGTGAATATACAAAATGTAGTATTGAAGCGTGGGAAACTCTTATAGGTTTTGTGGGTACAGAGTACTTTATAAGAGATGATGTAATGATGTTTGGAATAGGGCATGACAATCCTCATGTAACGCAATCGGATAAACTAAGATACGATGCATGTGTTTCTTGGCTTGATAAAACAATTCAACCTAAAGGTGAGATTCAAAGTAAAATAATAGATGGTGGAAAGTATGGAATGTTTTTACATAAGGGTGACTATAAAGAGTTGATAAATACTTATGATGGAGTGTCTGATTGGATTGTCCAAAGTGGTGCTGAATTAAGAGATTTGCCTATAGTTGAAAAGTATTTGAATAAGAATCCAATTACTTGTAATAAAGAAGATCTAAGGACAGAGATTTATATTCCTTTGGTTTACTAATTATAGTCTCATTAAAACTTAAATATTTTCTTTCTATTTTTTTGTAGAATAAATATATCAAACAAGTCGCAAATTGCGATAAATTTGATAATCTAAAATATTCATAAATCTAAATCTCCTCTGAGTTTTAAATACATTTATATTTATTTTGATAAACTAATTTAATTTTGTGGAAATTTATATTAGGAAATAATTTGTTTGACCAACACAAATATAGAAATGAGCTTCTAAAAAAATATCTTCTTATAGGATTTGTAACTTCTGTATTATTATCACCACTATATTACCAAATAGGTATAGACTACTTAGCAATTACATTAAATGTTTTTTCAGTACTAATGGTATATATAT
This sequence comes from Arcobacter denitrificans (SeqCode), assembly GCF_048571185.1. Classification (GTDB taxonomy): domain Bacteria; phylum Campylobacterota; class Campylobacteria; order Campylobacterales; family Arcobacteraceae; genus Arcobacter; species Arcobacter denitrificans. The sequence continues at coordinate 903,615 of NZ_CP182350.1, read as the reverse complement.
TTATTAATACTAAGAAAACTAATAAATATATATATAATTCAAGATTTTTTATGATTATTATTAGTTTTTTATTTATTATTGGATTTGTAGATGGAAATCAAGAGATTAATAATATGTTTTTTATCTTACTTTATCCCATCGCGTCATTTTCTATACGAGGTCCTAAAGAAGGGATACTATGGTCTATAGTGTTACTTAGTATCTTAATATCAATATTTACACTTTTTTCATTTCCTTATAATAAATATTCATTTTTATTTTTTTGTGTAGCTTATTTGATGGTATCTTATCTTCTTTATTTTTATAGGTATTATGAAATCATGAGGTTTAAGAGTATAAATGAAGAGTTGGAAAATATTGTTAAAGAGCGAACTAAAGAACTTGAAATATCAAATAAAAAACTTGAAAAGCTAGCCTCTACAGATGGCTTAACTAAGCTTCTCAACCGTACAAAACTCAATGATTCTTTAGAGACTGAAATTAAAAGAGCAAGTAGATTTAAACATATTTTTGGAGTGATTATATTAGATATTGATTATTTTAAATCTACTAATGATACACATGGGCATAATGTAGGAGATAAAGTACTTGAAGAGTTTGCAAGCATACTAAAAACAAAAACAAGAGTAACTGATATAGTTGGACGTTGGGGTGGAGAAGAGTTTGTGATTATTTGTCCCCAAACAAATATAGAAGGTATAAAAAAACTTGCGGAAGAACTAAGATATGCAATTGAAAGTAATAGTTTTTCTATCATAGGTCAAAAAACAGCAAGTTTTGGTATCACTCTTTATTGTGAAGGTGACACGATAAAAAGTCTAATATCAAGGGCAGATAAGGCTTTATATAAAGCTAAAGAAGAGGGGAGAAATAAAGTAGTAGTGTTATAATATTTTCTTTCTCCCATGAACACCTGACGGTCTTCGCCCTTTACTTTCTTTTGTTGAAAAGAAAGTAACAAAGAAAGCAACTGCCGAGTTGATGAAGGCAAAGCTTCCTAAAATTTCAGTCTTTTTTTTCTGCGTTGCGGAACTCCTAAATAATGACCATTTAGGTCATTATTTACTCAAACAGTCCTCACTGTTCCCCGAAAAAAAAGCCTAAAATTTTAGCTTCATCAAAGGCAGAAAAAAATCCCTACAGTTCAAACTATCATTTGTAAATTTAAATAAGTAAAAATTTGGAATCTAAACAAATCAAAAATGCAAATGTCCTTATCCCACCTTTTATCTCCAACATTTGCAAAAGCCGAGCGTTTCTTTTTCTCTTTTCTAAACAAGATTGGCAACTGTTTAAGTGTTTAAAAGTTCCTAAACGGAAGTTTTAATAAACGAGTTTTGCCAAGCAGAAAAGATAAAAATAATAAGTGAGGGAACCCAAAGGGCTTTGAAACTCTGTTGGTGGTTTTGTTTACTTTGTCCACACAAAGCAAAAGAAGCGGAGACCTTTAGGTGTTTATGAGAATAAAATAAATTAATATCTTGTTGATAATTTCATTATTTAAGACTCATTTGCTTTGCATAAGGATTCGTTTTTTATTAAATTCATAAGTTTTAAAAAAGATAATTGATATGATTTATTACCATCTTTTAATAGATCTCTAACTTCATCTATGTAATCAAAAAGTATATGGCGCCATTGAAATGAACTATAATTGAGAGCATCTTGTAATATCATTGATGAACTAATAATACTATTATGAACTACAGATATATCAGATTGAGATTCTGGATAAGATTCTAATTTAGTTATTGTATGAAAGTCCTGAAGACCGTCATCTGACATAGGATGAACATGAGTTGATGCAGGATCATAACCGTAATTATACAGAAACATCATACCCATTTCTTTTGCTACATTTTCAGCTTTAGGTCTTCCCCATTGAGGTTTTTCTTTTTCAAGTTTTTTAATTCGATTCTTTTGTTCTATACTTAATTCATATATCTCGCCAACAACATTATGTTTGAATTTATTATCACTTTTAAGTTTATTATGTGATTTATATTTTTCAAAAAATGACCAATCATCAAATTCTGTAAATTTATCTTTTTCCCCAATATCATGTAAGTGAAACATTCTATCTATCATTGAACGATATATAATCCATGCACTTTGAAAGTCATTCATATCCCATAATGTGAGAATACTTTTCAAAGAGATTGATGAACGAGCTATAAAATTACGGATGATTATATTTTTTGTATTACAATTATGTTTTGCAAAGCAATATAAAATTATTCCACTTATGGCATATAAACTATCTACAACTTCTTTATATGTTTCTATTGTTTGGTAAGTTTTTGATTCCATATATCTACCCTAATTATTAATTAATAAATATTTTATATAAAATACTCTTAAAATCATAATGTAATACTCTTTCATACACCCCTAACTCTAACTATGCTAAAATCTCACAATGAATAATAAACACAAAATCCTAAAAGATATTTTCGGACATGAACACTTTCGAAGCTTCCAAGAAGAAGTAGTTGATAGCATCATCAATAAACAAGATGTATTGACCATCTTACCAACTGGTGGTGGTAAATCACTTTGTTATCAACTTCCAACTCTACTTATGACTGGAACGACAGTCGTAATCTCTCCACTTATCGCACTTATGCAAGACCAGATAAAAGCACTCAATGACTTAGATATAAAAGCTGAAATGATAAGTTCATCACAATCAAATGATGAAAATAGCTTTACTATGCAAAAGCTTTTAAAAGGTGAGTTGAAGTTTATCTATGTGGCACCTGAGAGGTTTACTTCTAATGAGTTTGTGGGAGTGTTACAACGAATCAATATCAACTATTTTGTTATCGATGAAGCTCACTGTGTATCTGCTTGGGGTCATGAATTTAGGGCTGAGTATAGAAACCTTGATAGACTAAAAAGACTTTTTCCAAGTACACCTATAGCTGCATTTACTGCAACCGCTACTAAAAAAGTGGAAGCAGATATTGCTTCAAATCTAAACTTACAAAATGCTAGACACTTTAGAGCAAAAACATATAGGGATAATCTTGATATAAAAGTTGAACCACGAATTTCAAATGGCAAAAAACAGATATTAAATTTTCTTAAATCACATAAAGGCTTATGTGGAATAATCTATACATTTACTCGAAAAGAAGCAGAATCAACAGCTCAGTTTTTATGTGAAAATGGCTACAACTCAAAGGCTTATCATGCGGGATTAAATCCTAGTGTTAAAGATGAGGTTTATGATGCTTTTGTTTATGAGAAGATTGATATAGTCGTGGCAACTATTGCTTTTGGTATGGGGATTGATAAATCAAATATACGATTTGTCATACATACAAGCTTGCCTAAAACACTTGAGAACTATTACCAAGAGATAGGTCGGGCAGGGCGAGATGGTGATATGTCTTATGTATATTTACTTTATTCAAAATCTGATGAGGTAAAAAGAAAAATACAAATAGAAGATGCCATAGATACAGGATATAAGCAAACAGGACTTGATAAACTAGAAGCTATGTATCGATATTGTGTTTCTAATAACTGTCGTCATAAAATCATCGCAAACTATTTTGAAGATGAGATTGATGATTGTAAAACCTTGTGTGATAATTGTACCAAAGGTGAGGTGGAACTTGTAGATGTAAGTGTAGATGCTCAAAAGTTTTTGAGTGCTATTTATAGAAGTGGACAAAGATTTGGAGCAAATCATATCATAGATATATTAAGGGGTTCAAAAAATCAAAAGCTATTAGAGTTTGCACATGATAAGCTTAGTGTTTATGGCTTGGGAGTTGATAAAAGTAAAAATGAGTGGGTAGCTATTGCTGATAAACTCATAGACCTAAAAGCTATAGACTTAGGTGAGTTTAGAGCCTTGAAAATAACAAATCTTGGAATGCAAATATTAAAAGGTGAAGAAAAACTTCTAATAGATAGCGATAAGCTAGGTCTTGCAAAAAAAGTTGAAGAAAAAGTTACAGAACTTAGTTTTGATGAAGAATTATATGAGAAATTTAGAGTCTTACGAAGAGAGATTGCCTTGGAGCATGAAGTGCCAGCTTATGTGATATTTGGTGATAAGACTTTAAAAGAATTAGTTTCAAAACTTCCTATTACAAAAGAAGAGATGCTAGACATCAATGGAGTAGGGCTTGTAAAGTATGAAAAATATGGAGAGACTTTTTTATCCTTATGTAAAAGCATAAAAGAAGAGTTTAGTGAAAAGTTGGAAAACAAAACTCCCCTAAAAAAACTTACAAAAACTTATCTTGAGACTTTTGATTTAATCCAAGATGAAAAAACAGTAGAAGAGATAGCACAAATGAGAGATTTGAGTTTGAGTTCTGTTTTGTCCCATGTCTCAGTCTTAAGTGAACATGAAAAAATATCAAAAGAGAAAAAAGAAGAGCTTTTAAAACCCCTTGAAATCCCAGATGAGATTAATCAATGGATTGAAGAAGGTCTAAAGTATGAAACTCTAAAAGAGCTAAGACAATACTTATATCTATATGACTATATGAAAAAACAGAGTAATTAATACTTTTTATTAAAAAGTAGAATCGTATTTATGAAAAGAATAAATACTTCTAGATTTTGGAACAAATACTTTAGCTAGGAATTTTCTTAAGTGAGCGAACATTTTAAATCCTTTTTTTGTTATGATATAGTTAATACATTTTTCGTTCCATAGCTTTTAAAACAAAAATTCTCATGATTAAATATGAATCTGCTAGAATACAATATTAAAAAAATATAAGGAATATCATTGAAACAATATCTAGATTTACTACAACATATTTTAGACAATGGTGTTAAAAAAGAGGACAGAACAGGCACAGGTACAACATCTGTATTTGGATATCAGATGAGATTTGACTTAAGCGAAGGTTTTCCACTTGTAACTACTAAAAAAACACATCTAAAAGCTATCATTTCTGAGCTATTATGGTTTATCGAAGGTAGCACAGATGAGCGAAGATTGGCTGAGATTAACTTCGGTGATGTTGCTGCTAATTTAGTAGGTAAAAAGACAGTCTGGACTGCAAATGCAGATGCCCAAGGAAAAGCCTTAGGATATACAAATACAGATACGATAAAAGAGTTAGGACCTGTATATGGAGCTCAATGGAGGTCTTGGAAGGGTAGTGATGGAAAAGCTATTGATCAATTATCTGATTTGATAAATCAAATTAAAACAAATCCTGATTCTAGAAGATTAATTTTATCTGCTTGGAATGTAGGGGAAATAGAAAAGATGGCACTACCTCCTTGTCATACATTTTTTCAGTTTTATGTGGCAAATGGAAAATTATCTTGTCAACTATATCAAAGAAGTGCAGATGTATTTTTAGGAGTTCCTTTTAACATAGCTTCGTATGCACTACTTACTATGATGATGGCTCAAGTTTGTGATTTAGAACTAGGTGATTTTGTACATACTTTTGGAGATGCACACATCTACTCAAATCATATAGAGCAAGTAAACTTACAACTAACAAGAACACCTTTTTCTAAGCCAACAATGAAAATAAATCCAAGTGTAAAAGATATCAATGATTTCAAAATGGAAGACTTTGTATTAGAAAATTATGAGTGTCACGAAGGAATAAAAGCAGTAATGGCTGTATAGTCAAAAGGCAACTCGTTGCCTTCTTTAGAATTTTCTCAAAGAGAGTGACGAGCACAAGCTACTTTTAAAAGGAATTTACTTCCTTTGCTAAAAAGTAGATATATAATATATGGTCCCTTTTTATTGGGAGCCAATTAAAAGGAATACAGTATGATAGTATCAATGATTGTAGCATATGGAAATAACTGGGAGATAGGTCTGAATAATCAGATGTTATGGCATATCTCTGAGGATTTTAAGAACTTCAAAAATATAACTTCTGGACACCATCTTTTGATGGGTAGAAAAACCTTTGAATCAATAGGTAAGCCCCTTCCAAATAGAACTTCAATAGTATTATCAAAGAGTGGATTTGAGCATGAGGGTGTTTATACTTTTGAGGATATTCAAGAGGCTTTAAATTTTGCTAGAGAAAAAGGTGAAGAAGAACTTTTTATAATAGGTGGGTCTACTATATATAAAACACTTTTTCCATATGTAGATAAAATGTATCTAAGTGAAGTTGATTTTTCAGGTGTTGCAGATGCTTTGTTAGAACCAATAGATTTTTCTACTTGGGATTTAGCTCAAGAAAAAGACTATGATGCAATAATAGAAGATGGAGATGTTAAAAGTCCAGCTTGGAAGTTTAAAGTTTGGGTTAAAAAAGATTGATTTGAATCATTGGAAAGAAGATAGAACTACTTTATAATAAATTTTTAGATTAAGACTTTGGAGTTGTTTTGAATAAAATTTATGGTAGTTTAATATTCTTTTTTTACTTTGTAAAATATCCCATCGTGATATATTTATTAGTCTCTTACTTTTATTTAAATTTTCCTCAAAATATAATAATGCATATTTTGGGAGCAATCTCAGCCATACTTATACTAAAAGATTGGTTTTTATTATATATAAAACCTAAAAACTCTTCAGGAACAGAAAAATGATATATCTTTCAATCAAATTAATACATATTTTTTCAGTATTTATATATGGAGGTTTTTTATTTACGGATAATCTATTTTTATCTAAAATAAAAAAAGACCTAAGTGAAAAAGAGCACTCAAAAGTGCGAGAATACTTTATGCAATATGTTAGAAAAGTAGTTCCCAAAGCTTTACTAGTAGCAGTTGCTTCAGGAATTTATCTCTTTTATGTAAATTTTGGTGCTATTGGGGAAGATGGTTTGAGTAACTTTCAAATACTACTTGGTATAAAAGCTATACTTGGACTTTGGCTTGGTATTAGAGGTATTTTACAAGTATTTTTTTCAATACAGCCTTTAGTTTTTAAAAGTCACATTTTCCCTTTTATTTTAGTGGTAATTATTATATTTCTATCACAAATTATGTTTTCAGTTTAATCATCTTCTGCCAGCCATTTAGGATTGAATATCTTAGATGATTGGGGATAGTGTCTGTGAGAGGGGATGTTGTTTACTACAACTGCAATTATTAAAAGAATAAATGCCCCTGAAGCTACAGGATATAAAATATATAAAAATCCTAAATCATGTATTTGATTACTACCAATTACAGCGATAAGTGCAGTAGCTCCTCCTGGAGGATGAAGGGTTAGGGTTAATTGCATGATTAAAATAGATGTTGCAACAGCAAATGCAGAAGAAAATAGTATATGATCATGGAACAATTTAAAAGATATAACTCCCACAAGAGCTGATAAAATATGTCCGCCTACTAGGTTTCTAGGTTGTGCTAAGGGAGAGTTAACTGCTCCATAAACTAATACTGCACTTGCTCCAAATGAGCCAATAACAAGGGTTAAGTCGTTGTCATTTAAAATATCCATATGAAAAAATGAGATGGCTAATATTCCAAGAAATGAACCTATCCATGACCAGAGTATATTAGCTCTTTCAATAGGCTCAGTATTTACTTTTTTAAACTGTTTAAAAAACTTTTTCATATATAAATCACTTTTTTTTGATAAATTTATAGTATCAAAAAGCCTAAATAAACAGTATGATTTAAATCAATTAGAGTTTTGTTCTTCTCTTATGTTTGTAATAGTTTTTCCGCCAATAGCATAGTTATCAGTTGAAACCTCTTCTATAAGAACAACAGCACTAGATGCTCCTCTTCCAAAGATATCAGAGAAAAGTTCAGTAATACCTTTGGCTAACTTTTCTTTTTGCTCTTTTGTAGCTCCTCCATCTTCATGGGTCATTTTTATATTAATATATGGCATTTTAATCCTTTACTATTTTTAGAAATTTTGAAATAAGTAGTAAAACTACTCCAGATGAAACTATAAAAGCTGTAAGATATAAGGTATAATCATAGTTTCCAAACTTCTCTATTAAAGCAACACTATAAAGTGGTGCTAAAACTTGTCCTATACCATAAGAAGTAGTAAGTGCCCCCATAAGTATAACTGGATTTGAACCTGCAAGCTTCCCTCCCAAACTCATAAATAGTGCCACAAGACCTATGAAAGTACCACCATATAAAATACCAGATAATAAATTTAAGTAGATATTATTTGTAAGTGCAGAGATAAGTATACCTACTACTTGAAGTGACATGGCTATGATGATTATATTTACACTTCCATATTTATGTGCCAAGTTCATCCAGATAATACAAGAGGGAATCCCAGCAAGTCCTACAAGTGTCCAAGTAAGGTTTCCATAACCTTCTAAGCCTTCAAGGGAGTTAATAATATCAGGTATAAAAGTTGACTGGACAACCATCCCAACACCTTCACAAAAATATGCTATAATAAGAAGTATTACAAAGGGTGAAAATAGTTTTATATCAAAGTGGTGTTTGACTACTGTTGTATTTACTTTTTTGCCAAAAGATAAAATATACATAGGATAAAAGGATACAAAAAAAGCAAAAATAGTTAAAACAATCCAAGCATCACTCCATGTTCCCTCAAAATAGAAAACTAATCTGGCTATCAAATCTGTAACTAAAATAGAAAAACCAATACCAGAAAAATGTATTCCCATGGCTTTTGTTTTGTTATCAATTTTGAGTTTGCTCATTACTATTGCAGAACCAACGATTAAAGCCATAGCTGCCCCAAAACCTGCAACAACTCTTGAAACTAGCCACAAGGTTTCATTTTGTGTAGTTCCTAAAACTAAAGTTGTCAAAATAGATAGAATTATACCTAGTCTGAAAAACTTTACTTTGCTATATATATCTTTTATAAACACACTAAAAATAGACCCAGCAAGATATCCCACATAATTAACAGAGGCTAAAATACCTGCAAAACTAACACTTAAATAATCTTCAAGCATAGGAGGAAGAAGAGAGGTGAAAACAAACCTAGCAACTCCTACTCCAATAATAAGTGCAAGAATTCCAGCTAATATAATAGAGGCATTTGAATCTTTATCTAGTAAGTTTATATTTTTCAAAGTTAATCCAATTGTTTTTTTGACATAATATCACTATAAATGATACTATGTCAAATATCTAATCATGATTAGTGATATAAGGAATAGCGATATGGATTCTAACTTATTAAGAATATTTGTAGAAGTTTCAAAACAAAATAGTATATCAAAAGCAGCAAGCTCTTTAAAGTTTGCTCAATCAAATGTAACCTCAAGAATAAAACAACTTGAAAAGTCTTTAGGCTACAAACTTTTCCACAGGGTGCCCAAGGGTGTTGTTTTGACAAATGAAGGGGAGAGACTTTTCCCTCATGCTGTGGAGATAGTAAAAAAAGTAGAATTGGCAAGTTTAGATATGAAAAATATGCTTGTACAAGATCAGTTAAAAGTAGCCTCAACAGAGTCAAATGCTGTTACAAGAATAGTGGACTTTTTGCTAAAACTTCATAAAGACTACTCAAATATGCAGTTAGAACTTATAACAAATACTACAAAAGATATAACAAAGATGCTTTTAGATTATCAAGTTGATATTGCTTTTATAAGTGGAATACCAAAACATGATGAACTTTTAGTTTTAAATAAAGTTGATGAAAAACTAGTTGTAGTTGAACCTAAAGATAGCTTTACACCAGAGGTATTTTTGAGCTTTAAGAAGGGCTGTGCATACAATGAATTTGGGCAAAACTATTTACTAGAAACTACAGGTATTGAACACAAAAAATTAGAGTTTGGAAGTTATGAAACTATACTTGGCTGTGTAAAAGCTGGAATGGGAAAATCAATACTACCTCTTAGCATTGTAAAAAGGCTAAGATATGAAGATGAACTTAAAATTACTGCTTTGCCAAAAGAGATAGCAAACATGCCCACTTGTTTGGTATGTAGAAAAGATTATATTCCTAAGATTGCTGATTATTTAAAAAGTGTAAAGTTATAAAAATATGCAAAATGCATATTTTTATAAGACATTTAGTTGGTGAGCTAAATCATCTGCTATTCTTTTATAGTTTCTTATATCTAAAAGTCTATGTTGTCCATTATCCCCTATAAGAGCTACTTCATCTTTAGAAAGTTTGATTATCTCTTCAAGTTTTGTTTTAATAGAATCTTTATCAAAGTCACAAAGCCAAGCTGTTTTATTATCTTCAAAAATAGATAGATTATTATCATTTTTTGACATTAGACAAGGAACAGCTGAAGCATAATAATCCATAATCTTAACAGGAGTAGAAGTATTAAATAGCTGGATATCAGGAAGAATAGATAAGCCAATATCAGCTTTTGCAATAAGAGCTAATAACTCCTCTTTAGTTGTTGCATTGTATAGTTCTATGTTTTCTCTTAAGGTAGAATATTTAGCCAGTAAATTTTGGGCATATTCTGGGTCTTTTGTAGAAATCATAATTTTAAAGCTACCACTTGAAAGTTGAGAAAAGGCATCTAAAACTGTTTCAAACTCTCTTAACTTATCTAAAGTTCCTGCATAGAAAAATCTTTTTTCTTCACCTTCATGTTGAATATTATGATGTAGTACCTCTGGGTCAATTGCTGATGGAATAATAAAGGTTCTTGTTTTTACATCTTTTAAATACTTGTCTCTCATTTTTCTAGTTGTTGGAAGAAAAATATCACAATCATTTATTAAAGAGGTCTCTTGATGAAGTTGGATTTTGTTTGATATTATATCAAAATAGCTTTTTTTATTGTTTGCTTCATCCATTTGGAGTTTGGCAATTCTTTTTGGAAAAGATAATCTAAATGCCACTTTAAAACCATAGATATTTTTTCTTTTGATTACTTCTTTTAAAATCTTAGTGTCATTTCTAACTGCAACATATGCATAATCTTTTAGGTTGATTCCATTGTTTTCTAAAACCTCTAAAACATTTAGCTTATCTGCTAGAGGAATAATGATTTTATTATTATCCTTTTTTTCAAGAGTTCCTTTAAATTTAGAGAAGTATATGATATCTATATCATAGTGTTTTGTTAAATATTTTTCAAATAAAGGGCCAATAAAACTATTATCGCTATACTCATTTTGGTCAGTTATATATAAAAACTTCTGCATAAATAACTCCTTTTTTATTTTTGAGTATACTTTTTTTGTATAGCATTAAAAAAGCATTTTGAAATATGCAAGGTTTTTACTCTTTGTTTAATCAAGGTTTTATAAAAAATAGTTGAAAATAAGAAAAAAGGTTTTGAATTGGAATATACTACTCAACGAATGGTAATGTACCCACACTTAAGTTCAGCAGGAATCTTAAGTGGAGGAATGGCTCTGTCTTGGATAGATGCGGATGCTACAGTTTTTGCTGCAAATTTGCTTGATACTAGTAGAATCGCTACTGCAAAGGTATCTGAAGTTGTTTTTAACAGTGCTGCAAATATTGGTGATATTCTTATTACGGGACTAGAGTTAGTACGTGTTGGTAAAACTTCAATAACTGTAAAATGTGAACTTAGAAACAAAACTACAAACAAAGTAATAGTTCAAGTTGAAGAGGTAGTTTTAGTGACAATTGATTTTAATAAAAAACCAACTCCACATAAACTTTATAAACAAAGCACAGCTCAATAGCTGTGCTTATACTACAAACATCAATTTAGCCAATATCACAATAGCAATTGATAGAATAAGTGCGTATAGATGAAATCTTTGCATAAAAGCTACAGGTTCTTTTTTTGTAAGCTTACAATACATAGTATAGATAACTCCCAGAACAATTAAAAGTACAAGTAACAGTTTAAGCAAAAGTATCCACTGTAAAGATGTATTGAATACTCCCAATTCTCTATTGATATATCTTGTAAACATATATCCACCACTTGCAATTAGTATTAAAACTATTGGAGGGTATATTTTAAGACCACGACTTACTATTGCATTTATAGTATTTGTGTATGTCTCTTCACCTAATTTATTTTTTATAACAGGGAAGATTACAACATCTGCAAAAATAAAACCAATGAATATGATTGCACATAATAAATGTATGATTTGAACTAATGTATATTCCATAATATTACCTTGAGTTAATTTATGATAATTGTAATCAATATTAAGGTATTTATCATTGATTGTGGTCAAGTTATTTGAGGTTTTTTATTATTGTTTTAAACTAAGGCCTACTTTGTTTTTTTCTAAATCTATTGATATGATTTTTATCTTTTTTAGTTGCTGGTTTATACTTAGTACTTCACTTGGATGTGAGACTCTTTTTTTGCTCATTTGTGAGATGTGTATCATTCCATCATTTTTAAGCCCAATATCTACAAAAGCCCCAAAATCAGTTATGTTTCGTACGATCCCTGAGACGAAGAATCCCTCTTTTAGGTCTTCGATTGTTTTTATATCTTCTGAAAACTCTATTTCATCAAATTCACTTCTTACATCAAAGCCGGGTTTTTGTAGCTCATTTATAATATCTTCTAAAAGAAGTTTTGAGCTGTTTAGCTCTTTTGCTATATTTTCTATTTCATTTTCTTGTATATCTTCTACTTTGTACTTTTTTTGTAAAGTGTTTACAAGTGTATAGTTTTCTGGATGGATTGCTGTGTTATCCAAAATAGAAGTTCCATCTTTTATTCGTAAAAATCCCACACCTTGTTCATATGCCTTTGAGCCTATTCCTTTTACATCTAGAAGTTCTTTTTTTGATTTAAATTTTTTGATTTTTTCTTTGTGAACTATGATATTTTTTGCCATAGTTTCACTAAAACCTGAGACAAAAGAGAGAAGTTTGTATGAAGCAGAGTTTATATCAACTCCTACTTTATTTACTAAGTCAATGGTTACATTTTCTAATTTTGAAGCCAAATTTTTTTGATTTACATCGTGTTGATACTGTCCAATTCCTAGTGATTTTGGGTCAATTTTTACTAAGGCTGCCATTGGGTCTCGAAGGCGACTTGCTATAGAAATAGCGCCTCTAATTGTAACATCAAGTTGGGGATACTCTTCATTGGCTATTTTAGAAGCAGAATAAACACTTGCTCCTATTTCACTTACAACTGCAAACTTCACATCTAAAGAGTTTTGTTTTATAAAGTTTGATACAAAAGAGGCAGTTTCATTTGAAGCTGTTCCATTTCCTATGGCTATTGAGTTTACTTTATATTTTTTAATCAAAGCCAATAATGTTTTAGCAGAGTTTATAAAATCCTCTTTTGGTTTGGTTGGATATATAACTGCACTATCTAAAAAGAGTCCATCATCACTTATAACTGCTACTTTACAACCCGTTCTAAAGCCAGGGTCTAGTCCTAAAATAGTTTGATTTATAAGTGGAGGAGTTAGAAGTAGCTCTTTTAGATTTTTGCCAAATAGATTTATGGCTTCATATGAAGCTTTTTCTTTTAGTATTGTTATGGCTTCTCTTTTTAAACTTGGAAGAAGTAGTCTTTTAAGTCCATCTTTATACGCTTCATATACAAGCTCACTTGAAGAGTTTGCCCAAGTTGGGATTTTATATTTTTTTATATTTTCACAAATAAAATCTTCATCAACTTCTATTTTAAAAGTTAACTCTTTTTCATTTGTAGCTCTGTTTATGGCTAAAAATCTATAAGATTTTATATATTTTATCTTTTCATTTACATTTGCAAGGTTTTTATAAAGACCGTTTTCATTGAATGTTTTTGTGGGTTTTGTTTGGAGTGTTCCATGATTTAGAATATTGTTTCTGACTACTTCTTTTGATTTAAAATCATCTGCATATCTTTGGGCAATAATATCACTTGCACCTTTTAGTGCCTCTTCTTTTGATGTAACTTCTTTATTTAAAAAAGAGTTTGCTTTATCTTCACACTCTTTTTTAGAGTGTTTTAAACACTGTATGAAGTTTGCTAAGGGCTCTAAGCCATTTTGTATGGCAATTGTAGTTCTTGATGATTTCTTGTCTTTAAAGGGTGTGTAAATATCTTCTAGGGCTTGAAGTGTTGTGGCAAAATTTATATTTGATTTGATTTTATCATCTAAGAAGTTTTTTTCTTGTAGGAGATTTAAAATCTCCTCTTTTCTTTTTAAAAGTTTTAGGGAATAGTTATAAATCTCTTCAAATACTCTTAGCTCTTCATCACTTGCATTTGAAGTTTGCTCTTTTCTATATCTTGCAATAAAGGGAATAGTACAACCTTCATCAAGAAGCTGTAAGATGTTTTTGATAACACTTTTAGAAAAAGAGGTTTTCTCTTCTAAAAGTGTAAGAAGATTATCCAAGAAGTACTTCTTCTACATCACTTCTTGTGTTTTTTAGAGGTTTGTTACTGCTAGCTCTTGTTGTATAAACAAAAGAGATTTTTGCTTTGTCTGTTATGTTTTTACCTGCATGGTGCAAAGTTTTACAATGAAACAAAACTATATCACCTCTTTTTAGGTTTGTGTGAACTCTATTTTTGATTATCTCTATATTTTTAGGGTGTTCATCTAAAAAGTTTGATTTTTCGTCAAATTGCTCTTTTTCTAAAGATAGTTTATGACTTCCTGGAATAAATTCTAAAAGACCATTTTCTATAAATTCATCGTCAAGACTAAGCCAAATAGAGATTAAATCATTGTTTTCAAAGTGCCAATATCTTCTATCTTGGTGCCATGAAGTCCTCGAAGAATCTTTTGGCATCTTTGTCATGATAGAGTTATGATGAGCCAAAGTTAAAACTACCTCTTCATTAAATAGCTGTTTTAGCATAGGAAGTATCTCTTCATAAGTCATCCACTCTTTAAATATCTCTTCTCTTTGATAAACTTGTCTTAGACGTCTTACTGTATTTGTCTCATCATTAGCTTCAAGATATTGGGCTTCCGTTTCTAGGGGAGTTATTTTTCTATCAAGATGATATTGTGCTTTTTCTAGGATTTTTTCACATAAATCATGGGGTGCAAAATCTTTGATAAGTAAAAAACCATCTTGATTAAATTGTTTAATCTGTTCTTGTGATAATTTCATTTAATTCTCTTATTTAGGATGAACTTCTTTTAAAGCAGCACCAATAGCTGTTATCGTTCTAACTGTTTTAACTCCTGCTTTTTCTA
Organism: Arcobacter denitrificans (SeqCode); assembly: GCF_048571185.1. Lineage (GTDB taxonomy): Bacteria > Campylobacterota > Campylobacteria > Campylobacterales > Arcobacteraceae > Arcobacter > Arcobacter denitrificans. Next base: position 888,600 of record NZ_CP182350.1, on the reverse strand, counting down.
AAGCTAAGTATTTTTCTTCAGCTGTTCCTTTACCTCCATCAATAATAGCACCTGCATGACCCATTCTTTTACCCTTTGGAGCTGTAACTCCTGCGATATAACAAACTACAGGTTTAGTGATATTTGATTTTATGTATTCAGCAGCTGCTTCTTCTTTTGCCCCACCAATTTCACCAATCATAACGATTGCTTTTGTCTGAGGGTCTTCTTGAAACATCTTTAAAATATCTATAAAATCACTTCCAGGAACTGGATCTCCACCAATACCTACACAAGTACTTTGACCAAATCCAGCTAGGGTTGATTGATTTACTGCTTCATATGTAAGTGTTCCAGAACGAGACACAATACCAACGCTTCCAGCCATATGAATATTTTCAGGCATGATTCCCATTTTGCATTGGTCTGGCGTTATTATTCCAGGACAGTTTGGACCTATAAGTCTTGATCCATTTAAATCTACAACAGCTTTAATATCTAGCATATCAATGGTAGGAATACCTTCTGTGATACAAACAATAGTCTCTATACCATTTTCACTAGCTTCGATTATCGCATCTTTGCAAAAGGGTGCAGGAACATATATAATTGAAGCATTTGCCCCTGTCAATCTTTTAGCACATTCAACTGTATTGTAAATGGGTAGGTCAAGATGTCTTTGTCCCCGTTTTCCTGGAACTACACCTGAAACTACATTTGTACCATATGCAAGAGCTCTTTGTGTATGAAAACTTGCTTGTGCACCAGTTAGACCTTGAACTAATACTTTTGTATTTTTATCAATTAAAATAGCCATTATTTAGCTCCTTTATTTGATAGTTCAATGATTTTTTGAGTTGCCTTATCCAAATCTGCCTCTTCATAAACTGTAACATTTGAATTTTTTATCAATTCAAGTCCTTCTTTTGCGTTTGTACCTTCAAGTCTTACTACAATTGGAATATCAATTTGCATTTTTTCAACAGCACCAATGATACCAGAAGCTATAATATCACATCTTACAATTCCACCAAAAATATTTACTAATATACCAGTTACTTTTGTATCTGATAAAATAATTTCAAAAGCTTCTACTACTCTTTTTTCATTGACACTTCCACCAACATCAAGAAAGTTTGCAGGCTCCCCTCCGTGGGTTTTTATTAAATCCATAGTTGCCATTGCTAAACCTGCACCATTTACCATACAAGCTATATTTCCATCAAGACTTACATAATTTAGGTCTAGTTTTTCAGCTTTTAGTTCTCTTTGATCTTCTTGTGAATCATCTCTGATTTCATTCATTTTAGGCTGTCTGTAAAGTGCTGAATTATCAACAACAACTTTACCATCTAAGCAGATTAATTTATTCTCTTTTGTTACAACCAAAGGGTTTATCTCAACAAGTGATAAATCTTTTTGTTCAAACATTTTATACATATTTTTCATCAAACCTATCATTTGGATGCTGAGGTCTTTGTCAAAACCTAAATCTTCACAGATTTGTCTAGATTGTGCTGGCATAATTCCAACAATAGGATTGATAGGATTTCTTAGTATTTTTTCAGGAAATTTTTCTGCAACTTCCTCAATATCCATCCCACCTTCACTAGATGTAATTATCATAATTCTCTGAGATGTTCTATCAACAATAAAAGCTAAATATATTTCATCTTTTATATCACAAGGCTCTTCAATATATATAGAGTTTACTGGTTGTCCTTGTGCTGTTGTTTGGTGAGTTATTAGAGTACTTCCAAGTAGCCTTCTAACTTCTTCATTGGCTTCTTGTTTTGAATTAACTAAAACAACTCCCCCAACTTTTCCTCTTCCCCCAGCATGAACTTGTGCTTTGATAACCCATCTATCTTTTCCAACATTTCTCAATATATCGTCAAGTTGTGAAGGGTGTGTTAAGAGTTTTCCTTTTGTAGTAGGAATATCATATTTTCTATACAAGTTTTTAGCTTGATATTCATGTAGATTCATAATTTCTCCGGATTTTATTCACAGTAAATTTTCTTACTTCTAATTGCACATTTATATCTAAATAGACATAGAAAGTTGCTTAATAATAAAAGTGTAAAGAGCAGAAAAATCTAAGTTTTATTAACTTAAAGGAATAGTGATTTTAAACATTGCCCCACTATAATCTTTTGATTCATAAGTATAGTTAGTATTTGTACAAGAAATAGTACCTTCCATATGATTTTTTATAATCTCTTCACTCATATATAGTCCAATACCTGTACCTTGACTTTTATGTTTTGTCGTAAAGTATGGTTCAAATACTCTATTTATAATCTCTTCATTTATTCCACCCGCATTATCTTTTATTAAAATAACTGCATCATGATTTTCTGCAAAAGCATCAATAAAAATCATTTTATTTTCAACTTTTTTATCTTCTAAAGCATCTTTTGAATTACTAATAATATTCATAATAACCTGAAGTAACTCATTTTCTATACCTAAAACCTCAATACTTTCTAAGTTTCTTATTATTGAAATACTTCTATTTCTAAGTTTTGAACTTAATAGATCTAATGCTTTTTCAATAGTATCTTCTATATGTACATTTGCTTTTATTTTATCAGTTTTTAGAAAGTTTCTAAAGTCATCAATTGTTTTAGATAGATATTGGGCAGATTGATTTATCAAAACTAAATTTTTGATTTCATCTTCTGGGTCATCATTTAGATTTAACTCTTTTTGAAGTTGCATACCAGTAACTGCTGAAGATATTATAGATAGTGGTTGTCTCCATTGGTGGGCAATATTTTCTATCATCTCACCCATTGCAGCTAGTTTGGATTGCTGGTAAAGTATTTGTTCTTGTTCTTTTAGAGCTTTTTCTTGTTGTTTTTGTTTTGTTATATCAGAAAACATGCCTATGAAGTTTTTGATTTCTTGGTTTTCATCATAAACAGCATTTATAGTTAATCTTTCATTGTATAGGGAATTATCTTTTCTTTTATTGAGTAATTCACCTTCCCAAAAACCTTTTTTTAAAATTGAATTCCACATATCTGCATAGAATTTTTTATCGTGAATTCCAGAGTTAAGTATTTTTGGGTTTTGTCCTACAGTTTCTTCAAAAGAATATCCAGTTGAATTTATAAAGGATCTATTTACAGTTATTATTTTTCCATTTTTGTCGGTGATTACAATCCCATCATGAGCATTTTGAAAAACTACATATGCATGTTGTAGTTTTTCTTCTTTTTCTATTTTTTGAGTTATATCAATTGCTAAGGCTACAAGTTCTATATTTTCTGATAACTCTATTGATGTTAGTTTAAAATCAAAAACTTTGACTTGATTCTCTTTATTTCTTGGATATAAGATTCTTTCTTGTTTTGTGTTTTTTTTATATGATAAAACCTCTTTTTCAAGCCATTCTTTATCTTCTTTGTTCCAGCAAGGAAGTTCCCAGATTCTTTTATTTAAGACTTCATCTTTAGATAAATCCAAAAACTGCAATACAAGATTGTTTATTTGATTTATTGTTCCATCAGATTTTAGTGTTATTGCTAAAAATATATCTTGTTCAAATAGAATCTGAAATCTTTTTTTATCTGCAAGCTCTTTTCTTTGAAATGCAATTTCTCGCTCTTTTTCTAAGTTATTCTTATATATCAAAGCAATTACAAGTATTACACAAAAAGAGATTAATAATGAGATGATAGTTACTATATTTTCTCTCTTTTTCTCCCATTCTGCAAGTGTTTTTTTAAAGTCTAATTGTATATCAATATTTAGAGGATATATATTTGTAGGTTGATAAGCACTCATATATTTTACATTATCTACTAATTCAATACCTGAGGCTTTATCTTTTTTAATTGATTCCTCAAAGAGTATAGAGTCTTTTATTTTAGTTCCTATTTTATTAGAGTTTTTTGATGAAAAAAGTAAAATACCATCTAATCTGTATATATTAAAATTAAGATTTTGATTTGAAAGAATTTTTTGATTTTTATTTAGAAAATACGTCGTATTTATATTTATCAATATAAAATATGTTTTCTCTTTGATATTTACCATTTTCAATATGGGTAAAAATGATGATTCATTTTTATTAACTGTATCAGCTTTTGTTACTTCTACAGCACTTATAAAATCTCTTCCAATCCATGGGTTACCAAATCTTAATATTGATTTGTCAAACAGAGGTTTTGGAAAAAAGTCATTATCATTTAAAGAGAGATTTGTGTTTAAATAGTTTGAACTATAAATAACATTTTTATCTTTATTTAAAATATTAATTGAACGAATATATGGAGTACTTCTTAATATTTCGTTAAAGTGTGTTTTTAGATTTGCTTCATCATCATTTATTTTTAAAAAGTCTTTTAAATTTGATATTACAAATTCCACTGTACTAAAGGTTTGTTCAATTTGAGATGAGAGTGTATTTGCTTCAATTTGAGCAATTTTAAGGTGTGTTTTAATAGCTTCATCTTTTAATATAGATAAAGATGAAACTATACTTCCAATCACAATGACTATCATTGATACAGCAATAATAAGTGTTTTTATAAAGCCTTTAATTTTTCTCTTATTCATATTCTATTTTAATTTTGCTATTGCTTCTAGTCCATTTTTCTTTGATAAATCTAATAATCTACCATCTTCTTTAATATCTTTAATAAATTTTTCAACTCTATCATAGAATTTGTCATTTCCATATGCCATTGCCCAAGCATAAGGAGTTTTGTGATATTCCTTTTGTGGAATAATAAGTTTAGCCCAATCAGTTTTTGCTAACATTCTTTTACCAAAAGGATAATCTGTCATAAAAGCATCAGCTCTTCCTGCAAGAACTTCTTGTACTCTTGCTTTAAAACCATTTACTACTAGAAGTTCTGCATTCCTTAACTTCTCTTTCATAATTGGTTCATGATATGTTCCTTTTGTAACAGCAAGGATATTACCTTTTTTATCTATGTCATTCCAAGTTTGAATTTTTTTATTTGATTTTGTTGTAATTGCATATATATCACTTGATAAATGGGGTGTTGTAAATCTTATTTTTTCTCTTCTTGAGGGAGTGTTTCCAATAGCAAACATAGCTATATCACACTTGTTTTCATTTATATCTTTGATTAATGTTGCAAATGAACTTTGTACATACTCTAAGTCAACTTTTAAATCTTTTGCTAACTCTTTTGCTAAATCACTGTCTATTCCTACAAGTTCTTGAGTTCTAGGATCTAAATATGATATCCCATAATATCCTGGCCAAATGCAAACTTTGAGTTTGTTTTCTTGCATTATTGTTTCAAGGTTATTTCCATACATATTACTTATTACTGCTAGTAATACTAAAATAGCTCCTAAAAATCTATTCATCTTAATGTTCCTTGTTTAAATTTGTAGTGTTTAGCGGAAGTGTAATCCTAAATACAGCTCCGTTGTACTCACAATTTTGGTATACGAATGTACTATTATATGCTTTAATATTACCTTTCATATTTTTATTAATAATCTCTCTACTCATAAATAAACCAACACCAGTACCTTGTCTTTTGTGTTTAGTTGTAAAGTATGGTTCAAAAATCCTATCTAGGATATCAAGAGGTATTCCTTGTGCATTGTCTTTTATTTCAATAATGAGGGTATCTTCTAATATTTGTGTATTTATAAGAATGATTTTTTTAGAATCTTTATGTTTTTTTACAAGTTCGTCTTTTGCATTATTTAAAATATTTATCACAACTTGTATAAGTTCATTTTGAAAATTAGTTATTTTTATATCTTCTATATTTTCTATAATAGCAATATCGTGGTTTTTAAATTGGGCACTTACTAAAGAGATAGACTTTTTAAGGATATCTTTAATACTAAAGATTGATTTTTCCTTATTAACTTTAAAAAAGTTTCTAAAATCATCTATAGTAGAAGATAAAAATTGTGCTGCAGCATTTATATCATTAAGACTTTTCAATAAAAATTTATCATCTAACATATTCATTTCTTTTTGAAGTTTTAGTCCTGTAGAGGTAGTAGAGATGGCAGATAATGGTTGTCTCCATTGGTGGGCAATATTTCCAATCATTTCACCCATTGCTGCCATTTTTGATTGATATGCTAACATATTTTGTTGTTTGTTATTTGTCTCTATGTGATGTTCTATGTCTTTTGTATATTTCTCAAATATATTTTGTAAAATTTTAGAAAAATATATTGAAAAAAGAAGTAATATAAAAACTAGTAATAATTCTATTTGTATTGTTTGAACTAAACGCTTTTTGAAATCTTGATCAAGGTATGCTTTCCTATCTTGGATTGATTTTTCCATATCATCTTGGTAAAAACCTGTTCCAATCATCCATGACCATTCATTTAGACCCTTTACATAACTAGTTTTATTGATAGGTTTTTCGACTCCTGGTTTTTTATTTTGAGTGTAGGCATAATATCCTTGCCCATTTTTTGAAATCTCTATTAAGTCTTTTATTACTTTTTTAATCTCAATCGTATCATTGTTTGTTACTGCATTTTGATTAATAAACTCTTTTCTTATGTGACTTAAGTAGATTGAATCATAATTTATAATAAAAATATATCCGCTTTTGCCAAATCTTATATTTTGAATATGCTTTAAAATTCTATTTTGTATATCTTTTTCAAAGTCTTCTACATACTCTCCTGTACCTATAAACCAATCAAAGGGTTCAAAATTTTTCACAAGCCCAATTTTTCTTTTTTGGACATCAGGTTTAAGGGGGTTATACCAATGCCATTGACAATAGCTTTCATCTTTTGTTTTTAGAACTTCAATCATTTGTCTAACAATTGGTATCCCTTTTGCATCTTTATGGTTCCAAAAACTTTTGCCTTCAAGTTCCCTGTTATATGGTAAAAGGTGATTGACACCTTTTTTATCATAAATGAAATAATAACCTCTGCCATCATTAAATCTGATATTTCTTAGAGCATCTATTATTAGCTTTTTTACAAATTTGGGGTCTTTATCTTTATTGTTTTTATAGATTGTTTGTGCAATAGCATGGGCATTGTTAATTGCAAGACTTAATGAATCTTTTAAATCTTCCTCTGTGGATTTTTTTTCATTTTGAATATAAGTATAAACTTCATTTACACGATCTTTTATAAGTTCTTTATTTCTCTCTATATATTCATTTTGAATTTTTATTTTTTCTTTTTGAAAAGTGTTGTTTTTTTCTATAAATTGAATAGTTAATATAATAATTGAGACAAGTAAAATAAAAACTGAGGGAGCATACTTTATAATCTTTAAGATTTTTTTTTCATTTTCAAATATCATTCATTCTCTTTATTAAGGCTAAAATATTTTATCTAAATAAGTATTAATTTAAATAATAGATAAATCTTTAAGGTTTATATTGATATCTATTATCAAAATAAGATGATTTTAAGAGACTTTTATATATGATACTGATTATCAATATAAAAGGTTAAATTATGAGTTTCAATGAATGTGAGAGTTTAGTAAGTACTCTTTTAAATACAAAAAATGTAGAAGAAAACTTTTTTGAATACGTATATAAAAAAATAGCAAGAAATACAAAAAATAGATTTGTAGAAAAAAATGAACAGAGTATTGACATTATATTATCAAGTCATCCTTCTATAAAAGTAGTACCATTATTTATAAATATGAATAAAAATAGCTTATCTATTGACAATGAAGTTAAAATTGCTTGTGATGTAGTTCTTAATAGTGAATTTAAGTATGTCTATTTTGTTTATCCTAAAAATAAAGAGTTCAATAAACACATTCAGGTAAAAATTCCAATTTTGGAAGATACCTGTAATGATTATGTGATAAAACTAATACCATATTCATTAAACGATATTTTAAAAAAAAGGAGTTGCAGTGACAACAGCAATATTTTATGCAATTAGTACAGGAAATACTTCTAATATAGCAAATATAATTGCCCAAGAACTAAATATAGATGAAATAAATGACATTGCAGATACAAGTTTAGAAAAAATAAATGAGTACAGTAATGTAATACTTGGTATTTCAACTTGGGGAGATGGCGATTTGCAAGATGATTGGGATGACAATTTTGAAGAACTAAAAAAAGTAGACTTTTCATCTAAAACAGTCGCTTTTTTTGGTTTGGGAGATCAAGATGGATACCCAGATACATATTTAGATGCTATGGGCATACTTTATGAACAAATAAAAAGTATGGGTGCAAAAATTGTAGGTGAGTGGGAGAGTGATGAGTCGTACAGTTTTGATGAATCAAAAGCTTTGATAAACAACAAATTTGTTGGCTTAGCATTAGATGAAGATATGTAAGATACTCTAACAAATACAAGAGTAAAAGAGTGGACTTCTTTACTAAAGAAAAATTTTAATTAGGATAAAAAATGGAAAATAAAGAGATAGATATAGAAAAGTTATTAAGAAAAATTCAAATATTAAAAGAAGAGGTGGGATTAACACATAAAAAGATAAAAAAAGATAGATTAATAAGAAAGTCTAAGGAGTAAAACCTTAGGCTTTTTGTAATGATAATGGTTTTTTAGTTTTATTTTTTGGTTGATATAACATATGATGCCACAATGCAAAACCGCAAAAGGCAACACCTGCGACCACATGAACTTTTTTTGCAACTTTATTTTTCATAAACATAGAAGTTACTACAGTAGCTCCTAGAGTTGCAGTCATTCCAATTTTGGCTGCTTCTTTTTGTATTTCTAAATCAATTGGCAGTTCTTTCATTTCTTTTTTTCCTTTTATCTATTACTTTAGCAGTTTTGTGTACAGTTTTCACTGTTAGAACTGCGGTTAAAGCTGTTGCAAGTGGTAATAAAAATGGCATATTAATCCTTTTGATAATAATTATCAATATTTTATCTAAAAAAACTTAAATTAAACTAATAACTATTATCAATTACTACTGCTTAACACCCCTTATTGAATTTAACAATAATCCAATAGTAGTACCATTATGTAAAACAGCTGTTACAATTGGAGAAAATAGACCAAATGTAGCACCTGCTAGTATACAAGAGTTGATTCCAACTGTTGCATTGAAATTGTTATTAATCAAATTCATTGTTTTATTAGCGTACTCTTTTGCTTCCACAACGTAGGCAATATCATCTTTTAAAAGACTTATATCAGCTGTTGCTTTTGCAATATCTGCACCTCTACTCATAGATATTCCAACATGAGCAGATATTAAAGCAGGTGCATCATTTATTCCATCACCAATAAAAGCAACTTTTTTACCCTCACCCATAAGCTCTTTTACAATTTTTGCTTTATCTTGGGGGAGTAATTCAGCTCTTACTTCATCTATTCCTATCTCATCAGCAATCAGTTTTGCTTTTTCTTTCGTATCACCTGTTAGCATTATGATATTTTTAACACCAAGACTTTTAAGTTTTGTAATTGATTCTTTTGTGTTTTCTCTTAATTCATCAGAGAGTCCAATAGTTCCTAAAAGTTTTCCATCGTATCCAATATAAAGTAGAGTTTTTCCATTTTTTAGTGAATTGTTTATCTTTTCTTTATGTTCTGAAAAATCAATTTTTTCATCATCTTCTACAAAATGTCTACTTCCTATTACTACAGATTTTCCTTTTACTTCTGTTTTAACTCCATGTGCAACTATGAACTCTACTTCTTCATGGTGCATATGTACAAAGCCTCTATCTTTTGCTGCTTTTACAACGGCTTCAGCTACTGGATGAAAATAGTGCTCTTCAGTTGAAGCAGTTAAGTTAAGTACCTCTTCTTCTGTCCAATCATTACTATATGATTCTACTGAAATCACTTCTAATTCTCCACAAGTTAAAGTACCTGTTTTATCAAATACAAAAGTATCAGCATTACTAAGTGCTTCTATGGATTTTGCACCTTTTATCATAATGCCATTATGTCCAGCTTTTGAAATAGTTGTTTTAAAAGCAACTGGAGTTGCAAGTTTTAAGGCACATGAATAATCAGCTTGTAAAATAGAAGCTACTCTTTCAAAATCCTTTGCAAAGATATATGAAACCCCTGCAAGTCCAAGTGTTACAGGAACAAGTTTGTTTGCAAGTTTGTTTGCTTTTAATTGAACAGATGATTTCTCATTTAGTGAGTTTTCTATATAATGTCTGATTCTTTGAGTTGCAGTATCTGCACCTACATGTTCAGCCCAAATCCTAAATCTTCCTTCTTCAACAATAGTTCCAGAGATAACTCTATCTCCTCTATATTTTACAATAGGTTCTGCTTCTCCTGTCATAGAGACTTGGTTTACACTACCTGTTCCTTCTAAAATATGTCCATCAACAGGTATTGTATTTCCAATACCAACTACTACGATATCTCCAACTTTAAGCTCTGAACTTTTGATTAAGATTTCAGTTGTTTTTCCATCTACTACTTTTTCAACCCAAGCCTCTTCGACATTTGGTTTAGCTAACTCTTTTAATAAATCATCACTTTTATGAACAGTAGTCTCTTCTATATATTCACCAAGTTCAAGCATCACGTTTGTAGAGTTTGCTGCAAGATAATCTTTTCTATAAATAGAAATAGCGACAGCAGCACTCTCTAAAACTTTTGAAGTCAAACCTTCTGATAGAAGCTCTTTAGACCCATCTATTAATAAAGGTATAGAAGCAGTAGTTGTTATACCAGCTTTTAACATGTTATTTGAAACAAATCTTTCAGATATTAAAGCACTTGATGCGTTGATCATCCCTTTTATTGAAGGTTCTTCATCACTTACACAAGAAACGCAGACAGCTTCATTTTCACAGTTACTTAGTAACTCATCTAAAGTTAGCTTAGATAAAATCTCTTCTAGTTTTTCTGTAATATCTTTTTCTATTTCAAATATAACTGAAAAGGCTTTTTTATTTATTCGTACATCAATTACATAGTCAATTTTTTTAAGATGATTTTTTAAAATACTTTCATCTATAAATTTTTCTTTAAGTAAAAAATATTTATATCTAACTCTTGTAGAAGTTTGATGTACTTTAATAAAATTATTTTTCATTAAGATTATTCTTTATTTGCTTGCATTTGAGCTTTTACATCTTCATATCGCTCTTTTAACTCTTCAATACCAGCTTGAAAAAGTTCATTTCCTTTTCCAAATGCTTTAAATGCATTTTCTTGTGCATTTTTATTTGTAAGCAAGTAAGTAACTGCTGCACCAATAAGTGCACCTTTTACAAAGTCACCTGTATTAAAACCACTTGCAGAGTTATTTTGTTGCGGATTATTTGCTGAGGGGTTGATGTTTTGATTTATGTATGGGTTTTGATTAATATTTGCATTTACCCTTGCCTCATTTGGCCTTGTATTTTCAATATTTATATCGTATTGATTATTCATTTGTTTCCTCTTCCAAAAGACAATTTTCATTTGTTAAATATTTTTGATCAAGTTTTTCTTCAATCATTTCAACAGCATAAATTCCCATTGCTCCAATCGAAAGAGCAGTAACAGCCTTTACTAAACCACCTTTTTGTCCTAAGTAATTGGCAGTTGCAATTGCTGCACCAGTTGCAATTGCACCTTGAGAAGTTTTTTTAATACTATCTTTAATTGCTGCTTTTTTTTCTATTTCCTTGGCTTTTACTTTTTTATAGTTTATAGCCCCTGAAACTACAGCAGAAGCAATAGCTCCACTTATTACATGTCCTAGTACATTTCTAGGAGTTCCTGTATCTATTGTAAGCTCATTTATTCCTCGCATTTTTCTTCCTTGCTTTTTTCTGTTTTAGTCTCTTTTTTTGAACATAGGTTTTCTTTTATTTCATCCACGTTCTTTTTTGTTTTTTCAAAAGTTTCGTTTGCAAATTCTTTTGATTTACCTACAAATTTATCTGTGTTACTTTTGATTTTTTCTGATTTATTATAAGCAATTACTGCAACAGCTCCAATTGCTAATCCTGCTAAAAATGGTAAAGGCATTTTCTACTCCTTGTTTTGTTTGTTTGAAATGTAAGTATTCATAAGTGCTATAATTGCACCACCAAAAACGGCTCCACTTGTCATTGATAAGTTCAATTTAGAAAATATTTTTCCAATAGAGTTTTCATCTATATTTCCAGACATAATATCATCTATCATACCTTGATATTCACCAAGTTTTTCCAGTATATCTTCTTGATTGAAATTCAGGTTTTCATTACTATTATAATGCATAAGTACACAGTTTCTAAAAGCTGGGAGATGATTATTGTAAGATGCAGCTTGAAGTTGATAAAGGACATTTTTAATATCATCTTGAGTGACATGACTTAACAAGTTATTATACATCGCAATATTATTAATTTCTCCTGCAACTCCAATTTCACAGCACTCTATTAAGGTACTTGGAATTTCAATTTTGCTATGCCAATCATTTATAGGTACTTCAACTGAATACTTTTCCATAAGCTTTATAAGTACTCCAAAATGTATAGCCTCTGCCTCTTTTATATTAACAAATGGTTGTACCAATCCAAAATTCTCAATTATCTTGGTATATGTTTCATAAGCTTTAAACTCATCATAAACAGCTATTCTTAAAATTTGTGTAGTTATGGGAATCTCACTATTTATATCAACTCTTGCTGATATTAGTAGTTGTTGATCAAGGTTTGTTTCCAATTATACAACCTCCTTTGCTAATTTATTTATTAAAATAGATATTTCATCAATGTTTTTGTTATTAACTAAATTTTCCCAAATACTAGGACTAAATACTTTGGGGTCATATGTTATTGTTACTGATGCAATGATTTTATTTATCTTGATATTTATTATTCCATCTATTTTTTTTGGTAAATTTTCAATATCCTCCAAGGATAAGTTTCCCTCTAAGTTTTTAATTTCTGGATTTACTCTTACTCTAAGTCTTCCAGGCGTGTGAGCAATTATAGTAAAAAAACTAGTTATATTAATAATATCTTGTGTACTAATCAAATTGTTTCCTTTGTGTATATTTTATAGATTTAGTCTTAACGGTCACTTATTATAAATTTGTAATCATTATCAATAAAACATATTTAGTTTTGACATCTTTGACAATGTCCATATATTGTCATAACCTGATTAGTTAATGTAAAATTATGAGTATTTGCTATTTCTAACTGTTTATTATCTATTGATGTATCTTTAAACTCAATTATAGAATGACAAGATGTACATATTAAATGTCCGTGGGGTAAGTTTGAGTTCAATTCATAACACTTTGCACTCTCTAAAACTTCAAGAGAAGAAATAATATTGAGTTTTTCTAAAAGTTTTAAAGCTTTATAGATAGTTGTTGTAGATATATGTATATTGTGTTTTACTAGAAGTTCAGTTTCAATCTCTTCAACTGTTAAGTGTTTATTTGAAAAATATAGTACTTTCAAAATGTAATCTTTTTGAATAGTATTTTTTAAATTCAAGTTTGTAATGTGTTGTTTGAAATTTTTTAATGTAATATAAAAGTTATTAACTTCTTTTTTATACATTAATAAAATCTTTTACAAACAGTGCACAAGCAGTAAGTAGTAGTGTAGACCAATAAACTATCCAGAGATTGTCATGAATCTTTACACTTTTTTGATGAAGAGTTAGTTTTTCATCATTTTGACTATAAGAAATATTTTTCATATATCAACCTTAATTATGATTATCAAAATTATACATTTTAAAAACTTAAGTGTATATTAATGATACTTATTATCATTATAATAAAGTATTAAGTTTTTAATTCTTATAATCAAAAAAATGAAAGGATATTTCATGTTAAATTTGACATTATTTACTTCACTTGCAAAAAGTGCACTTGTAGGTGCTGTAGCTTCTAAAGTGGTAGATACACTTATTTCTACAAAAATCAATAATAAAATAGAGCAAAATAGATGGCTAAGAAATACAAAATTAGAGCTGTTTTCAAAATTAACAGAAGATATATTATCGCTTGAATCATCAAATATAGATAAACAAATCAGAGAGATAAATAAAACTTCTGCAAAAATTATTCTTTTAGTTAAGGATAAAAAGTTAACAGATAAGTTAGAACATTATCTTAATTCAATAATTAAAATTAAAGCAAGTGAGAAATCACTTCAAGGATTAGCATTTATTAATAAAGATATGATTGTTTATTTACAAAGAAATATTAGATTATAAATTAGTAAAGGTGAGTAAAACTTTTGCTACTAAATGAGTCTTTTCTTTTTTGTAAGTAAGGTGGGAAAAAGCTGGATTGATAGAAAAGAAAGTTTTATTCTCTGCCTTGTATCTTTTAATCCACATTTTATTCTCATAATAAACTAAATATATGCCATCATTTTCTAAAGTTTTGTTTGATAAATCAGCAACTACAACTGCCTTATCACTTATGAGAGGCTCCATTGATTTACCATCTACCAAAATAGCAAAAAGAGACTTTTCATTATATGTGTGTTTAATTAGATTTTTAGAAAATTGTAGCTTTTCTATCTTTTTATTATTGAATATGTCTGTATACTCTAACTTTATCATTGTCTTTTCTTATTTTTATAATTATCAGTAGCTTTTAAATCATACTTTACAATCGTATTTCTACCATTTTCTTTTGCTTGATATAAAGCTAAATCAGATTTTTCAAGGAGCTCATCTACTGTGTTTTCACTTGTGAGTTGAACAATACCAATACTTACAGTAAATTGAATAGTTTTATTTTCATGTTTAAGAGTAGTGTTTTCTACTTTTCTTCTTATTTTTTCACATACAATAAAACTATCTTCAATACTTGTATTTTGAAGAACTATTGAAAACTCTTCTCCTCCTATACGACCAAAGAGGTCACTTTTTCTCATAAATAAATTTACAATTTTAGTAAACTCTATTAATACTATATCTCCTACTTTGTGTCCATAGGTGTCATTGATTGTTTTGAAGTTATCTAAATCAAGTGAAATCATGCATAACTTTGTATTATTGCGTCTTGCAATTTCAAAGTATTGTTTGCTTATATCAAAAAAATGTCTTCTATTAAAAATATTTGTCAAATAATCTATTCTTGCTAGCTTTTTTAATTCTTCATTGGCTTCTTCTAATTTTGTAGTACGTAAATCTAACTCTTTTGTTAGGTCTTTTTCAGTCATTAGCCAATTTTTTCTTATGCTATAGAATATAATCAGTGAAACAAATCCCATCATAATTAGTATTACAATAATTACTAAATAAAATATTTGTTCGTAAGAGAACTCAAAACTTTTTTCTTTTTCAAACCACTTTTGATAAATAAATGCATATCTTCGATTCTCTTTTATCTTTAATATTGATTCATTAATTTTATCTACCAATTCTGTATTATGAGATATCACACCAATAGCTCTTTTTATCTCAAAAAGATTTTCGTTTAATGGTATGATTTTATCATCTAAGTTTAGTTTTCTTAAGGAATAGTTAGTTAAGGGTCTAGGATAACAAATCCCATCAACTTCTCCAGAAATAAGTGCATAGAATGCATCAAAACGATTATTAAATACTTTTGTCTTAATTTGAGGATATTTTTGCATTACACTTACCCCAATATTTCTATTGACAACTGCTACTGTTTTGTTATGAAAATCATTAATCTCTTTTAACTTCTTTGATGTTGCTCTTTTATAGATAGTTATCTCAAAAGTATTTGTAGTATTAGAAAAGAGTAAGGATTTTTTTCTATTTTTTGTAGTACTTATATCAGGTATAATATCAATCTTTCCACTATTAACTAATGGCCAAAATTCATTCCAATTATCAATAACTGTGTACTTGTATTTTATACCTATATCTTTAGCTATCTCTTCAAAGATATCAACTGCAAATCCACTTGGTTCTTGTTTGTTATTAACATAATAATACGGCATCCAGTTTTTAAATACAGCTACATTGTAAATTTTGTCTTTTTGAATATTTGCAAATGACATAACGAAAAATGATATTGTCACTAAAAATATTCTTAAAAAACTATTCAACATTTATCCTTATAGTAAAGTTTTTATAGGAATATACCATAAATAAATTTATAATATTATTTATTGTAATTAAGTTAATCTTTATTATTTGAGAACTAAGTTCAAATGGAGAAAGTTCTTGAAAGTAAATAATCATAAAGTAGGGATAGTGGCAGAGAGCAAGGGATTCGAACCCTCGGAGGCGTGAACCTCGCCGGTTTTCAAAACCGGTCCATTCGACCAACTCTGGCAACTCTCTATATTTGTTATTAGTGTTTAATTTATAAAATGGAGCTGGTGAAGGGAGTTGAACCCCCGACCTGCTGATTACAAATCAGCTGCTCTAGCCAACTGAGCTACACCAGCGTGTGTTAGAAATGGTGTCAAGAGGGAGACTTGAACTCCCGACCTCCGGCTTATGAGACCAGCGCTCTAGCCAGCTGAGCTACCTTGACACTATGGCTAATTTTGGTTGCGGAAGCAGGATTTGAACCTACGACCTTCGGGTTATGAGCCCGACGAGCTACCGGACTGCTCTATTCCGCGGTATAAAATAAATGTAATGGTGACCCGTAATGGATTCGAACCATTGGCCACCTCCTTAAAAGGGAGATGCTCTACCAGCTGAGCTAACAGGTCATTACATAAAAAGTGGAGCGGGAGACGAGACTCGAACTCGCGACAATCTGCTTGGAAGGCAGAAGCTCTAGCCAACTGAGCTACTCCCGCTCTTTTATGGTGCGAATGGTGAGAATCGAACTCACACTCCGAAACCGGAATGGGATTTTAAGTCCCACGCGTCTACCTATTCCGCCACACTCGCACATAAAAACATAATGGATGGGGTAGCAGGATTCGAACCTGCGAATATCGGCACCAAAAGCCGAGGCCTTACCGCTTGGCGATACCCCAATCAAAATGGACTGAAATAATATAAAAAAAACTCTATATTGTCAATAGTATTTTGCTTAAACTTATCTAAATTACAAAATTTAAGTCTAAATCTCTTAAATTTCCTCTTTTATCTCTTTTAAATCTTCTATTTTGCTTATATATTCACCTTTTTTTGACTCAACAAATTCAATTCTTTGTTTATTTATCTCTAAATATTGCTCTTTTGAATATTTGATAATCTTAAATAAGTAGTTTCTTTTTGATGTTAAAAAGTCTTCAATTTTTTCAAATCCAAAGTTTGCCTTTAATTTAGTAAGAATCTCATCTTCTCTTGGATGGTATACAGAGAATTTTGTTGGCTCTTTTTCATATAAAAGTACTGATTCTGCAATTTGTTGTTCAAAATGAGCAATAGTTGCTTGTGTTGTTTGGATATAGCTATATGAAAGTGCTCCATTAAAGTATGCAAACTTCTTTCTTAATGCTGAGATGTTTTCTAAGATGGCTCTATGGTAAGAGATTAAGACATTTTCATAAACTTTTGCAGCAAAGTGTCTAGTTGTAGAAAACTCTGCATCTGAAGCAACATCTCTATTTTTCTTAATTAGTTCATATGGCTCTTGCCATCTATGAACATTGCTTTTTATGATTCTATAAACGTCTCTAAAAGATTCATCAGCATTTAGTTCTATTTGTTTTAGGTTTTTAATAGACTTTTTAAACATCTTATCTATAGTTTGGTCATCATAAAACAGATTTTTATAAACATTATCACTATCTATCCAATAAGTGTTGTATTCTATTTTTGCATAATTTTCTTTATTTAAAAAACCAGATTTATTTTCATATCTATGTGTTTTTACAGTTTTAATATTTTTATATGTTTCATGGGCCATTTTTTCCATAATAGTTTCAAGTGAGTTGTAGATATTAAATAACTCTTTTGAGTATTTTTTATGTATTGCATCTAAGGCATTTAATATTTCACTCTCAGATGAGCTGAGTATCTCTACAAGACTATCATACACACCAAGTATATTTTGATATTCACTTACCAAAATATCACAGATACCTAAAAGGTCTCTTTTTATAGCAAACTCTTTTGATTCTAAGGCTTGTGGTCTTATGGTATTGTTTATAAAATCAATTACTAATTGAATATTTGATTCATCAAGTAGCTTTGTATTATCTTTAGAATCTTCATGGTTTATTTCTGATAGTCTGTTTTTGTACTCTTTGAATTTATTTTCAAAGAATTCTAATGATTCAACATCATTGTCTTTCAAGTCACTTTTAAACTCAGAAATAAACTTTTCATACTCATCTTGAATAAGTACATCTTTATGATGAGCTCTTGATTCTAGCGCCATTTTAGCAGAGATTGGAGTTACTTGTGAGAAATATTTAGAGAACTTCTTTTTTACATAATTTGTTGTTGTTTCAATTTGTTCTTGTGTAAATTTATCTTTTTGATTAAGTACACAAAGGGATTTATTTTTAAACTGTTCCATATACTCTTCTAAAACTTCTGCTTCTGATTGTTTTCCTGCGTTATCTATTAGTGTTAGCCAGATAATACCACCAACATCTCTTAAAACTTTTCTTGTAGTATCTGTATCACTTTGACTTTGAGAATTAAGACCTGGAGTATCTACAAAAGAGATATCTTTTAGTATGTCCATTGGAGCATAAAGTGTAAGATATTTGATATCTTTCATATCATCTTTTCGCTGATCTGTAAAATCAGAGATTGCATCAATAGGAGCAAACTCTTGAGCCCCTGAGTAGTAAGTGATTTTAAGTTTATACTCTTCACCATAATTTAGAAAATTTACTTTTGAAGTCACAGGAGTAATGCCTGTTGGCAAAATATTTTTAGAGAGTAGGGCATTTAAGAATGTTGATTTCCCAGAAGAAAACTGTCCCGTAATTGCCACTTCCATAGGGTATCTTGCCCGTCTTAGTTGTTTATCCAATATTGATTTTAGTTGAAAAGATGGTAAAAATTTGTCATCCATAAGTCTTGATCTTACTTTTTTTATATCACCAACTAAGCCAGTTTCAAAAACCTCTTCTTTTTCGAAGAATTTATCAGCATACTCTTTTACAAAACTATTTAAGATACTCATGATTTAAGTTCCTTGTTTATAGATTCAAGTTTTTTAACTTTTTTGTGAATTTCTATTGTTAATTCATCTTTTTTAGAATCATTTTCTTCAAAAGTTGAGATTCTATTTTGTAATGTCTTTTCATCTTTTATTAGTTTTCTCTCAAAGACTTTTAATGGCTCTGAAATTTGCTTAAAGAAGTTATCTATTAATAATTTAGAGACATTTTCTGCTTTTTGTTTTATGTTTTTTTCTATTGGATTAAACTCATCTTTTATGTATTCTTGGATATTTCTATCTAATTCTTGTAGTTTATTTTCCTTACTTTTTGCAACTTCATTTATGATTTTATTTATTAAAACTTCATTTGAAGAGGTTAAAAAACCTTTTTTAAAGTCATTTTGAAAGAATCCTCTTGCATCAAAGCTCTCATTTTTATGTCCTATAGAAAATCCCATTTCTTGGTATTTTTGTCCAAAAACTTCCCCAATACTTTGTGACTTTTTGATAAATTTATATCTATAATCTCTAATTACATCAACAATACCATCTTTTATTGCAGTTTCAACAATAGCTTTGATTCTTTTTGATTCTGGACGTTTTTTTGTTTTTTCAAAAGAGTATTTTACATCTGAGAAAACTCTTTGTTTAATTATTCCTTGTAAGTCTAATAGCTCATTTTCTAAAAATGTTTCTAGGGTAAGAATATAACTTTTTGCATCATTTTTATAAACAGCAATATCTTC
Organism: Arcobacter denitrificans (SeqCode); assembly: GCF_048571185.1. GTDB lineage: Bacteria > Campylobacterota > Campylobacteria > Campylobacterales > Arcobacteraceae > Arcobacter > Arcobacter denitrificans. The sequence goes on along the minus strand of NZ_CP182350.1, from coordinate 868,949 downwards.
TTCCATAGCTTCAAATATAGATTCATTTGTAGATTTCTTCTTCGCAAACTCTTTTAAATCAGCTTCTAATTCCTCTTTTGATTTACTTAATAAAATCAAATCATAGTTGAAAGATTTTATCTCTTTTTCTATGGTTTTTCTAAGTTGTGTTTTTACACCTTTTATTATTAAATCAGTTTTTGAAGAACTTTTTCCAAACAAAGTCTCACTTAAATAATCTTCAATCTCTAAAATACCAGTATCTTCTATTTTGAATCCTGCATCAAGGGCTTCTTTTTCTTTTCCTGTTCTATGTAAAAGTGCCATTTTCCCAGAGATTGGTATGAACTTTATATTTCTAAGAATAAAGTCAAGTTGACTATCTTTGTTTTGAGCTTTTAATTGAGCTTCAATTGAAGATTTTGTGTAGTTAATTACTTCTTCTAACTGCTCTTTTGAAACAGTATCTGCTCTTGTAATTACTATTAGTAGTTTAGTTACGTTTTGATAAAGAAGGGCATCTATGATGAACTCTACATCTTTTAAAGTAGCACTTTGAGATACATTCATCAAATGAATCATTAAATCACATTGGCTTAAGTACTCTTTTGTTATCTCTTCCCTTTGTATAACAGGGTCATCTAGTCCTGGGGTATCAACTATCTCTATTCCATCTTCTAGGAATTTTAAATCAGATTTTAGTTCTACATATTTTACTAAATTGCACTTTTTACCACTAGCTTCTGCTGAAGTGTAAGTTGCAAGGTTTTTAATATCAACTTTTTCATTGTATGAGTCTTCTTGTATATATTTTTCTAAATCATTTCCAAATACTTTTTTAGTCTCTTTTATAAACTCTTTTATTGAGTCCAATTGATTAGAAGCTTGTTCGATTCTATTCCATTCTTGTTTATTCCAGTAAAATACTTTTGCTTGAGGAATACCATGCTTTACAATCGTTAAGTTTGCAGTTTCTGGTACAACAGCACTTCCAAGAATCTCTTCTCCCATAAGAGCATTTAGCATTGTTGATTTACCGGCATTCATAACACCTGTAATTCCTATAGAGAATTTTTGATTTTCTAGGTACTCTTTCGTATTTGATAACTCTTCTTTGTACTCTTGTGATTTAAAAATAGTTTGTAACTCTTGAAGTAACTCTTCAAAATCAACTTTTAACTCTTTAAATGATTTTGATTCATCTATTTGGATTGTCTCTTCTTTTGACTCTTCATCGCAAAGTCCTAGTTCATTTGGATCAAAAAGAGAAATCAATTTATTAAAATTTGATGATTCTAAAATATGTTCATTTTTAAGGTATTCTAGACTTTCATGCAATTTTTCAATTTGACAGTTTGTAGTATCTTTTTCTATGGAATCAATTAAACAAAATTGGAGTTGGTTAAGGTCATCTAAACTTTTCACTTCTTTGTTTGTGATATTTGTAATTAACTTTTTAAAACTCTCTAAGGATATATATTTTTCATAGTTTTTTCTTGTTGGTGCTAAAACTAAAGCTGCTATTTCAAAAAACTCATCTCTATTTTTATAGTGTTCTGTTCCAAAGGTGGTTTTTTGTTCACAATGTTTTCCATGATATAGTAAAAAGTAATCGTTGACTAGTGACATTTATTCTCCTACAAGGGTTTTTTGTACACCTAAAAACTAATTTAAAATATTAAACTAATTTAAAATATCCCTAAAATATAAAAAGTTAATTACCCATTGGGTAATTAACTTTTTATATTTTTTGTTTATACAAGAGAAAAACTCTCTTGTATAATTATTTTAATGCTACTAATCTTCTTCGTAAATATGCAATTTTATTTTGTAATGGTAAATGTTTTGGACAATGATCTTCACATGCCAATAAAGACATACAACCAAAGATACCGTTATCATCACCAACTAATTCATAAAAATCTTCAGCAGTTCTATTGTCATGTGGGTCAACTTCAAATCTTGCAATTCTATTTAATCCAACAGGACCGACAAAGTCTGGTCTCATAAGCATTGTTCCACAAGAAGCAACACAAATCCCACACTCAATACATCTGTCTAATTCAAATGTTTCATCTGCAACATCTGGATCGATTTTTTCTTCGATTTTTGCAATGTCTGGTTTGTGGTTAGTATGAATCCATGATTCAACTCTAGTAGACATAGCATCCATCCATTTACCAGTATTAACCGATAAATCTTTGATAAGTTCAAATGCAGGCATTGGAAGTAATGTTATAGTTCCTTCTGGATAATTAGCAATTAATGTTCTACACGCAAGTGCAGGTTTACCATTAACAACCATTCCACAAGATCCACAAATACCAGCTCTACATACGAAGTCAAAAGATAAATCTGCATCATATTCTTCTCTAATTTTCATTAGTGCAATAAAAAGAGTCATACCTGGTGTCTCTTCTAATTTGTACTCTACATAATGAGGCTTAGAAATTTTACTTCTTGGATTAAATTTAAGTACTTTAATAGTAACTTCTCTACCTTTTTGGTTACTCATTATTTATCTCCTGCTCTTTCATTTTTCTCTTTATAGTTCATTGGTAAATCAAATGACATAAGTGCATCTTGAATCTCATGCCTATCTTTACCTTCAGCTTGCATCTTTTCAGTTAATTCATCAACTTCTGCTTGTCTTTTTGCAGATAATTCATGCTCTATAATCATACCCTTAGCACCATAACCTCTAAATGCTGGAGGCATTTCCATAGTCATAATATCTAAGTCTTCATATGTTATAGTTGGCTGTGTATCATCATCACTTGGCCAAGAAGTCAATGTTCTGTTCAACCAGTTTGCATCATCTCTTTTAAGGTAATCTTCTCTATAGTGAGCACCTCTAGATTCTGTTCGCTCACGTCCACCCTTAGCAACACAAAGTGCAACTTTAAGCATTCTTGGAACTCTATAAGCTTCTTCTAACTCTGGGTTTCCAACTCTTTCTTTAGATTTTACATTGATTTGTTTTGTTTTCTTAAGTAACTCTTCTAATTCATCAACAGCTTCTGCTAATCCTGTACCATCTCTAAAGATACCTACTTTTTGATCCATTAGATTTTGCATTCTATTTTTGATTTTAAAGATATCTTCAGTACCTTCGTATTCTAAAATTTCATCTAAGTATTTGTCTTGTTTATCAAGTGCTTTTTGAACTGTTGCAGTTGGAATTGTTACATCATTTGCTAAACAGTAATCAGCAAAGTAGTTACCAATAATCATACCAGCAACAACTGTTTCAGAAACTGAGTTTCCTCCAAGTCTATTAAAACCATGCATATCCCAACATGCTGCTTCACCACAAGCAAATAAACCATTTAAGTTTTGAGACTCACCAGTTGGTTTTGTTCTAATTCCACCCATTGAATAATGTTGCATAGGAAGAACTGGTGCCCAACCTTTTGGACCTTCATCAGCTGGATCAATACCATTAAAGATTTGACAAATTTCTTGTACATCTCTTAAGTTTTTCTCAATATGTTCACGACCAAGAATAGAGATATCTAACCAAATATGATCACCATAAGGAGAAGGAACACCTTTTCCGTTTCTAATATGTTCAATCATTCTTCTTGAAACAACGTCTCTTGAAGCAAGTTCTTTTTTCTCAGGCTCATAGTCTGGCATAAATCTGTGACCATCAACATCTCTTAAGATTCCACCATCACCTCTACAACCTTCTGTTAATAAAATCCCAGATGGTACAATTGGAGTTGGGTGAAATTGTACAGCTTCCATATTTCCTAGAGTTGCAACTCCAGTTTCAAGTGCAATAGCAGCTCCAATACCTTCACAAATTACAGCATTTGTAGTTTGTTTAAATACTCTTCCATATCCACCAGTTGCTATACATGTACCTTTTGCAACATAAGCTTCTAATTCACCAGAAATTAGATCTCTAACGATTGCTCCATAACATCTTCCATCTTCATGAATAAGTGATAAAGCTTCTTTTCTATCCCTAATGTCAACTTCATGCTTCAATGCTTCATTTGCAACACCAAATAACATAGTATGTCCTGTTGCATCTGCAGTATAACATGTTCTCCATTTTTTAGTTCCACCAAAGTCTCTTGATGTAATTAATCCATGTCTATCTGAGTCTTCAGTAATAGTTGTTTTTTTAGCATTGATAACTGCTTCTCTTGAACCTTCTCGCACTCTAGTCCAAGGTACACCCCAACCAGCTAATTCTCTAATAGCTTTTGGTGCAGTATGTACGAACATTCTTGCAACTTCTTGGTCACATCCCCAATCCGAACCTTTTACAGTATCAGCAAAGTGTAAATCTTCATTATCACCATCTGACATTTTAGAGTTTCCTAAAGATGCTTGCATACCACCTTGTGCAGCAGCACTGTGAGATCTTTTAACTGGAACTAGTGATAAAACTACTGTACTTAAGCCTTTTTTTTGTGCAGCAACTGCAGCTCTAAGACCTGCTAATCCTCCACCAATAACTAATGCATCACAATAATTAATTTTCATTATGCCACTCTCCCATTATTTATTTTATATTCCATAACTTTTGCTGTTGGTGTATATCTTTCACCTGCTTTATCTGCGTGTTCCATACCAATTTTCATATAAGCAGCTAAAGTTGCAAAACCTAAAATCAAAAAGAAATAAGTTAAAGCTTTTTTATATGTTTTTAATCTTTTTCTTGAAGCTTTATGGTCTTTACCGTCAAACCAACCCCATTTAACAGCTAGTCTGTATAATCCAATTGTTCCATGGAATTCAACAGCTAATAATAAAAGAATATATAGTGGCCACATCCACTCAGACCAAACTCTATCAGAACTTGCATATGGACCAATTGCATCTGAATGTGTCATAATAATATAGATATGTATTGAACCTAAGAAGAACATAGCAAAACCTGTGAATGCTTGAATAAACCATAATTTAGTATCTTCATGTCCCATGTTATCTGCATGAGCTTTCATTACTTGATATTGTTTAAAATTTCCAGGTAACTTTCTCATACCCATAGCAGCATGTACAATAAATATTACAAAAATTACAAATGCTAAAATAGAAACTAATAATGGATTTCCTCCATCAAATATAAAACTAGCTTCAAAGAACTTTGTAACTGAATACATAAAATCTTTGCTAACTAAAATTGAAGACACCATAAACATGTGCCCCCACATAAAAAGTGCTAGAAATAATCCAGTTGCACTTTGAATATAATCAAGTTTTGCTGGAACTCTACTTTTTTTCCCCTCTACAGTCTTTCCTAAATAACCTTCTATTAGGTCACTCATTTGACATCCTTTCTGTTTGATTTAATTGGTTAATATTTAGAACTAAATATTCTCTTGAAAACATCGTAATATTATATCTAAGATAATCTTGAAGTATATATAAAATTGATGTATAAATAATGTCCTTGAACTGTACAAAAAATGTACATGTCAATAAAAAAAGCCCACAATGTGGGCTTTTAAAAAAGTGGTAGTGTAAAATATTTGTTAAACTAGATAGTAACAAATATTTTAGTAGTGTTTACTTTAGAAACAGTGATTCTATTGCTAGTTTAGAAACATCAATAATTGCATCAATATTTGGTGCAGGGAAGAAAAATACAACTGCTGAACCAATACCACCCCATACAACTAAAGCAGCTAAAAGTGCTACAACATATGTTGAAATTCTTTTGTCATTAAATCCTTCAGTTGCACAAGCAGCATTTGTTGGATAGAAGTACATCATTGCTATTAATCTAAAGTAGTAATAAACAGAAATGATTGTTGCTATAATTGCAAGAATTGTTAACGTTGCATAGCCTGCATTGATAGCTTCAGTAAATACATAAAACTTACCAATAAATCCTATTGTTGAAGGAATACCTGCAAGTGAGAATAAAAATATTGTCATTGCTGCTGCTAAAAAAGGTCTTTCATGTGCTAAACCTTTGAAGTCTTCATATGTAACTCTAACTTTTGTTTCAGAGATAATATGAGATATAAGTCCAAATGCACCAATTGCAGTTAAAAGGTACGAAATTAGGTAGAACATAATAGCATAAGCACTATCAATATTTTGTCCTAAAGCTATAAATGCTAATAAGATATAACCAGTATGAACAATTGAAGATGCAGCAAGCATTCTTTTTATGATTTTTTGAGTAATCGCAATCCATGTACCATATGCAAGTGTAAAGATAATTAGAACATATAAAATTGGATCCCAGAAGTTTTGGATTGTTGAGAATGTTTGTAAAAATGCTCTTAAAAATAGTGAAAAAATTGCTATTTTAAAAGTAGATGCCATATATGCAGTAACTAGCATAGGCGCACCTCTATATACATCTAAAACCCAAGATTGGAATGGGAATGCTGCAATTTTAAATAGGAATGTAAATAATAATAGAGTTAAACCAATATAGATTAGATTTAAATCACTTCCACTATGAGTTGTTATGTATGTAGCAATGTCATTTAAGTTTGTAGTTCCACTTACACCATAAATTAGTACAGCTCCTAATAGGAAAAATGCACCAATAAATGAACCTAAAACTAAGTATTTAAAAATCGCTTCAACTCTTTTACCATCTTCACTGTGAAATCCAACTAGGATATATACAGCAAATGATGCAATCTCTAAGGCAATATATGCAGTAATTAGTTCATTTGCATTTGCAAGTAACATCATACCAAATAGAGCAAACAATAATATAGAGAAAAATTCACCTTTAAAGTATGAGTGTTCATAAAAATAATGTTCACCAATTAAAACAATTAAAAGTGTTCCCGAAATTAATAATACACCAAAAAAGTTTGCGTAAGTATCAAATACTAAGGCATTGTTAAATATATCATTATAAGGTTTAGCTGAGTGTAAATCCCCAAAGTCAGAAATAGCAAAACCTAATGCTATAATTAAAAATATAGATGTAGTAGTAATGAAATGTTTAATTGTAAACTTCTCATACATACTCATAAACATTAATACAAGAGCACCTATAAGTACTGTTATATGTGGTACTAGATATAAGAATTCAGTCATTATTTCATCGCTCCAATCTTTAATATGTCATTTAAAAAGTGAGTTACTGTTGGCTCAAACTTATCAATGAATGGTTCTGGGTAAACACCCATTAAAAATACTAAGATAACCCATGGTGTTAAACCAATAATCTCTTTTATTTTAAGATCTCTCATAGTTCTTTGTTCACCTTGTCTATCTTGTAAAATAGCTCTTTGGAACATCCATAGCATATATGAAGCACCAATAATTACAGTAAGTGCAGAAATATAACCTAAGGTATGATTAAATTCATAAATTCCAAAAATAATTAATAACTCAGAAACGAATCCATTTGTTCCTGGTAATCCAACATTTGCAAATAACATAATTGCAAAAATAAAGGTAAATATTGGAGCTTTTTTTGCTATTCCACCTAAATCTGATATAGTTTTAAATTTTGATTCGTCATGCATAACACCAACAAGTAAAAATAGAGCACCTGTTGCTATTGCATGGGCAATAATTAAATATAAAGCCCCATTAATACCATAAGAGTTTAATGAAAAGATACCTGCAGCTATAAAACTTAAGTGAGATGCTGACGAGTAGGCAAACATTCTTTTAATATCATCTTGCATAAGTGCAGCAATTCCAAAATAGATTAAACCAAATAGTCCAATAAATACGAACCAAGTTGAATACTCTATATAAATCTCTGGAAAAATTGGAATCATAAATCTAACGATTGCATAAACCCCAAGTTTTGCCATGATAGAAGATAATAAGAAAACTGCACCAGTAGGAGCATTTTTATATGTATCCATAATCCACGTATGTAGTGGGAAAATTGGAATTTTTATACCAAAAGCAATAACAAATGATAAGAATAGATATACTTGTTCATTATATGACAAAGTTGTGATTTTTGTAAAGTCTGTATATTGAAAAGACCAAAAACCAAACTCATTAAAAAATGTAACACCAAGGTATAAGATACCTAAGAACATCAATAATGAACCTGCCATTGTATAAATAGTAACTTTTATAGTTGTAAATACTTTATCTCCAAAACCATTAATACCAATCATTAAAAATACTGGTAATAGCATAACTTCCCAGAAGAAGTAGAAAAGAATTACATCTAAAGATAATAATGCACCTGTTACACCTGTTTGCACAAGTAGCATATTTATCCAATAACCTTTTGTTCTACCTTCCCATAATAAAAGATAAGAAGTAGGAATTAAAATAGCAATAAGCATCAAAATAGTTAAAGAGAACCCATCAACACCAATATAGTAATTAATACCATATGTTTCAATCCAAGGAACATTTGTAATAAACTGCATACCTGAACTTGGTTCAAAATTAATATAGATTTTTAATACTAAAGCTAAAATAACTGTAGTAGTTAAAAATGCGATATTTCTAACTGATTCAACATTTGATGATGTAATCATCAAACCAAAGGCAACAACTGCTGGTAAAAATATAATAAATGATAAACTTTCTGCACTCATACTACAATCCTAACGAAATAAATAAATAAATGAAGATTGCACTCATACCAACAAGCATGAATAGACCATAGAATCTTACATTTGCATTTTGAAGTCTTCCAACTACTTTACCAAAGTTGATAAATTGGTTACAACTTCCCATGATGAAGTTATCAATGATTTTTTCATCTACAACTTTATCAATAAAAGTTGATAATTTTTTAACTGACTGAACAAAAACTTTGTCATAAAATTCATCAACATAGAATTTATTGGCAATAAGTCCTTCTTCACTTTCAGGTTTTGAAACATCAAAGTGTGCATACTTGTTATAAGCTGCTCCTATTCCTGATGCTGCAATAATAACTGATAATGCCATTAGTACATATTCTGTTGTATGACTCATATGTAACTCTTTTGAGTTAAGTTGAGCCAACCAAGTATCAACCATATGATGACCACCCAATGCTCCTGGTAGGTTTAAAAAACCTGCAGCGATTGCACCAACTGATAAAATTAAAAGTGGTAGTGTAATTGTTTTTGATGTATAAACATACTCTGTTTTTTTATTATTATTTGGAGCAACAAAAAGAATAAAATACATTCTAAACATATAAAATGCTGTTAAGAATGCTGTAAACATTCCAATTCCCCAAATAATATATTGACCTTCATGAAAAGCTGCACCTAGAATTGCATCTTTTGAAAAGAATCCAGAAAATGGAGGAATACCAGAAATTGCAATAACACCAACTAACATACAAAAACCAATAATAGGAGTGCTAACTCTATGTTGTGCCATCTTAAAGATATTTTGCTCATGATGTAGTGCCATAATCATACCACCAGCCGCCATGAACAGCATTGCCTTAAAGAAAGCATGTGTAAATACGTGGAATAGTCCAGTTGAATAAAAACCTAAACCAACACCTATAAACATATATCCCAATTGTGACATTGTAGAGTATGCAAGTATTTTCTTAATATCTTGTTGTTGAGTTGCAATAATAGCAGCTAGAAGTGCTGAAAATGCACCAATATAAGCAATAAATGTACCAATACCTTCGATATCTTCATAAAGGAAATGAAATCTTGCAACCATATAAACACCAGCTGTTACCATTGTAGCTGCATGAATAAGTGCTGAAATTGGCGTTGGTCCTGCCATCGCATCTGGAAGCCATGTATATAATGGAATCTGTGCTGATTTACCCATAGCTCCAACAAATAATAAGAAACCAGAAAGGATAAGTAACTCAGTAGAGGCATTATCTAAGTTTGCTTCAATTGATCCAAAAGATAAATTTCCTTGTCCAATTGCAAAAAATAGTGTTATAACACCTAAGATAAAACCAAAATCCCCAACTCTATTTACAATAAATGCTTTATTTGCTGCAAGAACGTTTTCTTTATCACCATAATAAAACTTAATTAATAGGTATGAACAAACTCCAACACCTTCCCATCCAATAAATAAAATAATTGGATTATCAGCTAAAACTAAAATCAACATTGATGCTAAAAATAGATTGAAGTAAGCGAAGAATTTACCAAAACCTTCATCTTTATGCATATAACCAACAGCATAAATATGAATTAAAGAACCAACAAAAGTAACAAACATAGCCATGAAAATAGATAAGTTATCACCTAATAATTTCATCTCAATTGTTAACTGGTCAACTTCTAACCAAGTGAAGATATTTTGGTGGTAAATAGTTCCATGTTTAACCATATCTAAAAAGATAATTAAGGTAAAGATAAAACCAATAATAGGAGCTATTGTCCCAGTTAAAGAAAATAGTCTTTGTGGTAAGGCTCTTTTTTTAATATTGTAGAAATAAAATCCACCATTTAATATAGCACCTAATAATGGAGCTAATATTATCCATACTAAAAGATCTGTATGCATTATTTTTCTCCTTGTTTTAGTGCTGTAAATAAATCAGTATCTAATGATTTTTTTGTTCTAAATAAAAGAATTATTACTGATAAGAAAATAGCAGCTTCTGCTGCAGCAATTGCTATAACCATTACTGTAATTACTTGAGGATCCATATTGAAATGGTATCTTGCAAAAGTAACTAAAAATAGATTTATTCCATTTAACATTAATTCAATTGACATATAAATTACAAAAATATTTCTTCTTGCAACTACTCCAATTGCACCAATTGAAAAAAGCATCATTGAAACAAATGCATATGATGTTAGTGATATCATGATTGGGTTCCTCTAGGTTTTTTTTTCTTAGCTAATACAACTGCACCAACCAATGCAACTAAAAGTAGTATTGAAATTAATTCAAATGAGATTAACCAGTTTTGGTATAAAAGCATACCAACTTCTTTTATGCCACCAAAATTAGTCTCTATTATTCCCATATCTCTTTGGGGTAGGGCAGAAACAGCTTTCAAAATTACTATATTAAGAGGTAATATAACTACTGCACCTATGATAATATTTTTGTACTTTTTAGGCTCATGAGGCATATCATGTTCATCAATATTAAGAAACATAAGTATAAATAGTAGAAGTGTCATAATTGCACCTGCATAAACTATTATTTGCACCATGAAAAGGAAAGTTGCACTTAGTAGTGCAAATAGACCAGATACTGCTAAAATTGAGATTAATAATCCAAGTGCTGCATACATAGGTTGTTTATGTGTTAGCATTGTAACTCCACCTGCTATTGCCATAAAACTCAAACCAATAAATAAAATATCAATCATCTGATAAATCCTTTGCTCTTTCGTTATTCATTAAGTATTTTTTATCTACTAAAAATTCATCTCTTGAACTTCCTGTAAAGCTAAAAATACCAGTATCCATTCTAATTGCATCACATGGACAAGCTTCAACACAGTATCCACAATATACACACTCTAAAAGGTCTATCTTAAACTCTTTTGGTCGTTTTTCTGCTTTTCCATCAAATCTCTCTTCTGCATCAATAAAGATACACTCAGCAGGGCATGCAGTTGCACACATATAACATGCAACACATTTTTCTGATTCATCTTCCCATTTTGTAAGTCTATGAACCCCTCTGTATCTCTCATTTGTAGCTACATCTGTTGGCTGTTCTTCTGGATACTGAATTGTTTTCAGCTTTGATACATCTTTTAAATTTTTTGTAAAGTGCCCAAAAGTTGTTTTCATACCACCCATAATAGCTGGCAGAAAAAGCTTATCTTTAAAAGTTTGACCTTGTCTTTTTATTATTTTAATACCCATTTTACATTCCTGTCAATACTATAACTGAAGCAGTTATAACAATATTTAATAGTGATAGTGGTAGTAAAATTTTCCAACCTAGCATTTGTAGTTGGTCATATCTAAATCTTAATAAAGTCCATCTAACCCACATAAACACAAATACCATCATCAGAAATTTTACTAAGAAAGTTACTACTTGAATTACAGCAACTGCAATACTTGAGCCATTTTCTCCTAAACCTGTAGCTAACAGGGCTCCTAAAGCTAAAAATGAAATTATACATATAGTCCAAAAAGCTTTTACTAAAATACCTGTTTCTTTTGATCTTGAATCACTTTTATCAGCCCAGTCATTATTCTTTTTAATCCATTTAGTAAAAATATAAATCTTAATAGGTAATAAAGCCATAAGTACAATAATGACAATGTCAATATTTGCTTTTAGTGTTTGCGTATCTAACCAAGGGATTTGATATCCACCAAAGAATAGTGTAACAATAATAGCAGATGCCCCTGCCATTGCTGCGAATTCTGATACTTGAAAAAGACCAAATCTCATTGCACTGTATTCTGTATGATAACCTGCAACAATTTCTGATTCACCTTCTGCAATATCAAAAGGAGTTCTATTTGTCTCTGCAAAAACACAAACTATAAAAATAACAGCTGCAAGAGGTTGCATAAGCACACCCCATGAAGGAATTATTCCAAAGAAAGTTCCACCTTGAAAATGTACAATCTCATTTAAATGAATTGAACCATAAGTTAATAACATAGATATAAGTGCTAATGCCATTGAAGCTTCATAAGAGATAACTTGAGCTGAAGCTCTAATTGCACCTAAAAGACCATATTTACTCCCTGAAGCATAACCACCTAAGATAACTCCATATACAGATAAACCTGCATATGCTAAAAACCACATAATACCTAGTTGCATTGGTAAGGCTTGCATTGCATAAGATTGTCCATCTATTACAACATTGTCCGCAAAAGGAATAACTGCAAATGTTAGGAAGTAACATACAAATACTATTGAAGGAGCAATAGTAAACATAAATTTATATTTAATATGCCCTGGAGTAAAGTCTTCTTTAAATACAAGTTTTAGCATATCTGCAATACTTTGGATTAAACCACCTAATCTCATTGGTCCAATATGACATCTATTTGGACCTGATCTATCTTGAATAAATCCAGCTATTCTTCTTTCCCACCACACAAAAACTGGCGTAAGACCAACTGCTAGTACTACAGCTAAAAGAATATTTACTATAATAACAACTATTGATGCTGTATTCATATATTTCCTTTTTCAATCATACTTTTTATAGTTTCAACTATTGATGATATTGTTTTTGCTTGCTTATCTCTATTTATTCCTGAGGCAACTTTTTGTTTTATTCCATCTACATTTATATAAGTACCACTCTTCTCATAAAAAGAGGCAGTTGGAATTGCAACATCAGATTTTTCAATAGTTTTTGCGTTGTTTGAAAAACATGAGATAACTTTTTTACCTGATAATAAATCTAAGTTGTCATCAAAATAGTTATTATCAAATACTACTACTAAAGATGCTGCATCAAAATAGTTTTTAAATGAAGCTTCGTCTTCATCTATATTTACTTCTTTAAAAGAGGCTCTATTTGCACTTTTATCATTTTTCTTTAGATAGTCATCACCAAATGTTTCATCTATATATTGAGGCGAGTATCCAGAAACATTTGCTTTAGCAGCACTTGCAAAAGCTTTTATGTTTTGCATCTCTTCTAAACATAGGTTTGGTCCTACCAAAAATAGTGCATTGTTATTTTTTGAAACTTCTGTATATAAAGAAGCAATTGCATTACTTGTAGTATCTTCTTTTTTGTTAACTAAAGCTGTTTCAAATCTATTTTCTTCTTCATTTTTATAAGATAATCTACCATAATCACACATGAAATAACCATTTACTTCTGCATTATTTCTTGGTCTAAATCTAAATATTTTATCATCTTCATACTTTTCTTTTCTATGGTCAACAAAGATATTACAACCCTTTGAACAGCCATTACAAATAGCATTAAATGACTCCATAAACCAAACTCTTTGTTTAAATCTAAAATCTTTTGAAGTTAAAGCACCAACAGGACATAAATCAACTACATTCATTGCATATGGATTACTTAAAGGACGTCCTGGGAAAGTACCAATAACTGAATGATCGGCTCTACTTATAACTCCTAGTTCATTTGTTCCAACTATATCTGAACAAAATCTAACACATCTAGTACAAAGAACACATCTCTCTTGGTCTAACATTACATTAGCACCTAAATCTTCTCTTTTTCTAGCATGATTTTTTTCTTCAACATTTACTCTAGATTCATAAAAGCCTGATTCCATATAAAAATCTTGTAGTTTACACTCTCCAGCTTGATCACAGGTAGGACAGTCAATTGGGTGATTTACAAGCTGTAATTCTAAAATGTCTTTTCTTACAGCCATAATATTGTCACTTGTTGTACTAACTTGCATACCCTCTTTTACAGGAGTATCACAGGCAATTTGAGGTCTCTTTTGTCCAGCGATTTCAACCATACACATTCTACAGTTTCCATCTTTCCCCAATGCTTTGTGATAGCAAAAATGAGGAATATGAATTTCTTCATCTAATAATTTATCAATTAAGAGACTTCCCTTTTCTGCCTCCATCTCCTGATCATTGATTATCAGTTTTACCATTTCGCTCATTTTAATAAATCCTCTTCATAGTTTATTGTCTTAATTATTTTCCAGTATATAACTGTCTTGGTCTAGCAATTTTAGCCGTTGGGTCTTGTTTTAATTCTGACCATTGTGCTAACCATCCTGGAGTTCTACCAATAACAAATATTGGTGTAAACATTGCAATTGGTATTCTAAGTGCTGTTAAAATTACCCCTGAATAGAAGTCAATATTTGGATATAACCCTCTTTGTTTAAAGTAATCATCACTTAATGCTGCCTCTTCAACTGCTGCTGCGATATCAAGTAATTTAGAATCAAGATTTAACTCTTCTCTTAATTTATCTTGTAATCCTTTTAATGCTTCAGCTCTTGGATCTCTATTTTTATAAACTCTGTGCCCAAATCCCATCAATCTAAATGGATCATTTTTATCTTTTGCTTTAGCAATATATGAAGGTACATTTTTAACATCACCAATCATTCTTAATTGATCCATTACTTTTTCATTTGCACCACCGTGTGCACTTCCCCATAATGCAGAAATACCAGAAGCGATTGCAACATAAGGGTGAGCTTCTGTTGAACCAACATTTCTAACAGTTGTTGTAGAAGCATTTTGCTCATGATCAGCATGTAAAGTGAAGATTGCATCTAAAGCATCAACTTCAACTTGTCTAATTTCATCACTTTTGCCATTTCCAAGGTTTTTCATTTTTCCACCAGGATATGCTCTTAACATATATAAGAAGTTTTCTGTGAAGTATTTATCTACATCTGGATAAATAAGTGGTGTACCAATAGAATTTCTATATGCCATTGCAGCAATAGTAGGCATTTTTGCTAAGATTCTTCTTCTCATCATTTTGAATTGTTCTTCATCTTCTAAATGTAAGTGATCTTTATAAAATGCAGCTAGAGCCATTGTCGCAGCTCCCATTGTTGCCATTGGGTGAGCACCATCTGGAAGGGCATCAAATAATCTAATAATACCTTCATTTAAAAATGATCTGTGTCTAATTTCTAAATCAAAGTTTTTTGAAGCTTGTTCAGTTGGTAATTGACCTCTCATAAGAAGATAAGATACATCCATAAAAGAGTGTTTTCCAGCTAAATCGGCTATATCATAACCTCTATATCTTAACTCAGAATTTTCACCATCAATGAAAGTAATTTTAGAATCACAAGATGCAGTTGATGTATATCCAGGGTCATACGTAAACATTCCTGTATCTTTGTAAAATGATCTAATATCAACTACGCTAGGTCCTCTCGTACCATCCATAACATTATATTCATAAGTGTTACCATTTCTATTATCTGTTAATGTAAATGTATTCTTCGCCATATTCTCTCCTTATATTTTTAATTTACACTTGTTTTTTCAATTAATTCAACAAATTCATGTCTGTATTTTTGAACAATACTTTTAATAATATCTTTTACAGCTGGTGCAAATACACAAACAGTTTTACCGTTCATAGTTTCACAAACATCCAAAATAGTATTTAAATCTTCTTGTTTACCAAGGCCTTCTAATAAATCTCTTAAAATCTTATCAATCCAACCTGTACCTTCTCTACATGGTGTACATTGACCACAAGATTCATGGTGATAAAATTCAATTAAATTTTTTGCCACATCAACCATAGAGACACCTTCTGGAATAATCATCATTCCACCAGTTCCTAAAGTTGAACCAATATCCCACATAGATTCATAATCTAAATAAGCTTTTTCAACTTCCTCAGCCGTTAAAATTGGACAAGATGCTCCTCCAGGGATAACAGCTTTTAATTTAAGCCCATCTTGCATTCCACCACCGATTTTTTCAATTACTTCAGTCATTTTACAACCATATTGTAACTCATAAACACCAGGGTTTTTAACAGGACCACTCATTGCAAATAGCATAGTTCCTGGAGCTTTCTCTGTTCCATATTTTGTATATGATTCATAACCATTTTCAACGATATTTGGAACTGATGCAATTGTTTCAACATTGTTTACAGTTGCTGGCATATCATAGAACCATTCACACTCTTTACCGTGTGGTTTAAGTCTTGGGTGGCCTCTTTTACCTTCAATTGATTCTATAAGTGCAGACTTTTCACCACAAATATATGCTCCACCACCTCTGTGAACTGTGATATTAACTCTAAAGTCATATTTATTCATAACTTTAGGTCCAATAATTCCAGCTTCATAGGCTTCATCTATTGCATTATTTAGTTGATCAATAAAGAATTTATATTCGCCTCTAATATAGATGTATGCATCATGTGCACCAATTGCATAACATGAACAAATAATTCCCTCGATTAAAAGATGCGGGTCATATTGAAAAATTTGTCTATCTTTAAAAGTTCCTGGTTCTGATTCATCACCATTACAAATTAAGTATCTTGGTCTTTCATCAACTGGAGGCATAAGTTTCCATTTAGGTCCACAAGCTGCACCTCCACCACCTTTTCCTCTTAATCCTGATTTGCAAACTTCTTCTGTAACATCTTCTGGTTTCATAGTAAAAAGTTTGTCTATAGATGAATATCTTCCATTTTTTAATGCAACTTCTAACTTATGTGAATTAGGAAGGTCAAAGTTCTTACTTACTATTTTTACAATCATATCATTCGCAGCCATTATTTACACTCCTCAATGATTTTTTTAAGTTTGTCAACAGTTAAGTTTTCATGGTAAGTGTGATTTAATGCAATCATTGGAGCACCACCACAAGCTCCTTGACACTCAACTTCACTTAAGTGAAATTTACCATCAGCACTTGTTTGTCCTGGTTCGATTCCTAATGTATCTTTGATAAACTTTTTAAGGTTATTTGCTCCCATTACCATACATGATAATGTTTTACATAACTCTATATGATATGTTCCAATTGGCTTTAGATTAAACATTGTATAAAATGTTGCAAACTCATAAACTTCAATAGGTTGTTTACCTATTTTATCAGCTACAAAAATCATAGCTTCAGGACTAACCCATCCCTCTTGTTCTTGAACTAACCACAATGCTGGTAGCATCATTGCATCAATTTTTGGATATTTTTTAGCTGTTTCTTGGAACTTTTCTTCATTTTCTTTTGTATATTGAAATTTTGCCATTATCTATCAAACTCCCCTGCAATAAAGTTCATTGATGCCATTGTAATAACTGCATCAGCTAACATTGAATTTTCTACGATTTTTGAATATGCTGCAAGTGCATAGAAACTAGGTGGTCTACATTTTACTTTATAAGGTGTACCTGTTCCATCACTTGTAATATGGAAACCTAACTCACCATTTCCACCTTCAGTAAATCCATAGTATTCACCTTTTGGAACTTTAATACCTTCAAAAGTAAGTTTAAATTGATTCATTAAACCTTCGATATTTCCATAAACATCTTTTTTTGCAGGTAAAAATATTCCTGGGGCTCCAACATTAATAGGACCATCTGGCATCTCTTTCATAGCTTGTTCAATGATTCTAATAGATTGTTTCATCTCTTCAAATCTACACATAAATCTATCATAAACATCACCATGAGAACCAACTACAACATCAAAATCAAAGTTTTCATAACCGTAATAAGGTTTGTCTTTTCTTAAATCAAAAGGAACACCTGCTGCTCTTAAGTTTGGACCTGTAATTCCAGCACTTAAAGCAAATTCTGCATTTATAACACCAACATCTTGTGTTCTATCTTGGAATATTCTATTTCTTTCAACTAATGATAAAGCATCATCAATTGCTTTTTCTACATCTCTTAAAACTTCATTTAAGTCAGCTTCAAAACCATCATATAAATCAAATTCTAAACCACCAATTCTTGTATAAGTGTTAGTTAATCTAGCACCTGTAAGTTTTGATAAAATATCATAAGCTTTGTCTCTTGGAGCAAAAAGATACCAATAGTTTGTTAAACCACCCATATCAACCATATTTGCTGCATTACAAACAAGGTGGTCAGTTATTCTACTTAATTCCCCAATTACAATTCTTATCATTTTTGCTCTTGGTGTAATATCTATGCCTAACATATCTTCAACTGCTTTTGCATATCCAACATTATTTAAAATTGCTGAACAGTAATTAAGTCTGTCTGTATATGGAATAGCTTGAGAATAAGTATGTGTTTCACAGGCTTTCTCAAAACCTCTATGTAAGTAACCTATCTCAGTTACACAGGCAGTGATCGTTTCACCTTCCATTGCAACAAAGTTTCTAATTGTACCATGAGATGCAGGGTGAGAAGGACCAACATTTAATAACATAAGTTCTTCTAAACTTGTCTCACTATGACCTTTTGATTTAAGTAAAGGAATCATTTCATCCATTAAATCCTCAGTTTCAGTACAAATTTGTCCATCAGTAATATTGTAATCTTTTCTTAATGGATATCCAACAAATTGATGATGATTTAAAACTCTTTTCATATTTGGATGACCAATGAAGTTAATTCCATATTGGTCAAAAGTTTCTCGCTCAGCCCAATTTGCAGCTTCATATAAATCACTTAAAGTATCTACATTTAAGTTGTCATCAGCAACATATGCTTTTATAACAAGTTGTTTTTTGAAAGTTTTATCTCTTAATATATAGATAAGAGCAAATCTTGAAGGAGTTACATCTGGATATTTTAAGTAATCAATTGCTGTGATATCAAGAAGCAAATTATACCCTTCCTCATCTTTTAGTTTTTTGATAGTTGACTTAATCTCATTTTGTGAAATTAACATATCTGGTTTAAGCATCAAGGATTCCTTTGAACTCTTTTACTCTATCTACAATAATAGATTCATTTTGAGCTTTTTTCTGTATATTCATAATTGCATCTAGTACAGCTTCAGGTCTTGGCGGACAACCTGAAACATATTCATCAACAGGAATAATTGCATCAATTCCTTGTAAAGTTGTGTAGTTATCATAAAAACCACCAGAACTTGCACATGCTCCCATTGATATAACCCATTTAGGCTCACACATTTGATCATAAATCTTTTTTAATACAGGTGCTTGTTTATATGTAATAGTACCTGCAACAATTAGCAAGTCAGCTTGTCTTGGAGAAAACCTTACAACCTCTGCCCCAAATCTTGATACATCATATTTTGCTGCTGCAACTGACATAAACTCAATCCCACAACATGCTGTACCAAATACCATAGGCCATAAGGAATATGATCTTGCCCAGTTAACTGCTTTGTCAAGTCTTGTTGTGATTATTGAATCACCTAATATTGATTCTGCTCCTAGTCCCATGATAATGCCTTTTTCTTATAGATGTAAATCAAACCTGCAAATAACAATCCCATAAACATAAACATTTCAAATAGTCCTAAGAACCCTAACTCTCTAATATTTACAGCCCATGGAAACATGAAAATTATCTCGACATCAAATAGTACAAATAAAATTGCTACTAAATAGAATTTGATACTAAACCTAAGTTTAGTTCCACCAACTGGGTTACTTACCCCAGATTCATAAACGGTATTTTTTGATTTACCCTCTTTGTTTTGAGGTCCAACAAATTTTGAAAGTATAAATATTGATACAACTACAATACCTATTACAATAAAAATTGTTGCTGACAATAATAGTTCATTTGACATGCTTAATCCATTTCATAATAATATGTAGAATGATTGTACACTAACTTTGTGGCAATTTCTTAAGCATTTGTTACAAAATAAAACAAAGAGAAAAAAGTGAGAAAAAAGGTAATACTTTATTATATGAATTTATTTATTTAAAAATATTAATAATTTTATTTAATCCATTTTTAAGTTGTATTTTTGATGTTGCAGTATTAAATCTAAAGTAATTTTTTCCATTTTTCCCAAATGTTAATCCATCATTAAGTGCTACATTACATTCATTTAATAAGATCTCTTTTATTTGATTATGAGATAAATCATACTCGCTAAAATCAAGCCATAATAGGTATGTTGCTTCTGGTTTATGAACTTTTATTTTACTATTATTATGTAAATATTCTATTGTAAAATCTATATTTGATGCGATGTAGTCTTTTAAGTCATTTAGCCATATAGTTCCATTTTCATAGGCACTTTGCATTGCAATTAGTCCAAATACATTTATTGAGTTTATTACTCTTTGTTTTATGACTTTATCTAATTTATCTTTTAATTCATTATTTGAAGTGATACAATATGAAGCGTTTAATCCTGCAATATTAAATGTTTTTCCTGAAGAGTTTAGAGTAACTGTACAATTTGATATTGTCTTATTTATAGATGCAAGTGGTGTAAACTTTTTAAATACTAAGTCCGCATGTATTTCATCACTTATTATAGTAATGTTATTTTCCATACATATATTAGCCAACTCTTCTAACTCACCTTTACTCCAAATTCTTCCAACTGGATTATGAGGTGAACAGAGTGTTAATATTTTTGTTTTTGGTGTAATGATTGATTTTAAATGTTCTAAATCCATAGTATAGTAACCATCATTTTCTTTTAATGGATTATATAAAACTTTTCTATTGTTAGTTTTAATACATTGAAAGAGAGGAAAATAAACAGGGGTTTGAACAATAACTTCATCATCAATATTACTAAAGGCTTCAATACAAGCTGCATATGCTGGAACAACTCCATTACATAAAGATATCCATGAAGTATCAATATCCCAAGAGTGCTGAGATTTCATCCAGTTTTTTATTGCTTCAAAAATCTCTTTATTTTGTTTTCCGTATCCATATACATTATGTGAGGCTCTTTTTTGAATAGTTTCTTGCAAAAATGCTGGTATCTCAAAATCCATATCAGCAACCCAAAATGGATCTAAATTAGCTTTTCCAAAATAGTGTTCTAAATCATCATACTTAGTGCATGAGCTGTTTTTTCTATCAATTATTTTATCAAACATATTTAAAACCTCTATTATAAACTATTTTTTAATGATAAAATGATATAAGATTTATACTAATTATTTGTTTACTTTAGAGGGAAATATGGAAAAAGCAATAGACTTACTTAGAAAAAATGATTTATTAAAAGTGATTGATGATGAGTTGGATATATATTTAGAGATACCACACATCGCATATGTAGAGGTTAAAAAAGAGGATTCAAAAGCGATTTTATTTACAAATCCTATTGATAAAAAAAGTGGAAAGAAATTTGATATTCCAGTATTGATGAATGTTTTTTGTAATGAAAAAGCAGTAAAACTATTTATTGGTGATGGAGATAAGATAGGAAGTGAGATAGAAAGCTTACTAAAAATGAAACCACCAACAACATTTAGTGAAAAACTTTCAACTTTTGGAAAACTTTTTGCTCTTAAAAATACTATTCCTAAAAAAAGTAAGGGAAAAGGCGAGTGTCAACAAGTTATAAAACTAGGAAGCGATGCTAAACTATCTGATTTACCTGTTTTGACAACTTGGGAACAAGATGGTGGACCTTTTATTACCATGGGACAAGTTTATACAACTAGTTTAAATGGGGAGCTTAAAAACTTAGGAATGTATCGATTGCAAGTTTATGATGATCATACCTTAGGTATGCATTGGCAAATACATAAAGATAGCAATCACTTCTTTCACGAATATAAAGCTGCTGGTAAAAAAATGCCAGTATCTATAGGAGTTGGTGGTGATCCTATGTATATTTGGTGTGGACAAGCTCCGCTTCCTATTGGAGTATTTGAACTTATGCTTTATGGTTTTGTTAAAAACAAAAATGCTCAACTTGTAAAATCAATCACAAATGATATATATGTTCCAAGAGATAATGACTTTATAATAGAAGGTTTTGTAGACCCATCTAAGATGAGAATAGAGGGTCCATTTGGGGATCATACTGGTTATTACACCTTAGAAGAAGAATATCCTTTTATGGAAGTTACAGCTATAACTTCAAAAGCAAAACCAACATTTTTGGCAACGGTTGTTGGAAAGCCACCATTAGAAGACAAATATATGGGACATGCAACAGAGAGAATATTTTTACCACTATTAAAAACAACTGCTCCTGATTTGATAGATTATTATATGCCAGAAAATGGAGTTTTTCATAATCTTATAATTGCTAAAATAAAAACACTATATCCAGGGCATGCAAGTCAAATGATGCACGCATTTTGGGGAGTAGGGCAAATGAGTTTTGTAAAACATGCAATCTTTGTAAATCATGATGCACCAGAACTCACGAACCATGAAGAGATAGCAAAATATATATTAAATAGAATAGATATAAATGACCTATTTATCTCAAGGGGGGTTGTTGATGCCCTAGATCACTCAAGTCCAAAATTTGCAGTTGGTGGAAAACTAGGTCTTGATTGTACAGGACCTGAGATAAGTGACAGTGGAATAAAAGTTTTAGGTGATAATGAACTATTATCTAAGATGAAAGAGATTTCAAGTGATATAATTAATTTAAAGCAATATTATAAATATACAAAAAATCCAGTTACTATAATCACTGTAAATAAAACTAGAAGTCAAAAGTATCTATTTGAAGAGCTTAAACCTTTATATGAACACCTTAGAATAGTAATAATTGTAGATGAGGCTAAAAATGATGTGCATAATCCATATATGCTTATTTGGAGAGTTTGTAATAATATTGACTCAAATAGAGATATATTTATAGCAAATGACACTTTAGGTGTAGATGCTACAAATAAAAATTCATATGACAATTTCCAAAGAAGATGGCCTGATGATGTTGATTGTACAAAAAGTGTGATTGAGGATTTAAAAAAACGTGGGATTTTAGATTGTAGTGATGAACTTATTTCTAAGTTTCAAATATGAGTTAAAGTAGTTAATCTACTTTAACTGCATTTTTACCATTCTCTTTTACAAAATACATAGCTTCATCAGCCCTTCTTATAAAACTTTTCTTATCATCGTCATCTCTTAAAGTTGTTACTCCAAAACTACTTGTAATACTGTCTTTAGATTTGAATTTATATGAAGAGATTATGTCTTTTAGGTTTTCAGCAGTTCTTTTTGCATTTTCTGTAGAAGTATTTGGAAGAATTAATAAAAATTCTTCTCCTCCCCATCTTCCAAAAGTATCCGTTGATCTAATATTTTTATTTATTAGTTTAGAAAACTCTTTTAATATATCATCTCCTATGGCATGACCTTTTGTGTCGTTTATTATTTTGAAATTATCTATATCTAAAAATATGATAGATAAAGGCTTTTTGTATTGTCTTGAAATTGCGATAGAATTAATTAATATCTTAATCATTTTTCTTCTATTATTTAAGTTAGTTAATTCATCTGTATCGGCTATTTTATGGAGCTCTTTTTCTAATTTTTTTCTTTTTCTCATTTCATTTATCAATTTTATATTATAAAGAACAAAAATAAACAGTAGAAGAACTAATACTATTAATATTTTGTAAAACAAAGAGATGCGTTCAATTGTTTCATAATTGAGTATATTGTATTTTTCATCTATTTTATTTTTTACTTTTTCATCTATTCTTTGAATAATTTTATTTAAAATAGTTTGTAATATTTTGTCTTCTTTGTTTAAAATATATTTTAATTCAAATTTTAAACCTGTAACACCTGATATTCTTATTGTATTATCATTATTTTCTAAAATCTTCAAATTTAATAGTGGCAATAAATCAATTACTGCATAAACTTCATCATTAGAGAGTAGTTTTAAAGCATCACTTGTAGAGTCAGTCTTAATTAGCTTAATATTTGGGTATTTTTTTTCAAGTTCTTTTAACAGTAAAGAATTCTTTCTAATAGCAACTTTTTTATCTTCTAATATACTTGTTGAAGATATATATGTTTTTGATAAATTAGTAGCTATGGCTAAATCAAAAGCTGCAATTGGTTTTGTGTATAAATAATCATTGGATTTTGTACCATTTGAGAAGTTAGCTTTAAAATATGCTTGATTTTTATTTAATAATTTTAGTGATTCTTCAATATTTAAGTCATTTTTGATTTTTATGTCCATATTTGCCTTACTTTTAAGGGCATCTATATAATCAAGTTCAATACTATCAACTCCTAGGCCATTGTTAAATGGGGCATTAACTTTAGATAAATAAGTAAGTGTGTTTCTTTTTAAATAATTTTTTTCAATGGAGCTTAATATCACATCAGAAGGATAAACTATAAAGTTAGATAATTTTTGATTTGCTTGAACTAGTTTTTGCATAGTGTAGATGTATTGAATCTCTTCGAGTTTACTCTTTTCTATAAGACCTAACTTATTTTCTTCTATCCCTGATAACTTTTTCAAAGAGTTAGCCTCATAAAAAAGTGCAGAATAAGTCTTATTTTGAGTATTATATTTACTCATAATGATTTCAATACTCTCTTCAATATTTAAAAAAGCATATTCCCAACCCTTTAAAATAGCTTTTTGAAAGTCTTGTACTCTTTTTGGATTATTTTCTAGTTCAAAATTTGAGGTAAATAAAATGCCACCATAAAAATCAAAGCCATAATCTTTGGGATTTAAAATATTAAATTTAATATTTCTATTTTTTAGTAAAAAAGGCTCATTTGAGATATATGAACCCATGGCATCCGTTTTTCCAGTAATTAAATCATTTAGATTAAAGCTATGTTGTTGAAAATCAATATGCTCTAGATTTACACCCCTTGAGCTTATCATTGAGTTAATTGCTATTGCTGTTCTTGCATCTGGTGTAAGCATTACTTTTTTATGTAATAAATCTTCAGGTTTTTTTATTGACAAATTAGTTGTTAATAAAACCATAGGCGAGCTTTGAAAAATCGAAGCTAAAGCAACAATACCTTTTCCATTTAGTTTATCTATGATTAAAGAGGACTTGCCAACGGCATAGTTTGCTTTTTGTTCTAAGACTTCATTTATTTGATCAATACCATATTCAAACTCTTTTATATCTACATCTAGACCAACTTCATTAAAGAAACCTTTCTCTTTTGCAACATAATATCCTGCAAATTGGAATTGGTTTAGCCAATCAAGTCTTAGTGTGATTTTTTCATTTTCTTTAGCATTTAATGTGAAAATGAATAGGTTAATTAATAGTAGTTTTAATAATAAGTGTTTCATTTCAAATAATAACATATTTAAAAGTTATTATTCATTAAATATATGTAAAAGTTATAAAATTAAAACTTTTTAATTTACAGCTATTATTTTTGCTTCATTTATATCTAAAAATATATCTTTATTTTTAGATATTTGTTCATCTAAATTGAGTCTTATTTTGATTAGAGATTTTGAATCTTTTTCAAAAGATAAAATCAACTCTTCATATTCCCCACAATAAAGGATGTCTATGATATTTAATTTGTAATTATTAATGGTATTTGTGACTTTTGTGTCATAGATTCTAAGAATATGAGTTTTATTTAAATCTTTGTTTAAATCATCTACAATAAATTTTGGTAAGGAGTTAACTTCTCCTAAAAAGTTAGCTATATAGAAACTTTTTGGGTTTTTATATATATTTTTAGGTGTGTCAAATTGTTCGATTGTTTTATTATGTATTATTCCAATTTTATCAGACATCGATAAAGCTTCTTTTTGGTCATGTGTTACCAAAATAGCAGAAAGTCCTAGCTCTTTGATTAGGTTTTTTAGCCAGAGTTTTGTTTTTGCTCTTAATATGGAATCAAGATTAGAAAAAGGTTCATCAAGAAGTAAAACTTTTGGTTCATAGGCAAGAACTCTTGCAATTGAAACACGTTGTTGTTGACCACCACTTAATTCATGAATCTGCTTATTTTTATGTTCAACTAAATCAAACTGCTTTAATAGTGTATCAACTCTTCTTTGTTTTTCATTGGTACTTAATTTAAATAGGGCAAACTCAATGTTTTCTCTTACATTTAGATGAGGGAATAGTGCATAATCTTGGAAAATATAACCAATATCTTTGTTACATGTAGTAGAATTATTTACTAAACAAGTTTCATTTAGATAAATAGAACCTTCATATCTATTTTCTAAAGAGGCAATACTTCTTAATATGGTACTTTTCCCACATCCACTAGGTCCTAAGATTGTGACAATTTCTCCTGCTTGTACATCAAATGATATATTTTTTAATATTTCATTATTTCCAAAAGATATTGAAAAGTCTTTTATACTAATTCCAATCATTAAATTCCTTCTTAATCTTTCATTTTATTTGCTAATATCAAAACTGATATTATTCCAAGAACTACAATAAACATAGCAGGAACACTTGATTCCACAACTTGTGCTTGACCTACTAATTCATGGGATAATACAGCTAGAGTATCAAAATTAAAGGGTCTTAATATCATAGTTAAAGGTAACTCTTTTATTACTTCAATAAATACAATAATCAAACTTGCAATAATAGAGTTTTTTATTAAGGGAAGTATTACTTTATAAAAAGTTCTAAAAGAGCCAAGATTCATTGTTTTACAAGCATCATCATATGTTTGAGGTATTTTTGAAAAACCTGATTCATAATTGTTTATGGAAATTGCTAAAAACCTAACTACATAACCAAAAATAACAGCTACAATACTTCCTACTAACAGTATGTCAAGTGTTTGGTTAATAAGTAAAAAAAATGATAATATTCCTACTGCAACCACAGCACCTGGAATTGAGTATCCTAGTTTTGAAATTTGTGTTAAATAATCAGCTAATTTACTTTTATGAACTCTTATATTAAAAGTAAAAATAAAGGCTAAAAAAGTAATCAAGACTGATGTTGTAACTCCTAAAAAAAGTGTTTGATAAAACACAGTTAAAAACTCTTCACTAATTGTTGATTCATATGAAAGATAGAACCAATAACTCATTTGTGTAAAGGGAAGTAAAAAACCTAAGAAAAAAGGAATAAAACATATTATAAATGCCAAGACATTTTTATAGCCTTTTAGTTTTTCTTTTGTAATTGGTTTAAAATCTTTTCCTGCACTTCTATATCTTATGTTTTTTCTTTGATACTTTTCTAGAAATATTAAAATAAATATAAAAAGCATAAGCATAGATGCTAGTTTTGAAGCATCTTCAACACTTCCTAATCCAAACCAAGTTCTAAATATACCTGTTACAAAGGTTGAAACTCCATAATAATCCATAACACCAAAATCTGCAACTGCTTCCATAACTGCTAAAATCACACCTGCAACAATGGCTGGTCTTGAAATGGGAATAATTACTTTGTAAAATATTTGAAAATTTGTAAAACCAAAAGTTTTAGAAGCATCAATAATAGATGATGATTCAGATTTTAAATATGTTTTTGAAATCAAATAAACATATGGATATAAAACCAATGACATTACTATAATTGCCCCTTCTATTGACATAATATCAAAGAAATATACTTCACTTAAATCTTTGTCTATTAAGTTTAGTATAAAAGTTGTCACACTTCCTGTTATATCAAACATCCCTCCATAAACATAAGAGACTATGTAGGTAGGAATAGCAAAAGGTAGTATTAAGGCATAGTGAAAAAACTTAGAGCCTGTAAAAGTAAAAAGTGAAGTTATATAAGCAGTTGAAAAACCTATTACTGAAGTTAGTAGTGCAACGCCAAACATAATATATAGCGAATTAAAGACATATTCAAATAGTACAGTATCTACAAGATGAGACCAATTGTCACTACTTGAAAATATATTTGATAACAATAATAAAGCTGGCATTGAAATAAGTAGTGTTAAAAAAACACTACTTATTGTTAATTTATTAAAATAATTCAATTATTTATAAAACCTTTCTATTATTTCCATCCGGCTAAATCAAAGATTTTAACAGCTTTTGCATTGTTTTCACCTAAAGTATTGATTGAAATAGTGTCATCTTCAAAACTTCCCCATGATTGAACCAATCCTGAAGCTTTTACACCTTTTAATACTGGATATTCAAA
This sequence comes from Arcobacter denitrificans (SeqCode), assembly GCF_048571185.1. Taxonomy (GTDB): domain Bacteria; phylum Campylobacterota; class Campylobacteria; order Campylobacterales; family Arcobacteraceae; genus Arcobacter; species Arcobacter denitrificans. The sequence continues at coordinate 840,676 of NZ_CP182350.1, read as the reverse complement.
ATTACCTTCTGCAAAAAGTTTTTGAGCATCTGGGCTTGCTAGGAACTCAATAAATTTGATTGCATTTTCTTTATTTGGAGAATATTTTGCAACGCCAGCACCACTTACATTTACATGTGTACCACCATTTTCAAATTTTGGAAAAAAGATTTTAACTTTTTTTACAGCATCTGCTTGAGATAAATCTTTATTATCAACCATTTTTCCTACATAATATGTATTTACAATCGCAATTTTTCCAATACCATTTGCTATTGCTTTTACTTGATATCTATCATTTCCTTTTGGGTCTTTTGCCATATTAGCAACTATACCTTTTGCCCATTTTAGAGCATACTCTTCTCCGTGATGTGCAATAACTGCTGCAAGTAAAGATTGGTTGTAAGCATTATTTGAAGATCTAATCATAATTTGACCTTTAAATTTTGGACTTGCTAAATCTTCATATGTTGATAATTCATTTTCTATTCCAGAACCTATTCTATAAACCGTAACTCTTGATCTTTTTGTAAGAGCAAACCACTGATTATCTTTATCTTTTAGTTTTGTAGGAATATTTTTTTCTAAATATTCTGAGTTGATTGATTGTAATAAGTCTTTACTTTTTGCTTTATAAAGACCTGCTGCATCAACTGTGATTAAAACATCAGCAGGCGATTTATTTCCTTCTGTTTCTAACCTTTTGACCAATGCATTTGCATTAGCTTTTACAACATTTACTTTTATTCCTGTTTTCTCTTCAAACATTTTGAATAATTTTTTATCTGTATCATAATGTCTATGTGAATAAACATTTACTTCTGCACTTGCAAATATCGAACTTACAAGGACGAACATTCCTAGTACTAACTTTTTTAACATTCTAAACCTTTCTATATTGATAATTAATATTGATATACTATGCAAATAAAACTTAATTACTGCTTAATTATAAGAATGATTATCATTATGTTATGCTGGGCTGTTTATAAAAATTTATTGTTTGAGAATAAAACTATAAACGGAACGCATAATCAAAAATAAATTAATTTAAAAACAATTTAATAGTGGTTATAATATTTTCAATAAAATAATCTATTTATAAACAATAGTCAAGGATAAGTTTTAAATGATATTAATGATTGATAACTATGACTCTTTTACATACAACATTGTGCAATATTGCTTAGAGTTAGGTGCTGATTTAAAAGTAATAAGAAATGATGAATTAAGTATAGAAGAGATAGAAAAATTAAATCCTGAAAAAATTATAATCTCTCCAGGCCCTGCAACTCCAGATGATGCAGGTGTTTGTTTAGATGTTATAAAACACTTTGCCAACAGTAAACCTATTTTTGGTATTTGTCTAGGACATCAAAGTATTGCTCAAGTATTTGGAGCTAAGGTAGTAAGAGCAAATAATATGATGCATGGAAAAACTTCAAAAATAAAAATATCCCAAGATACGATTATCTTTAATGGTTTACCAAATGAATTTACACAAACAAGGTATCACTCTTTAATTGTAAAGAAAGATAATTTACCTTCTTGTATAAAAGTTACATCTAGAAGTTTAGATGATGATGAAATAATGTCGCTTGAAATAAAGGACAAAAAAATCTATGGGGTACAGTTTCATCCAGAATCAATTATGAGTGAGTATGGATATGAAATGATTAATAACTTTTTAAAAATATGATTACTAAACAAAAACTGTACAACTATATCTTTGGCGCTATCCTAGCAATATTTTTTGTTGTACTTATTTTTGTTGCCAATACTTTAAGTATCTCATATGATGAAGCACTAAATGTTTTAGTAAATAAATCTGTTCTTTCTTATATCACAAAAACTACCACATATATATTTGGTAATAATGATATCTCAATTAGACTTCCATTTATTATTCTTTATGTATTTAGTGTAATTTTAATCTATTTACTGACAAAAGATTATTTTAAAAAAGAGATAGATAGATTAATAAGTGTACTTATATTTATGTTTTTACCAGGAGTTGTAAGTGCTTCTTTACTTATAAATAGTTCTATAGTTGTAATCTTTTGTACCTTATCTTATCTTTATTATTACAAGACCTATTCAAAACATAATTACTATTTACTAGGGTTTTTTTTATTTGTTGATAACTCTTTTGCTATTTTATTTTTAGCTTTATTTTTTTATTCACTCAATAAAAAAGAGAATAGACTATTAATTATCTCTTTGGTTTTATTTGGGTTATCAATGTATATTTATGGCTTTGATTCAACTGGAAAACCTAAAAGTTATCTCTTAGATACATTTGGAATCTATGCTTCAATATTCTCTCCTTTAATATTTTTATACTTTTTTTATTCTTTATATAGAGTAGGGATAAAAGGAACTCGTTCAATATATTGGTATATCTCAACTACAGCAATGGTCTTTTCACTTCTTTTATCATTTAGACAAAAAGTTTATATTGAAGATTTTGCACCTTATGTAGTAATTGCAATTCCCATAATGTTAAAGTTATTTATGCATTCATTAAGAGTAAGATTACCAGAGTTTAGAAAAACACATTACAACATAGTTAAAGTAACTCTTTTTTTACTATTTGTAAATACTTTCTTACTTATATACAATAAACCTATCTATCTATTTTTAAATAATCCTCAAAAACATTTTGCTTATGATTATCACTTTGCAAAAGAGATTGCAAATACTTTAAAAGACAATAATATTAACAATGTAAAAATATATGATAGAAAACTTCAAAAAAGGTTAGAATTTTACGGGATTAAAAAAGGAGAAGAGTATTTAGTCTCTTTATATAATCCAACGAACTATGATTATAAATTTACAATTAACTATTTTGAAAAAGAGTTATTAGATATTTATGTGTATAAAATCGAAAAATAAAAAAGCTTTTTTCCTTATTGAGCTTATCTTTGTAATTTTACTTATCTCTTTTTTCTCATACATTATACTTCCAAAAAAAATAGAACCAGAGTTTGATACAGCTATCAATAGATTGATAATATATTTAAATCAAACAAAATTACAAGCTTTGATAGATGATAAGTTCTCTACATCAAATCCTTTATGGCATAAACAAAGATGGACATTAAAGTTTTTTAGATGTAGAAAAAGTGTTGGAGGGATATACTATTCCATATATAGTGATAAGAATATGAGTGGACATCCCGGTAGTGATGATAGTTTAAAAGACCCATTAACTAAGAAAAATATTTATTCCTCAAACTCTTGTCAAGAAAATAGTTCAAATAGCCAATACGTACTTTTAACAAAAAAGTTTGGAATCCAAAGTATAAATATGTCGTGTAATGACACAAGCTCATTGGGACAAATATCTTTTGGTAATGATGGTAATGTATATACAAGACTTAGTAATATAGATAATGATAACTATGCATATTTACTAGAAAATGATTGTTTGATAGAATTTAAGTCAAAAAACAAGCAAACAAAAAGCATAAAAATATACGCAAAAACAGGCTTTATAGAAAAGCAATAAATAGCAAACTGAAGAACTTTCCAAATTTAAGCCAACATTAAAGAAAAGCTCTTGACAAAGGTATAAAAACCTATTATAATTCCCGTCCAATTTGAGTGATGGAAGTCACAAAGAGTTGATGTTCTTTAACAAACTACGGTTAAAAAGATAAGTAACTTTTATAAACCGAATATGATATAAAACAAGAGAATTTATACAATTCTCGTCTATTAAAAAAACAATGAGTAATGTCAGTAAACAATTGCAATTAACTTTTTCGGAAGTTAGATAAAAGAGTTAGACACTAGTCATGATTAAACTAAACATTTATGGAGAGTTTGATCCTGGCTCAGAGTGAACGCTGGCGGCGTGCTTAACACATGCAAGTCGAACGAGAACGGATTAAAGCTTGCTTTAATTGTCAGCTAAGTGGCGCACGGGTGAGTAATATATAGGTAACGTGCCCTAGAGAGGGGGATAACAGTTGGAAACGACTGCTAACACCCCATATGCCTTTATCACATAAGTGAGCAAGGGAAATATTTATAGCTCTAGGATCGGCCTGTACGGTATCAGTTAGTTGGTGAGGTAATGGCTCACCAAGACAATGACACCTAACTGGTTTGAGAGGATGATCAGTCACACTGGAACTGAGACACGGTCCAGACTCCTACGGGAGGCAGCAGTGGGGAATATTGCACAATGGGGGAAACCCTGATGCAGCAACGCCGCGTGGAGGATGACACATTTCGGTGCGTAAACTCCTTTTATATAGGAAGATAATGACGGTACTATATGAATAAGCACCGGCTAACTCCGTGCCAGCAGCCGCGGTAATACGGAGGGTGCAAGCGTTACTCGGAATTACTGGGCGTAAAGAGCGTGTAGGCGGATAGATAAGTTGGAAGTGAAATCCTATGGCTCAACCATAGAACTGCTTCCAAAACTGTCTATCTAGAATGTGGGAGAGGTAGATGGAATTTCTGGTGTAGGGGTAAAATCCGTAGATATTAGAAGGAATACCGATTGCGAAGGCGATCTACTGGAACACTATTGACGCTGAGACGCGAAAGCGTGGGGAGCAAACAGGATTAGATACCCTGGTAGTCCACGCCCTAAACGATGTACACTAGTTGTTGTGAGGCTAGACCTTGCAGTAATGCAGTTAACACATTAAGTGTACCGCCTGGGGAGTACGGTCGCAAGATTAAAACTCAAAGGAATAGACGGGGACCCGCACAAGCGGTGGAGCATGTGGTTTAATTCGACGATACGCGAAGAACCTTACCTGGTCTTGACATAGAAAGAACTTTCCAGAGATGGATTGGTGCCTGCTTGCAGGAGCTTTCATACAGGTGCTGCACGGCTGTCGTCAGCTCGTGTCGTGAGATGTTGGGTTAAGTCCCGCAACGAGCGCAACCCTCGTCGTTAGTTGCTAACAGTTCGGCTGAGAACTCTAACGAGACTGCCTACGCAAGTAGGAGGAAGGTGAGGACGACGTCAAGTCATCATGGCCCTTACGACCAGGGCTACACACGTGCTACAATGGGGTATACAAAGAGCAGCAATACAGTGATGTGGAGCGAATCTCAAAAATGCCTCCCAGTTCGGATAGTAGTCTGCAACTCGACTACTTGAAGTTGGAATCGCTAGTAATCGTAGATCAGCTATGCTACGGTGAATACGTTCCCGGGTCTTGTACTCACCGCCCGTCACACCATGGGAGTTGAATTCATTCGAAGCGGGGATGCTAAAATAGCTACCTTCCACAGTGGATTTAGCGACTGGGGTGAAGTCGTAACAAGGTAACCGTAGGAGAACCTGCGGTTGGATCACCTCCTTTCAGAGTAATGAGATTAGATTCGTTTCTAATCTCAAGAAATAAAAACAATGGGTAATGTCCATTATCATATTCGGTTTATAAAGGTTATTTGTAATAATAGGTGAAGAATGGGCCTATAGCTCAGCTGGCTAGAGCGCTCGACTGATAATCGTGAGGTCCCAGGTTCAAGTCCTGGTAGGCCCACCATGAAGATAATCTTTGTGTTAAGATTTGTTGGGGAATTAGCTCAGCTGGGAGAGCGCCTGCCTTGCACGCAGGAGGTCAGCGGTTCGATCCCGCTATTCTCCACCATCATCTAAACGTAGAATGAAAAAAAGTAAGAAAAACTAAATGTAAGTCTTAAAAATAAGATTTATATTTGGTTTTTAGTAATAAAAATCATGTTATTTAAAAATTTAATGTTAAAGTCTTTAAAATTTTTTCGAATTAGAATAATGTAAATTATTATAGTTCAATATAGAAAACAATTTAAACACACAATTACTATATTGTTAGGATATGTTAGAAATAATGTACTTAATAAGATAGTAGCCAAGGAATAATTATCAAAAAAGGTAACTAAAGAGATTTAGTTATACAAATTATAAGCTATTAAGGGCTAATGGTGGATGCCTAGACTGTAAGAGGCGATGAAGGACGTATTAGGCTGCGATAAGCCTCGGGGAGCTGCCAAAGAGCTTTGATCCGAGGATTTCCGAATGGGACAACCCAGCATATAGAGATATATGTTACCCTGCGGGGAGCTAACCTGGTGAAGTGAAACATCTCAGTAGCCAGAGGAAGAGAAATCAAATGAGATTCCGTAAGTAGCGGCGAGCGAACGCGGATTAGGACAAACCCTATGCTTGCATAGGGGGTTGTAGGACCATAATGTGAGACTAAAGAGAATAGTAGAAATATCTGGAAAGGTATAGCATAGAAGGTGAAACTCCTGTATACGAAATTCTTAATAGCTCTATTGGTATCCTGAGTAGGACGGAACACGTGATATTTTGTCTGAATCTGGGGGGACCACCCTCCAATCCTAAATACTACTTACAGATCGATAGTGAACAAGTACCGTGAGGGAAAGGTGAAAAGTACTCCAGCGAGGAGAGTGAAATAGAACCTGAAACCATTAGCTTACAATCATTCGGAGCCCTATGTTGCTTGCAACAGGGTGACGGACTGCCTTTTGCATAATGAGCCTGCGAGTTGTGGTGTCTGGCAAGGTTAAGTCAAGTACGGAGCCGTAGCGAAAGCGAGTCTTAATAGGGCGACATAGTCAGATGCTGCAGACCCGAAACGAAGTGATCTATCCATGAGCAGGTTGAAGCTGGTGTAAGAGCCAGTGGAGGACCGAACCCATTGACGTTGAAAAGTCTCGGGATGACTTGTGGATAGGGGTGAAAGGCCAATCAAACTTCGTGATAGCTGGTTCTCTCCGAAATATATTTAGGTATAGCCTTATGTAGTAACATATAGGGGTAGAGCACTGAATGGGCTAGGGCTGCTTACCGCGGTACCAAACCCTATCAAACTTCGAATACTATATGCGTAATCATAGGAGTCAGGCGTAGGGTGATAAAATCCTATGTCGAGAGGGGAACAACCCAGACTAACAGCTAAGGTCCCAAAGTCATATCTAAGTGGAAAACGATGTGAAGTTACTGTGACAACCAGGAGGTTGGCTTAGAAGCAGCCACCCTTTAAAGAAAGCGTAACAGCTCACTGGTCTAGTGATTTTGCGCGGAAAATATAACGGGGCTAAGATATGCACCGAAGCTTTAGACTCAAATTTATTTGAGTGGTAGGAGAGCGTTCTATTCAGCGTTGAAGGTATACCGACGAGGAGTGCTGGAGCGGATAGAAGTGAGCATGCAGGCATGAGTAGCGATAATTGAGGTGAGAATCCTCAACGCCGAAAACCCAAGGTTTCCTACGCGATGCTCGTCATCGTAGGGTTAGTCGGGACCTAAGTCGAGTCCGAAAGGGGTAGACGATGGCAAATTGATTAATATTTCAATACCAACAAATAAGCGCGATGTGGGGACGCATAGAGTTAATCGAGGTCACTGATGGAATAGTGGCTCGAAGGATGTAGGTTGTATCTTAGGCAAATCCGGGATACATGAGACCGAGATCTTACAGGCTGTTGCAATTCTTCGGAATTAATTCAGAATCGATGATACTGTCGTGCCAAGAAAAGCCACTAAGTATATTATTTGTTGCCCGTACCGTAAACCGACACAGGTGGGTGGGATGAGTATTCTAAGGCGCGTGGAAGAACCCTGGTTAAGGAACTCTGCAAACTAGCACCGTATCTTCGGTATAAGGTGTGCCTACTATTGTATATGGATTTACTCCAAAAAGCGATAGAGGTTGCAACAAAGAGTCCCTCCCGACTGTTTACCAAAAACACAGCACTTTGCTAACTCGCAAGAGGATGTATAAGGTGTGACGCCTGCCCGGTGCTCGAAGGTTAACTGATGATGTAAGCACTTGTGCGAAGCATTTGATTGAAGCCCGAGTAAACGGCGGCCGTAACTATAACGGTCCTAAGGTAGCGAAATTCCTTGTCGGTTAAATACCGACCTGCATGAATGGCGTAACGAGATGGGAGCTGTCTCAACCAGGGATCCAGTGAAATTGTAGTGGAGGTGAAAATTCCTCCTACCCGCGGAAAGACGGAAAGACCCCGTGCACCTTTACTACAGCTTGACACTGTAGCTTGGATATTCATGTGCAGGATAGGTGGGAGGCTATGAAGTGTAGACGCAAGTATACACGGAGCCACCCTTGAGATACCACCCTTGAATATTTGAGTTACTAACTGGGACGAGTTATCCTCGTTCAGGACAATGTCTGGTGGGTAGTTTGACTGGGGCGGTCGCCTCCTAAAAAGTAACGGAGGCTTGCAAAGGTTGGCTCAAAGCGGATGGAAATCGCTTGTTGAGTATAATGGCATAAGCCAGCCTGACTGTAAGAGATACAACTCGAGCAGAGACGAAAGTCGGTCATAGTGATCCGGTGGTTCTGTGTGGAAGGGCCATCGCTCAAAGGATAAAAGGTACGCCGGGGATAACAGGCTGATCTCCCCCAAGAGCTCACATCGACGGGGAGGTTTGGCACCTCGATGTCGGCTCATCGCATCCTGGGGCTGGAGCAGGTCCCAAGGGTATGGCTGTTCGCCATTTAAAGCGGTACGCGAGCTGGGTTCAGAACGTCGTGAGACAGTTCGGTCCCTATCTTCCGTGGGCGTAGGAAAGTTGAAGAGATTTGTCCCTAGTACGAGAGGACCGGGATGAACGTACCACTGGTGTACCAATTGTTCTGCCAAGAGCATCGTTGGGTAGCTACGTACGGATGTGATAAGAGCTGAAAGCATCTAAGCTCGAAGCCAACTCTAAGATGAACTTTCCCTGAAGATCCCAGCAAGACTAGCTGGTTGATAGGCTAGATGTGTAAGCGTTGTAAGACGTTTAGCTGACTAGTACTAATAGATCGTTTGGCTTATTTATATATTTCTTGGTTTACTATCTTATTAAGTACATACTTAATGAGTATGTGTGTAAAGACTTTAACATTAAAACTCTAACTCAAGAAGATAGAGTTGAGTATTAAGAGCATTTATTGCTTTTACTACTCAACTTTGTTGGTGATTATTGAGAAGTGGAAATACCCAGCTCCATTCCGAACCTGGAAGTCAAGCACTTCATCGCTGATAATACTGCAGGGTCCCCTTGTGGAAACGTAAGTCGTCGCCAACTCTTGAGTTTTTTTAAAGCTTAGTCCTACATAGATTTATTTCTATTTAGTACTAAGCTTTTTTTTTGCCTTTTTTTAGGCTTATTTACTTCTCTTTAGGGTATTATCTTTATTTATTAATATATTACTCTATGTATATATTTCTATTCATCTAAGCTCGCATAGCTCCAACGGTAGAGCAATTGCATGGTAAGCAAGAGGTTGCAGGTTCGATCCCCGCTGTGAGCACCACTCTTTTTTTATTTATTGTTTTATTATTTTATTAAATATTTTTGGAATGGGAATAAAGAGTTATTTTAAATTTCTATATATTTTTTGCCATTAAATGATATGACTAAATCAAGCCTTATTTGTTGTTTATTATCTAAAACTAAATACTCTTTACCTTTTATAACTATTAATGTATCAACCAAACCTTTTATAGTAAGTATCTCATCTTTATTAAAGTAAATGATAGTTGAAGGAATTTTTCTTTTTATTGCTACATCTAGTTGATCAAAAAATTCACATGAGATTGGATTATACATGATTGCTCTTCTAAATGAAATATTGAGAAATATTCATAGCATACCAAATAATAGAGAAGTTAAATAAAAAGATAAACATAGATGTAGCTCTAGAAATTATTTTTTCTTTGTTTGTTCTTTCTCTTCCATGAGCTTTTAAAGATATGTACATATGAACTGCTGTTGCAAGAACAACTAAAAATACTATAAAAAGTTTTCTGTATAATAATATACCAAATTGAGAGTTTCTGAACTCTTCATCAAGTATTATTGAGTAGAGATTGTGTTGATTTAATAAAAGTAAACCTGTTATTATTAATAGTGTTATCCAAATAAGTTGGAAGTACCCATAAAAAGGTCCAATATGAGAGTATATTACTTTTTGTACCTTCGGGTCTTTAAAATAAATACCCATACCAAAAAGTAATAAGCCGCCACCAACCCAGGTGGCAGCTGATATGATATGAATAAAGAGTATAAGATTAGTTATCATCTCTAGATTCTAAAATTTCTATTGATTCTATTTTATCTTTTTGATTAATTGAATCTAATGTTTCAAAACTTGCTTTATCATTCTCTTCAATTCCTCCAAAAACTGTATGTCCTCCATCTAAATGTGGACAAGCTACAAAACAGATAAAGAATTGGCTTCCACCTGTATTTTTACCTGCATGAGCCATAGAAAGAGTTCCTCTTTTATGAACTTGATTAGAAGCATCAGTTTCACAAGGTATAGACCATCCTGGTCCTCCCATTCCAGAACCATCAGGACAACCACCCTGTGCCATGAAACCTGGAATTACTCTATGGAAAATTAGACCATTATAAAATCCATCTTTAGCAAGTGTTGCAAAGTTTGATACAGCAATTGGAGTTGACTCTGGAAATAATTTAGCCCAAATTACGCCTTTATCAGTAGTAAATTTTGCATATTGAAATTTTTCTAATTCTTCTTTTGGTAAATCGTATTTTTTTAATTCTTCTTTTGATCCGAACATTTTTATCCTTTTGAAATTTATGAAATTATAGCAATTTTATGTATTAAAGAGGTTAAACTCTTAGTTTTCTGTACTCTTAGATAAATAGTTTAGCTTAATTAAATTATTTACAGCTTCTCTAAATACTGGTACTGCAGACCAAGAAGCATAGTGATAATACCAGTATTTTCCTTTTGAAATTGGATTTATAACAGTTACTCCAATAGTATATTTTTTTTGTTTATCATTTGCAAATCCAAAAAATGATGAAATATAAATATCTTGATATTTACCATGTCTTGCAATTTGTGCAGTTCCTGTTTTTCCACCTATTTCAATACCTTCAATTTGTGTATTGATTCCAGTACCTTTTTTAACAGTTTTAATTAATAATCTTTTTATTTCATTGGCAGTTTTTGTTGAAATAACTTTTGAGTTAGTATCATCATCTAAACTTAGTTTATTATCATCTACAAGTAAACTTTGAACAATTTTGGGTGTTACCATAACTCCTTCATTATTAAAGACAGAATATGCCTTTAAAATTTGCATAAAAGTAGCTGTCATACCTTGTCCATAGGAAATTGTTGCTTTAAACACATTATCTTCACCCTTGCTTTCGCCTGCTGAAAACTGCCTAATTGTTGGCATAACTCCAACTTTTTCATAAGGAAGATCTATTTGTGTCTTTTTTGTAATACCAAAGGTCTTAAGTCCTTCATATAGCTCTCTACCAGTCAATCTTTGAGCTAGTTGCAAGGTTCCGATATTACTAGAGTGAACAAAAATATCATCAACTGTTAAAAATCGTTTAGTAAACTGATGATCATCACCTATGGTATATCTTCCAAGTTTGTATCTTCCCCTTGGATATTCTCCTTTTGAATTAATCTTACCAAATCCGTTATAAGCATTAAAGAGTTCATTTTTCTTGATTCTATCTTTGTCCATTACAAGGGCTATTGATATTGGCTTAATAATTGAACCTGGTTCAAATAAGAACTCAATTGCACTTACATCCAAATAAGGAATATCTGATTGTCTAATTAATCCTGGATCAAATCTATTTGAAGAGGCTAAGGCTTTTATTTTACCTGTATTACTTTCCATTATTGAAACAATGATTTCATCTGCACCTAGTTTAGTTTTAAAACCATCCATCATTAGTTCAAGATTTTTTTGAAGTCTAAGGGGAATGTTTAGTATTAAATCTGCACCATCAACACGGTTTTGAATTATTGAATCTTTATTAAAAGAGATATATGAAAGTACATCTCTTGTACCTTTTAATGTGCCATCTTTTGTATTATTTAATATATTGTTATAGCTTTTTTCTAGGCCTTTTATTCCATTTACTTTAGTTTTTCCACTTTTAGTTTCATATTTCCTTATATATCCAATAACTGGAGTTAAAGTGTCTTTATAGGAATATAATCTTTTTTCACCACTTTCATTTATATTTAAACCTCTTAAAATTTTATTGTCATTTATTTGAATAGATTTAAATACATCAAGATGTCTTAGTTTAAATCCAAGCTCTTTTAAGTTCTTAGCAGTTTTAGAATCAATATTATATGATAAAACAATGGATCCAGGATTTTGCAGTGACTTGTCAATTTTTTCTTTAATTTTGGCTTCTGGAATATCGCTGTAGATAGAAAAAAGCTTAATGAAAAGGCTTTTCTTCTTAATATCTAAAAATCTTGTATCAATAGTTGCTTTATATAGTTTTATAGAAGATGAGATTTTAAAATTATCCTCACTTAAGACATTTCCTCTTATTGCTAACTCTGATTTACTACTTTGTAAATTTGGCAGCCTTCTTTTATCTGATATTGTTACAAATACATTTGATAGAAGAAGTACCAAGCTTAAGAAAATAAAAATAAGTATTATAAAAATTTTTTTAATTCTAGTAATTTTGTTTATGTTTTTTGAAGACATCTTTATCCATATTAGATTATAATGTGATATGAATTTTATCCAAAATATGTTTAAATCAAATCAGAACTTATCACAACCTGACTATTTACTGTTTATATTAGCCTCATCTTTGATAATAATTAGTATTATATTTTCATACTCTTTGAGTGTTTATACAGTTGTGTATTATGAATATTCGCAATACCACTTCTTTACAAGACAGTTATTAGTAGGGGTTTTATCTATATTTCTTATGTGGGGAATATCTTTTTTTAATCCAGATTTTATTATCGGAAAAGTTGGAATGTTTTTATTTATAATTTTTTTAATTTTAATGATTGCAATGCCATTTTTGCCAAGTTCTATGGTGACAACTGCAGGTGGAGCAAATAGATGGATAAGACTTCCCGGTTTTTCTTTATCTCCTGTAGAGTTTTTTAAAATAGGATTTATATATTTTCTTGCATGGTCATTTCACAGAAGACTAATGGATAAGCCAAAAAAAATGGGATTAAAAGAGGAAACAATACTATTGTTGCCATATTTTGTTGCTTTTTTACTTGTAGTATTTTTAGTAGCTTTTTTACAAAAAGATTTGGGACAAGTTGTATTATTAGGTCTTATTTTAATTGTATTATTGATTTTTGCAAATAGAAGTTTTAAGATATTTTTAGCCTTGGGTTTTTTAATTGTACTTGGAATTATATCTTTAATATTAGCAGCACCTCACAGGGTTCAACGTATTTATTCTTGGTGGGCATTAAATCAAGATAAAATTTTATCGATTTTACCTACATGGGCAGATAAACACTTAAGAATAGAAGAACTTCCAGAACCATATCAAGTTTCACACTCTTTAAATGCAATACATAATGGTGGCTTTTTTGGTACAGGATTAGCACAAGGAAATATAAAATTAGGATTTTTATCTGAAGTTCATACGGATTTTATTTTAGCTGGGATTACGGAAGAGACTGGACTTTTAGGTCTTTTTATTGTCTCATCTATTTTATATGTGATAGTTTGGAGAATTTTTAAAATAAGTAAGAGAGTAGATAATCCTATATATCATCTATTTACTTTGGGAATAGGGCTTATGATAATTATTGCTTTTTTAATTAATTCTTATGGAATATCAGGAATGATTCCTATAAAAGGTATTGCTGTTCCTTTTTTAAGTTATGGTGGTTCCTCCATGTTAAGTCTTGGGATATCCATTGGTTTAATATTATCAATTAGTAAATTATCAAAAGAAGAAAGAGTCAAAAAATGATTGGAAATATTGTTATAACTGGTGGTGGTACTGGTGGGCATTTAAAAGTTGCTAAGGCATTTATAGATGAATTAGCTATTAATAAAGATATTAAGCCATTTTTTATAGGTTCTTTAAATGGACAAGATAAAAAGTGGTTTGAAGATTATTCAAATTTAGAGAAAAGTTATTTCCTAGATACAAGAGGAGTTGTAAATAAAGGCTTTTTAGGAAAAATAAAAGCTCTTTTTCAAATCTTTTTTCAAACACTTAAGTGTTATATCTTTTTTATTAAAAATGATGTAAAAAGAGTGATTAGTGTGGGTGGTTTTTCCGCTGCTCCTGCTACTTTTGCTTCTATTTTAATTCCATCTTGCAAATTGTATATTCACGAACAAAACTCATATATGGGAAAACTAAATAAAATAACTTCTAAGTTTGCAACAGAAGTTTTTTCTTCATATTTAGAAAACTCTAAAATAAAAGATTATCCTGTAAGTGAAGAGTTCTTTTCAAACTCAAGAGTTAGAGAAGAAGTTAAAAAAGTGATTTTTCTTGGAGGTTCTCAAGGGGCATTGGCAATCAATAATTTTGCCTTAAGTGTTGCAAAAGAGTTAGATAATCTAGGAATAAAAATCATTCACCAAACAGGTGGTAATGATTTTGCTAGAGTTAAAGCTGAATATGAAAAATTAGATATTGAAGTTGATGTATTTGATTTTACTAATGAATTGGTAAGTAAGATGAAAGAATCTGATTTTGCTATAAGTCGTTCAGGGGCATCTACATTATGGGAGCTTGTGGCAAATGGATTGCCAACACTTTTTGTACCTTTCCCTTATGCTGCACAAGACCATCAATATGGTAATGCAAAATTTTTAAAAGAGAAAAATCTTGCCTTTTTAGTTAGGGAAAAAGAGTTAAATAGAGATATCTTAAAGGAAGCCTTAAATAGTGATGTAAAAACTATTTCTGAAAATCTAGTAAGTCTAATATCTAATGATGCACGAAAAAAGATTATTGATTTTATATTAAGTGAAAATCAAAAGTAAGACTACACCAAAAATTATTCTATAAATACCAAAAGCTACAAAAGTAAAATTTTGCAAAAATTTTAGGAATAGTTTTATAGTTAAATAAGCTACAAAAAATGCTACTACAAAGCCAACAGCAAGAACAACAAAGTTTGCATCTGTGAAATCTTTGTAGTGTTTTAGTAAATCATATCCAGTAGTTGCGCACATAACAGGAAAAGCCAAAAGAAAAGAGAATTCAGCACTTGCTTTTCTATTTAAGCCAACTAACATTGCTCCAATTATTGTAGACCCAGCTCTTGATGTCCCAGGAATCAGCGCAAAAATTTGTGCAATCCCTATATATAACGCTTGTTTGTAGGTCACTTGTTCTACATCTGTTATATGGGATTTTTTTTCATCATAAAACTTCTCTACAATTAAAAATATAATTCCACCAATGATAAACATAATTGCAACTATTTCAATAGAAAACATTGCCTTAACTTGGTGTGAAAATATAAAACCAACAACTCCTATTGGAATAAAGGCTAAAACTAATTTTTTCCATAGTTCAATTTTTTTAATTGAAAATTTATCAGGATAATTTAGTATAACAGCTAAGATTGCTGCAAATTGGATTATAACTTCATAGGCTTTGTTTATACTACTTTGTTCTAATCCCAAAAATTCACTTGCAACTATTAGGTGTCCTGTTGATGAGATTGGTAAAAACTCTGTAAACCCTTCTATTATTCCTAATATTACTGAATCAATAATTTGCATTTATAACCTTTTATTTTATATCTTTTGCAAGTTTTAAAAAGAGTTTTAATCCCTTTTTCTCTTTTTCATTTATTTTGTAGTCAAGTTTTGTAAGATAATATTGTATATCTTTTACAGATATTCCAGTTCTTAAAGAATACTCTTTTAGAATATATTGAGGGATTTTTACAGCTCTTTTATTGAAGTTTTTAGTAATCTTATTTAAATAATTTCCATGTTTGTTATAGCACAGCCTTGCAAATACAAAAGGAAGATTATACTTCTTTGTCCAAAGCTTTCCTAGGTCAACAAAACTATCTTTGTCATGACTTGCATAATACTTTAAGGCTTTATCTCCAATAAGTACTTTCCCTTCACATTTTAGAATTTTGGATAAAACATTAGAGGTCGATGATTCAAAATCTTCTTTGTAAACACCAGGTATACACAAAACAGATAAAATCTCTTTTTTCCCAATGATTCCAAAATCTAAAGATTTTTGTCCTCTTGATTTTATAGAAGATATAAATGCTGCATCAACTTTTCTATTTTTAAACTTTACATTTATATCAGCAGGATAAGATTTTTTAGAGTTTACTATTGCCTTAATTTTTGATGGTTTAATATTTTTCTTAAAATATACGTGAAATGGTAATAAATTTATGTAATCAATTTTTGCAAATATCATTTATTGGTTTTCCTAAACTTAAAATAGTTTGGATATAATATTTAAAAATTAGTAAAAAAGGAGTTAAAGTGGTAACAATAGAATTTCTTGGACCAATTAATAAAAAACCACTTACTTTAGAGATAAAGAATCTATTAGAATTAAGTGATATATTAAAAGAAGATGCAGATATGAGTGCATGGCTTGAGAACTGTGCGGTTGCAGTTAATGATACTATGGTTAGCTCAAAAGATATTACACTAAATAGTGGAGATAAAGTATCTCTTTTACCTCCTGTTTGTGGCGGGTAAATATTAAATGAAAAGCGAATAATGAATAATGAATAATGAGAAGAGATTACAATTATTTGATGGGGCATTGCCTGTTGAACAAATTACCAATGGATGGTATGATGAATTTAAGAACTCTAATTATGGTGCAATAATTACTTTTGTGGGAGTAGTTAGAGATGAAGATGGCATAGATGGCTTATCTTTTGATATTTATGAACCTATTTTAAATAGTTGGTTTAATTCTTGGCAAGAAAAAGCAAAAGCTCAAAATGCAATTGTGCTTATGGCTCATAGTAAGGGTGATGTGCTTAATCATGAAAGTTCATATATAGCAGCTGTTTGTTCTCCTAAAAGAAGAGTTGCTTTAGAATTAATTGATGAGTTTGTAGAAGATTTTAAAAAAAGTGCTCCTATCTGGAAATACGACATAATAGAGAAAAAAAGAGTTTATGCTTTAAATCGAAGTACTAAAATTAAAGGTTCAGGAATATTGGCATGAGAATAGATTTACATAACCATACAACACTTTGCAATCATGCAACTGGAACTATGGAAGAGTATGTAAAAAAAGCAATTGAAGTAGGAATTGATGAGTTTGGTTTTAGCGAGCATGCTCCTATGGATTTTGATAAGAAATATAGACTTGATATTTCCCAAAAAGATTATTATGAAAATGAAGTCAAAAGATTAAAAGAAGAGTATAAAAATCAAATAAAAATTTTACTAGCGTATGAAGTTGATTTTATGCAAGATGTAAAGATGTTAGATGTCATTTTAAATGCAAAAGTTGATTATCTTATTGGCTCTGTTCACTTTTTAGATGGCTGGGGTTTTGATAATCCAGAGTTTATTGGTAAGTATGAAAATAGAGATATCGATAAGATTTGGCAAGACTATTTTGATACTGTTCAAGTAATGGCTAAATCAAAGCATTTTGATATAGTGGGACATATAGATTTAATAAAAATATTTAAATTTTTACCCCAAAAAGATATAAAATTAATCGCTCAAGATGCTTTAAAAGAGATAAAAAAATCAGACATGGTAATTGAGATAAATGCAGCAGGGCTAAGAAAACCTATAAATGAAGTTTACCCTTCAAAAGATATCTTAGAGTTAATAGCTGAATTAGATATCCCTATAACATTAAGTTCAGATGCCCACAGTGTTGAACAAATTGGTTTTAAATATGATGAAGTTGCAAATTATGTTAAATCTTTTGGCTTTACAAAAGTTGCAACATTTGATAATAGAAATAGAAAATTGGTTAATTTTTAGACAATCTTAAAGCAAAAAAAATCACAAATAATTTTATAAATGTTTATTTTTTATACAACTTTTTTGTGTTTTCTAAACTTTATTTTGATAAAATGAGTTAAATTAAAATATCAGGAGATACTGTATGGGTAAATTTGTTAACGATAGTAAAGAGTTTTTTAAATATTGTGAAGAAAATGAAGTTAAATTTGTAGATTTAAGATTTACAGATATGAAGGGTATGTGGCATCATTTAACTTATATGTTAAGTGCAGTAAATGATGATAATTTAACAAATGGTATGCCATTTGATGGTTCATCAGTTGATGCATGGCAACCAATTAATAAATCAGATATGATTTTAAAACCAGATGTTGGGACTGCATTTTTAGATCCTTTCACAGCTGATTCAACAATTATCGTAATTTGTGATGTTTATGATATCTACAAAGGTGAATTATACGAAAAATGTCCAAGATCTATTGCTAAAAAAGCATTAACTCATTTAAGTGAGTCTGGTGTTGGTGATGTTGCTTACTTTGGTCCAGAAAATGAATTCTTTATCTTTGATGATGTAAAAATTATGGATAATATTAATGAATCATATTATAGAGTTGATTCAGAAGAGGGTTGTTGGTCTGATGCTAGAGAAATTGAAGGTGGAAACATTGGACATAGACCTAGAACAAAAGGTGGATACTTCCCAGTTCAACCAACAGATTCAATGGTTGATTTAAGAGCTGAAATGATGTTAGTATTAGAACAAGTTGGTTTAGAAGTTGTTTTAGGACATCATGAAGTTGCACAAGCACAAGGTGAAATTGGTATTGTTTTTGGTGACTTAATTGAAGCTGCTGATAATGTTCAAAAATACAAATATGTTTGTAAAATGGTTGCACACTTAAATGGTAAAACTTGTACATTTATGCCAAAACCACTTTATGGTGATAATGGTAACGGTATGCACGTACACCAATCAATCTGGAAAGATGGTAAAAACTTATTCTATACAGAAGGTGAGTATGGAAATCTTTCGGAAATGGCTAGACATTATGTTGGTGGAATTTTCAAACATGCTAGAGCAGTTGCTGCATTTACTAATCCATCAACTAACTCTTATAAAAGATTAATTCCAGGTTTTGAAGCTCCTTCAATCTTAACGTACTCTTCTCAAAATAGATCAGCTTCTTGTAGAGTTCCATATGGAGCAGGTGAAAAAGCTACTAGAATTGAAATGAGATTCCCAGATTCAACTTCTTGTCCTTATTTAGGGTTTGCAGCAATGTTAATGGCTGGACTTGATGGTATTGCTAATAAAGTTGAACCAATTGGTCCAATGGATGAAGATTTATTTGAAATGCCTTTAGATGAAATTAGAGAGAGAAAAATCCCTCAAATGCCTCATACATTAAGAGGTTCATTAGAAGCATTAATTAGAGATAATGATTTCTTAAAACCAGTATTTTCTCAAGATATGATAGATACTTATCAACACTATAAATTTGAAACTCAAGTTCATCCTGATGAAGCTAGACCAACAGCGTTTGAATTCATGAGTACTTATTCTTGTTAATAACAAGAATAAGTTTTTAAAAGCTTGGCTTTTTAGCCAAGCTTTTTTTTTGTCTTATTTTTAGAATTGTATTTGGTTTTTTTCTAGAAGTCGTGATTTATTTAACGGAAGTTTTGAAGTCTCTGTGTAATACTCTTTTTGCCCATTTAGTATAGTTGTTTTTACTTCAGCTGGTTTTGTAAATTCTCTTTTAATTTCAGGGTGAATCTTTAAATAGTTTTTATAAAAGTATGCAAATGCTGGTCCTGAAGATCTACCACCTGTTTCACTTTTTCTCATGGGTTTATTATTGTCATTTCCAAACCAAATTATTGTTTGTAAAGTTGGACTAAAGCCACAGAACCAAGCATCAATATTATTGTTTGTTGTTCCTGTTTTTCCTGCAATTTCAATGCCACCAACTTTTGCCATTCTTCCAGTACCATTTCTTACAACTTCAGTTAGCATTGTTGTCATTAAGTAGGACTGTTCAGGGGTTGTTACAAATTTTTCTTCTGGTTCAAAATTTACAGTTTGTTTATATCTATTTGTAATTGAGTTTACGATATAAGGTTTTACTTGAATCCCTCCGTTAGAAAACATAGAGTATGATTGTGATAAATCAATAGGTGAAATTCCAAAACTTCCCAAAGTAATAGATAAATCAAATGGCATATCTTCAAGGCTATAGTTTTTTAAACCTCTATATACAACATCTATTCCTATATCATTTACTAAGTTTATTGTCGCAAGATTTCTAGAGTGAACTAAAGCTTCTCTTAAAGAGATTAGGCCTTTATAGTTTTCCTCATAGTTTTTAGGCTGCCATCTTTTTTTAGTACTCTCTTCTTCAATGTTATCATCTAAAGAGGCATCTTCTTGGGCAGTCTCTTCTTTTGTATTTTCATTTGCTTTTTCTGTCTCTTCATCATCAAACTCATAGGTTCTTGAAATATCAGCAATCATACTTGCAGGTGAATAACCTAAATCCAAAGCTTGTTGATAAATAAATGGTTTTACAGCACTTCCTGGTTGTCTCTTACTTTGAACAACTCTATTGAAAGTAGATTCTTTATAATCAATCCCTCCCACCATGCTAATAATTTTTCCTGTTTTATTTTCAATAGAAATTAATCCACCATTTAAAGTTTTTGTAAATGATTCTTGTTCTTCAATTAACTCCATAGGAAAAATCTCTAAGTTCTTATATGCAAGGGATCTAAAATATTTATCTCTTTTTATAATATTATTATATGAAAGATCTAATGCTTTTCTTGCTATTTCTTGTGCTTTTAAGTCAATTGTTAAATTTATAGTATAACCCTCTTCTTTTATATTGGGAATACTTTTTTTCAACTCTTTAAAAGCATAATCAATTACATATGGAGCTTTGTTTTTAGTAAGTGTTTGATTATAAACTTCAGGTGTAAAATCTATTGCTTCTTGGAACTCTGATTCATTTATCCAACCAAGTGTTTTAAGTCTATTTACAACTTGATTAGCTCGTGCAAGAGTAAATTTTAGATTTCTTGTTGGATCATAAAAACTTGGTGCTTTTGGAAGACCAACTAAAATTGCAATCTCTTTTAATGATAATTCATAAAGATCTTTTTTGAAGTATCCTAATGCAGCAGTTCTAATACCATAGTAACCGTGTCCAAAATAAACTTGATTTAAATATCTCTCTAAAATCTCTTCTTTTGTTAAAACTTGTTCAACTCTTAATGCAAGTAAGGCTTCTTTTATTTTCCTCATAATCTTTTTTTCTCTTGTTAGTAAAATATTTTTTACTAATTGTTGAGTTAAAGTACTTGCTCCTTCCACTAATTTACCTGCTTTAATATCTTTTATCAGTGCTCTGCTAATTGCATCAAGATTTATACCTGAATGCTCGAAAAATTGCGTATCTTCAATAGCTAGAAGTGCTTCAATAACTCTAGGTGGTATATCTTTGTAATCCACATAGACTCTATTCTCTTTTTCGAATATATTTGCAACAAGCTCTCCATTTTTATCATAAAACTGAGTTGTTAATGGTGGTTTATAATTAACAAGTTTATCAATATCAAATCTTAAGCTAAGATATAAGTAAATTAGCCAAGAAAACAGACCAAGTATAATAGCTGCAATAATTCCTAAAATGTATTTTATCATTATGCTTCCCTAAATTTTTTATTTATAAAGTTTGAATCTATTAGTTCAATAGTATATTCATTTTTTGGTTTTGATAAAACTTCTTCTGTTTTACCAGATTCTATTATTTTACCATTTTTTAAAATTATAATATCTTCACATAAATCTTTTATAGAATAAATGTCATGTGTAACATACAATATTTTTAAATCTAAATCTTTTTTTAAATCTTGAAGTAAATTCAAGATAATTTCTTTGTTTTTTGTATCAAGAGCTGTTGTTGGCTCATCTAATAACAATAGTTTTGGTTTTTGGCTAATTGCGATTGCAATTACTACCCTTTGGAGCTGCCCTCCACTTAATTGTGAAGGAAATCTATTTAAAACAAACTCTTTCAATCCTACAAGTTTTAAGGCTTCATTTTTTTCTTTTTCATTACAAAAAAATTGATTATCTATTTTTGTCATGGGAGATAAAGAGGTAAATGGGTTTTGGGGAATAAAGCCTATATCTTTATTATCAAGTTTTAAAGTTGAATCTATCTCAATAATTGAATCTAAATTCGATGGAAGAAGGTTTAGAATAGACTTTAGAGTAAGAGACTTTCCGCTTCCACTTTCCCCAATAAGAGCCATAGATTTATTTATGTCAAAATTTAAATTAACTAATTCTTGATTATTATTTTTAATTTGAAGTTTATTAATTATAATTTTTGACATGTTTTGTGCTTATATTAAAGCTTCATCCATTTCTTGTGGAATTTCTATATTCATAAGTTTTAATATGGTTGGTGCAATATTATTTAAACTTCCTGTTTTTACTTCTTTTACATTTTCACTAATAACAAAACAATAAACATCTCCAACTGTATGATTTGTAAGTGTTTCTCCATTTTCATTTTTCATCATTTCACAGTTTCCATGATCTGAAGTTAATACTATATTATAGTCAAGCTTTTTTGCTTTTTCTAAAATAAGTCCAAGTTCATTATCAACAGCTTCAACAGCTTTTATGCCAGCTTCAAAAATACCAGTATGTCCCACCATATCTCCATTTGCAAAGTTTACAACAACAAAGTCATACTCTTCATCCATAGCGCGTCTAACTTCAACACCAACTTCAGGTGCACTCATCTCAGGCTTTAAGTCATAAGTTGGCACATTTGGAGAAGGGATTAATACTCTTGTCTCATTTAAAAATGGTTCTTCTACTCCACCATTAAAGAAAAATGTCACATGGGCATATTTTTCTGTTTCAGCAGTATGAAGCTGTTTTAGGCCATTTTTAGATATTACTTCAGCTAAGGTGTTTTTAGGCGTTTCTTTTGGGAAAAGAACAGGCAAGGGAAAGTTCTTATCATATTGGGTTATGGTTGCAATATTTAGATTTTTTTCAACTCTTAGAAATTCATCAAAATTAACATTTGCAATGGCATTTGACATCTCTCTCATCCTATCACTTCTAAAGTTACAAAATACTACTCCATCATTCTTCTCAAATCCATTATAGTTATTTAAAGAAGCAGGAAGAATGAACTCATCTAAAATATCTTGTTCATAAGATTCTTCAATGTACTCATTTATTGTTTTAGAAGATTTTGGAAGACCTTGTGCAATTGCATCATAAGCTTTTTTTACTCTATCCCATCTATTATCCCTATCCATTGCATAATATCTACCTGAAATAGTAGCAATAGAAATATTTTCATCACATATTTCTTCTATTTGTGAAATATATTTTTTAGCACAATTAGGAGCAACATCTCTACCATCTGTTATTATATGAATAAATACTTTTTTCCCTAAGTCTTTAGCGATTTTAGCAAAACCAATTATATGATTTATATGTGAATGAACTCCACCATCACTTAATAATCCTAAAAGATGGATGTTATTTGATTTTTCAATTGTTGAACTTAAAATTTTGTTATCTTTTAATGTATTATTTTTAATTGCTAAATTTACTTTTACTAAATCTTGGTATAAAACTCTACCACTTCCTATACTCATATGACCAACTTCACTATTTCCCATTTGTCCATCTGGAAGACCAACATGGGTACCATGGGTATGTATTAGTGAGTAGGGTACATTTTTAAACAGATAATCATAAGTTGGGGTATTTGCATTTTTAAGGGCATTAAAATTTGATGAATTATTATGACCAATACCATCTGTTATGATTAGAATTGTTTTATTTGTCATTCTTTAAACCTTTTGAAATTATTAATATAATATAATCCGAAGATTATATCTAAACGAAGGTTTAAATTTGTTTTACTGGTTCTATAGACATCTTGATATCAATATCTTTCAATATATCTCAATACGTGCAGGAATTGCTTTTATAATATCTTTTTTATTAAGTATGTATTTAATGCCAAAATTTATAAAATGGGCAAAAAATAAAAAGGCAAGTCAACCAATATATGAGCATGCTCCAAAGTCTCATCAAGAGAAATGTGGAACTCCAACAATGGGTGGAGTGATTTTTATTTTTTCTACAGTAATTGCCTCTTTATTAACTGCCAAACTAAATAATTTTTATATAACAGGTGGAATCATAACACTACTTATGTTTTGTCTAATTGGTATGAAAGATGATTTATCAAAAATTTTTAATCAAAAAAATTCTGCTGGTTTAAGTGCAAGAATGAAACTTATTTTTCAAATTATTTGTGCTTTTGTTGTTTCTGCAGTTTTATACTCCTATTCTCATAGTACAGATTTTTTTGTTCCTTTTTATAAGTTGCCACTTTTTGATATGGGAATTTATGCAATAGTTTTTTGGATGTTAGTAATAGTCTCAACCTCAAATGCGGTTAATTTGACAGATGGATTAGATGGTTTAGCAACTGTTCCTTCAATAATAGCTTTTTTTACTCTGTCAACTATTGTATACATTTCAGGTCATGCTATTTTTTCTTCATATTTACTTGTGCCTAACATCAAAATGGCAGGTGAATTAGCTATCTTAGGTTCTGCATTAGTGGGTTCCTTGATAGCTTTTCTTTGGTTCAATTCACATCCAGCTGAGGTTTTCATGGGAGATAGTGGTTCTTTGCCTTTAGGTGGGTTTATGGGCTACATGGCAATTGTTGGAAAAAGTGAAATTTTACTTTTAATTATTGGACTTATTTTTGTTGTGGAAACAGTCTCTGTAATACTGCAAGTAGGTTCTTTTAAATTAAGGCAAAAAAGAGTTTTTTTAATGGCTCCTATACACCATCATTTTGAGCATAAGGGCTGGAAAGAGAATAAAATAATAGTAAGATTTTGGATTATTGCTTTTATGGCAAACCTTTTTGCTCTTTTAAGCTTTAAACTTAGATAGGTAAACATGACTAGAGTATTAGGTAAAGGTGAGAACTGTAAAAAAGTAGTGAACAGTTTCACTTCTTTAAGTTCGGAACCGAAATCTATATGTGAGGTACGAACATAGATGAAGGCAAATCAAAGAATAAGAGTCCTTGGTAAAGGAGTTACCGCTAAAGCTATAGAAGAAGCTTTTGATGATGTAAAACTATATGATGATAGTGATTTTGGAACTTATGATAAGTCTTCAAATGATTTAACAGTTGTTAGTCCTGGGATTATGCCCTCTAATTATATGGTAAAGAATTCAAATAATATTATTAGTGAATATGATTTATTTGCTAATATTATACCTTTTAGTATTTGGATATCTGGAACAAATGGAAAAACTACTACAACTCAAATGTGTCAACAGCTTTTAGAAAAAAGAGGAAGTGTTTGTGGAGGAAATATTGGTACTCCTTTGGCTAAATTAGACAAAAATGCAAATCTTTGGATATTGGAAACCTCTTCCTTTACAAATCATTACACAAATAAAGCCAAACCAAACTTATATTTACTTCTTCCTATAAGTGAAGATCATATAACTTGGCATGGAAGTTTTGATGAGTATAAAAAAGCAAAACTAAAACCTCTTGATTTTATGGTAGAGGGTGAAATAGCTATTATTCCAGATGAATATAAAGATTATAAAAGTGATGCAAAAATCATAACGTATAAAAATAATGACTGTTTATGTAAAGAGTTTGGAATAGAAAAAGACAAAATAAAGTTTAAAGAGCCTTTTTTACTAGATTCAATTATGGCACTTGCAAGTTCAAAAATACTTTTTGATGAAGTTGATTATGAACTTATAAACTCTTTTATAATTGACCAACACAAAGTTGAAGAGTTTTATGATAAAAAAAATAGACTCTGGATTGATGATAGCAAAGCAACAAATATAGATGCAACAATAAATGCACTAAAGCCTTATGGCAATAAAAAGATAAATCTTATTTTAGGTGGGGATGATAAGGGTGCAAATTTAAAACCATTATTTGAAGAGCTAAAAAATTACGATATTACAATATTTGCAATTGGTTCAAATGAAGAAAAAATTCTTAATTTATCAAAAGAGTTTGGCATAGAATTTTTTGGTATGAAAATATTAAAAAATGCAGTTGAAAAAATCGACCAAATATCTACTCCAAACAGTATAGGCATGCTCTCTCCAGCTGCTGCATCTTTAGATCAATTTACCTCATATAAACATAGAGGTGAGGAATTTAAGAATCTTGTAAACTCTTTAAGCAAGAATTAATTAAACAGACATTATAATTTCAGTCCAAAAACGATGGCTCGGTAGCTCAGTCGGTAGAGCAAAGGACTGAAAATCCTTGTGTCGGCAGTTCGATTCTGCCCCGCGCCACCATTTTTGTAAACATATTTATATGCTGGTGTAGCTCAGTTGGCTAGAGCAGCTGATTTGTAATCAGCAGGTCGGGGGTTCAACTCCCTTCACCAGCTCCATATAAGTTATAAGTCTGCGAAATCTTCAAAATGAAGAACAGCGCTAGACCAGATTAATAATTTTCAACCGGTGAGGTTGGAGAGTGGTCAAATCCTGCGGATTGTAAATCCGCCGCCTACGGCTTCGAAGGTTCAAATCCTTCCCTCACCACCATTAAATGAGCGGGAGTAGCTCAGTTGGCTAGAGCTTCTGCCTTCCAAGCAGATTGTCGCGAGTTCGAGTCTCGTCTCCCGCTCCATTTATTTTTTATTGATTCTGGGAGCTGAGTTATATATAGCAAAAATTATAACTCTTTTACTACATGTAATCTCCTTGTAATCTTTTTTATAGTATAATTGCGACCCGTTAATATAATTTAGTTGTATATGTACATTTAAATTATGTGAATGTCTCACAACACCCCTCTGAATAGATTAGCTTTTGGGCTCATCTGCTCAGAGGGCAATTTAATTAAATCTTTTAAAGGAAAAATTCTATGGCAAAAGAAAAATTTGACAGAAGTAAACCGCACGTAAATATTGGTACTATTGGTCACGTTGACCACGGTAAAACTACATTAACTGCTGCAATCACAATGTGTTTAGGTCTTAAAAATGGTCAAGCGACTATGGATTACGATCAAATTGATAACGCTCCAGAAGAGAGAGAAAGAGGAATTACTATTGCTACTTCTCACGTTGAGTATGAAACTGAAACTAGACACTACGCACACGTAGATTGTCCAGGTCACGCCGATTACGTTAAAAACATGATTACTGGTGCTGCACAAATGGACGGAGCTATCTTAGTTATTGCTTCAACTGATGGACCTATGGCACAAACTAGAGAGCACATCTTATTATCTAAACAAGTAGGTGTACCTTACATTGTTGTTTTCTTAAATAAAGAAGATCAACTTGATGATGAAGATAAAGAAGAGATGTTAGAACTTGTTGAAATGGAAGTTAGAGAATTATTATCTACTTATGATTTCCCAGGTGATGATACTCCAATTATTGCTGGTTCTGCTTTCCAAGCATTAGAAGAAGCTAAAGCTGGTAAAGCTGGTGAGTGGTCTGAAAAAATCTATAACTTAATGGCAGAAGTAGATGCTTATATCCCAACTCCTGAAAGAGATTCTGACCAAGCATTCTTAATGCCTGTTGAAGATGTATTTACTATTCAAGGTAGAGGAACTGTTGTTACTGGTAGAATCGAAAAAGGTACTATTAAGTTAAACGAAGAAATCGAAATTGTTGGTATTACTGATACAAGAAAAACTACTGTAACTGGTATTGAAATGTTCAGAAAAGAAATGGACGAAGGTCAAGCTGGAGATAATGCAGGTATTCTTTTAAGAGGTATCAAAAAAGAAGATGTACAAAGAGGACAAGTTCTTATTAAGCCAGGAACAATTACTCCACATACAGAATTTAGAGGTGAAGTTTATATTCTTTCTAAAGAAGAGGGTGGAAGACATACTCCATTTTTCTCTGGATATAGACCACAATTTTATGTAAGAACAACAGACGTTACTGGTTCTTGTACACTACCTGAGGGAACTGAAATGGTTATGCCTGGGGATAATGTAGAAATGACAGTTAGTTTAGTTGCACCAATTGCTCTTGAAAAAGGTACTAAGTTCGCTATCAGAGAAGGTGGTAGAACTGTAGGTGCTGGAGTTGTTGCTGAAGTTATCAAATAAGGATTAATATGGCAGCAATTAGAATAAAAATCGGATTAAAATGTCAAGAGAGTGGAGATATTAACTACACTACTTGGAAGAACCCAAAAACTCATACTGAGAAATTTGAGGTTAACAAATATTGTCCGAGATTGAGAAAACACACTATTCATAAAGAAGTTAAGTTAAAGTCGTAAGACTTTACTTAACCGCTTTATCTTTTTAAGCAGGTCAGTAGCTCCAATGGTAGAGCGCCGGATTCCAAATCCGATGGCTGGGGGTTCGAGTCCCTCCTGGCCTGCCACTAAATATTTCTTAAAGTAGTAAAAATAACTTTTTTAAAAAATATTTATAAGCTAAATAATTATAACTCTGGAGTCGATTGTGAGTAAGTTAAAAACATATTATAAGAATGCAAAAGAAGAGATAGGAAAAGTAATTTTTCCAATAAAAGAGCAAATTAGGTCTGCTTATATTTCTGTTTTTGTTGTTGTAACAGTTATATCACTGTTTTTAGCTCTAATTGATGCGATTATGTCATTTAGCTTATCATCAGTAATGAACTAAGGAATTAAAATGGCACATTTATGGTACGCAATACAAACACATTCAGGAAGTGAATTAACAGTAAAAAGAGCATTAGAAAGATTAGCACAAGAAATGGCTGATGAAAAAATTGCTGATGTTTTAGTTCCTACTGAAGATTTAATTGAAGTAAAAAAAGGTAATAAAACAATAGTTGAAAGACCTTTATATCCAGCATATGCTTTTGCAAAAATTGATTTAGATACTGCTTTATGGCATAGAATTCAATCAATGCCAAAAGTTGGAAGATTTATTGGTGAGTCTAAAAAACCAACACCACTATCTGAAAAAGACATTAATTCTATTTTAGACAAAGTTAATAATAGAGCTGCTGCTAAGCCAAAAGTTTCATTTGATGAAGGTGAAATGGTTAGAATAAATGAAGGACCATTTGCAAACTTTAATGGAATCGTTGAAGAGTTTGATATAGCTTCAGGTGTTTTAAAACTAAATGTATCAATTTTTGGAAGAAATACTCCAGTAGAGATTTCTTATACACAAGTAGAAAGAGTAGTATAACTACTAAATAAATATAGACATTAGGCAATAAAATTAGCTTCTGAGTTTTCTTGCCTAATGTCTAAATCATTAAACAACAAATTTAAAAGGAGAAAAGATGGCTAAAAAAATAGCTGGTGTTTTAAAACTTCAAATTCCTGCTGGTGCTGCAAACCCATCACCACCTGTTGGTCCTGCATTAG
Source organism: Arcobacter denitrificans (SeqCode) (assembly GCF_048571185.1). GTDB lineage: Bacteria > Campylobacterota > Campylobacteria > Campylobacterales > Arcobacteraceae > Arcobacter > Arcobacter denitrificans. The sequence continues at coordinate 811,500 of NZ_CP182350.1, read as the reverse complement.
GACAAAGAGGAATCAATATTATGGAATTCTGTAAAGCTTTCAATGAAAAGACTAAGGATAAAGCAGGTTTTAATATTCCTGTTGAAATTTCTTATTATACAGACAAAAGTTTTACATTTGTAGTTAAACAACCACCAATGACTGACTTAATCAAAAAAGCTTCAGGTGTTAAAAAAGGTAGCGATAACGCACTTAAAAACAAAATTGGTAAATTAACTAAAGACCAAGTAATGGAAATCGTTGATATGAAAATCAAAGATTTAAATACAGATGATAGAGAACAAGCTGCTAAAATAGTTGCAGGTTCAGCTAGATCTATGGGAATTGAAACAGAATAATATTTCTTTTCATTAGCCTTACCACCAGGCTTAAACGGCGGTAGCAAAAAAAAATAAATTGCGGAGAGTAAAATGGCAAAAGTTTCAAAAAGATATAAAAGTTTAATAGAAAAAATCGAAGATAAAAAATACACATTGGCAGAAGCAGTTGTTTGTGTAAAAGAATTAAAATCAGCAAAGTTTGATGAAAGTGTTGAAGTTGCACTTAATCTTAATGTAGATCCAAGACACGCTGATCAAATGATCAGAGGTGCAGTTGTTCTTCCTCATGGAACTGGTAAAACTGTTAGAGTTGCAGTTTTTGCTAAGGGAACTAAAATGGACGAAGCAAAAGCAGCTGGTGCTGATATTGTTGGAAATGATGATTTAGTTGAGTCAATTCAAGCTGGAAACATTGATTTTGATGTTTTAGTAGCAACTCCTGATTGTATGGGTATGGTTGGTAAAATTGGTAGAATTTTAGGGCCAAAAGGTTTAATGCCTAATCCTAAAACAGGAACTGTTACTATGGATGTATCAAAAGCTGTTAACGACGCTAAAGGTGGTAAAGTTACATATAGAGTTGACAAAAAAGGTAATATGCAAGCAGCAGTTGGAAAAGTTTCTTTTTCAAATGAAGCTATTAAAGAAAATATTGAAGCATTTATTGCAGCTATCAATAAAGCTAAACCTTCAACTGCAAAAGGTAGATTTGTTACTAATGCAGCAATTTCATTAACTATGTCACCTTCTATTTCATTAGAGACATTAGAAGTTATGGATATTAAATAAGGAACTATTCCTTATTTAATAACATTCAAATATGTTGATATAATCAATATTTTTGAGTGTTATTCAAAGCACTGAGAAAAAACTGAAGACAGCTGGTTAGATACCCCCGTATCTAATAAATCCCGCCGAAGTTGGATGTTTTGAAAGGGGGAAATATATTATGATGACTAAACAACAAAAAGCAGAAATCGTTGATTTCTTAACTTCTGAATTTAAAGAGTCTCAAGCTATCGTAGTTTGTGATTATAAAGGTCTATCTCATAAAGAGTTAGAATCTTTAAGAAAAGAAGCAAAAATCAATGGAACTAAAGTTCAAGTTGCAAAAAATACTCTTGTTACTGTTGCTGTTAAAAATGCAGAACTAGGTGATGTTGAATTATCTGGTACAAACATTTTTTTATGGTCTGAAGATCAAATTTCAGCTTGTAAAACTGCTGATACATTTGCATCTGCAAACAAAGATAAATTTGTAATTAAGTCTGGTATCATTGAAGGTAAAATTGCTGATCTTGCGACAGTTAATGCATTTGCTAAATTACCATCAAGAGATGAACTTCTTGGTATGCTTGCAGCTACTTGGATGGCTCCAGTTACGAACTTTACTATTGGGCTTGACGCTCTTAGAAAGAAAAAAGAAGAAGAGGCTGCTTAATAAGCGACAATTATTTAAAAAAAATAAAAATAAAAATTAGAAGGAAAAGAAATGGCAATTTCTAAAGAAGACGTATTAGAATATATCTCTGGTTTATCTGTATTAGAGTTATCTGAATTAGTTAAAGAATTCGAAGAAAAATTTGGTGTATCTGCACAACCTGTTGCAGTTGCTGGTGGAGCAGTTGCTGCTGAAGCTGGTGCTGGTGAAGAGCAAACAGAATTTAACGTAGTTATTCTTGATGCTGGAGACAAAAAAATTAACGTAATTAAAGCAATTAGAGCGTTAACTGGTCTTGGATTAAAAGAAGCAAAAGCAATGTCTGAAGAGTCTGGTGCAGTTGTTAAAGAAGGTATCTCAAAAGAAGATGCTGAAGCAGCTAAAACAGAATTAGAAGCAGCTGGTGCAAAAGTAGAATTAAAATAATTACATTTTTGTAATTCATTCTATGTAATACAAGGCTTACGAGCCTTGTATATAGATAGCATCTTTGAAGGCTAAGGTTAAAATTCCAAGGAATTTTAACCCTATCCTTTAAGGATGCTTTTGTGCTTTATACTAAAAAGCAAAAAAAATCAAATTTTAGACAAGGTGAACTATGCTAAATTCTTTAAAATCTGGTAATAGGCTTAGAGTCGATTTTGCTAAAAATCCACAACATATTGAAATTCCTAATTTATTACAATTACAACAAAATTCGTATGACAACTTCTTAATGGTAGGAAAAGACGAGAGAACTGATGCTGGTATTGAAAAAGTATTCAAATCAATTTTTCCAATTCATGATGCTCAAGGTAGAATTACTCTTGATTATATTGAAAGTGAAGTGGGTAAGCCAAAATATGATGTAAGAGAAGCTATGGTTAGAGGTCTTACATACTCTATTCCATTGAAAATCAAAATCAGATTAACATTATGGGACTTAAACGAAAAAACTGGTGAAAAAATCGGTGTTAAAGATATGAAAGAACAATCTTTATTCGTAAGAGAAATTCCTTTAATGACAGAGAGAACTTCATTTATTGTAAATGGTGTTGAAAGAGTAGTTGTAAACCAATTACATAGATCTCCAGGTGTTATTTTTAAAGAAGAAGAATCAAACACTGCAGGAAATAAATTAATTTATACTGGTCAAATTATTCCAGATAGAGGTTCTTGGTTATATTTTGAATATGATGCAAAAGATGTATTATACGTAAGAATCAACAAAAGAAGAAAAGTTCCAGTAACTATTCTATTTAGAGCATTAGGGTATTCAAAAGAAGATATCATCAAAATGTTCTATCCAATTTTAAATATCAAAATTAAAAATAATAAATTTTTAACTGAATTTAATCCTGATGATTTTACAGGAAGAGTTGAGTTTGATATTAAAGATGATAAAGGTAACTTAATCATTGGAGCAGGAAAAAGACTAACAGCAAGAAAAGCAAAAGCTTTAGAAGATGGTGGATTAAAGTTAGTTGAATATCCAATTGAATTATTAATGGATAGAAGTACAGCAAGCACAATATTTGACCCAGAATCAGGAGAAGTTTTATTTGATTCTTTAACTCATTTAGATGAATTAAAATTAAAAAAATTACTTGATTTAGGTTTTGACTCTTTTGATATTGCAAATGATTTAGCTCACGGTGTTGATGAATCTATTATTAATGCATTTACAGCAGATGCAGAGTCTTTAAAACTATTAAAGCAAACTGAGCAATTAGAAGATGAAAATGATTTAGCTGCTATTAGAATTTATAAAGTAATGAGACCAGGTGAACCTGTAACTAAAGAAGCTGCTAAAGATTTCGTTAAAAAGCTATTCTTCGATCCAGAAAGATATGACTTAACAAAAGTGGGAAGAATGAAAATGAACCACAAGTTAGGTGTAAATGTTCCTGAATATGTTACAACATTAACTTATGAAGATGTTATTAAAACAGTTCAATACCTTGTAAAAGTAAAAGCAGGTCATGGACATATTGATGATAGAGATCACTTAGGAAACAGAAGAATTAGAGCTATTGGTGAATTACTTGCTAATGAAATGCATTCTGGTTTAATCAAGATGCAAAAAGCAATTAGAGATAAAATGACTACATTATCTGGTACATTAGAAGATATTATGCCACATGATTTAGTTAACTCTAAAATGATTACATCAACTATTACAGAATTCTTTACATCTGGTCAATTATCACAATTTATGGATCAAACTAACCCATTATCAGAAGTTACTCATAAAAGAAGACTTTCTGCACTTGGTGAAGGTGGACTTGTAAAAGAGAGAGCTGGATTTGAAGTAAGAGATGTTCACCCAACTCACTACGGAAGAATTTGTCCAGTTGAAACTCCAGAGGGTCAAAATATTGGTCTTATCAATACTTTATCAACATTTGCAAAAGTAAATGAACTTGGATTTATTGAAGCTCCTTATAAAAAAGTTTCAGAAGGTGTAGTTTCTAACGAAATTATTTATGTAACTGCAACTCAAGAAGAGGGTTTATTAATTGCTCCTGGTTCTACTAAAGTTGATGATAATGGTAAAATTGTTGAGCCATTAATTGAAGCTAGACAAGATGGTGAAATTTTAATTGTTGAAAGAGCTAAAGTTGATTTAATTGATATCTCTTCACAAATGGTTATGGGTGTTGCTGCATCTTTAATTCCATTCTTAGAGCATGATGATGCCAACAGAGCACTTATGGGATCGAATATGATGAGACAAGCTGTTCCATTATTAAGACCAAATGCTCCAATCGTTGGAACTGGTTTAGAAAAAACAGTTGCAAGAGATGCTTGGGAAGCTATTAAAGCTGATAGAACAGGTGTTGTTGAAAAAGCTGATGCAAAAAATATTTATGTTAGAGGTGAAGACGAAAATGGTGCATTTATTGACCATTATAATGTAAATAAAAATGTTAGAACAAATAATAATACATCTTTTGGGCAAAGAATTGCTGTACAAGAGGGTGAAGTAGTTGAAAAAGGTCAAGTAATTGCTGATGGACCTTCTATGGATAAAGGTGAGTTAGCAGTTGGTGTTAATGCTTGTGTTGCCTTCATGCCATGGAATGGATATAACTACGAAGATGCGATTGTATTAAGCCAGAGATTAATTGAAGAAGATGCATTTACTTCTATTCACATTTATGAAAAAGAAGTAGAGTGTCGAGAGCTTAAACATGGTAATGAAGAGATTACTAGAGATTTACCAGGTGTTAAAGATGAGACAATTACTCACCTTGATGAATCTGGAATCGTAAAAGTTGGTACTTTTATCAAATCAGGTATGATTATGGTTGGAAAAGTTACACCAAAAGGTGAAATTAAACCAACTCCTGAAGAGAGACTATTAAGAGCTATCTTTGGTGAAAAAGCAGGTCATGTTATTAACAAATCACTTTACTGTCCTACTTCAATGGAAGGTACAGTTGTTGATGTTAAAGTATTTACTAAAAAAGGCTATGAAAAAGATTCAAGAGCAGTTGCAGAAATAGAATCAGAAAAAGCTGAACTTGATTTAAAACATCATGATAAATTACTTATGCTTGATAGAGAAGAGATTTTAAAAATCAATGATTTATTATCAAAAGCAACTTTATCAAAAGATGTAGACTTAGATGATACTGTTTATAAAAAAGGTGACAGTATTCCATTAGATGTATTATCTAGTGTAAATAGATTTGCTATGAAAAAAGTAGTATCTTCTTATTCTAAAGATATTGAGAAAAAGTATAATGATATTAAAGAATATTTCATTAATCAAAAATCTCAATTAAGAAAAGATCATGAAGATAAACTAGAAGTTTTAGAACATGATGATATTTTACAATCAGGTGTAATCAAGCAAGTTAAAGTTTATGTTGCAACTAAGAGAAAAATTAAAGTTGGGGATAAAATGGCAGGACGACATGGAAACAAAGGTATTGTTTCTAATATCGTACCACAAGTTGATATGCCTTACTTAGAAGATGGTTCAACTGTAGATGTTATTCTTAACCCACTAGGGGTTCCATCGCGGATGAATATTGGACAGATTTTAGAAGTTCACTTAGGATTAGTTGGTAAAAGATTAGGAAGTCAGATTCAAGATGTATTTGACGCAAAAAGAACAGAATTTGTTAGTGAATTAAGAGCTAAAATGACTGAAATAGCTGATGTTGCAAAACTTATGCATGGAAAAGAATTCTTAGCTAACTTAAGTGATGAAGAGTTAATCAAACATGCTCAAGACTGGACAAAAGGTGTTAGATTTGCAACACAAGTTTTTGATGGTGTAAAAGAAGATGAGTTTATTAAACTATTCGAATTAGCAAAAATTGACACAGATGGTAAAACTCAACTTATTGATGGTAAAACTGGTGATAAGATGAAAGAGAGAGTAAATGTGGGTTACATGTATATGCTTAAACTACATCACTTAGTTGATGAAAAAGTTCATGCAAGATCTACTGGACCATATTCACTAGTTACTCAACAACCAGTTGGTGGTAAAGCACTATTTGGTGGTCAAAGATTTGGGGAAATGGAAGTTTGGGCATTGGAAGCTTATGGAGCAACTGCTGTACTTAAAGAGATGCTTACAACAAAATCAGATGACGTTGAAGGAAGAACAAGAGCTTATAGAGCAATTTCAAATGGTGAAAATGTTCCAAAATCAGGTGTTCCTGAAACTTTCTTTGTATTAACAAAAGAGTTAAAAGCTTTAGGTTTAGATGTAGAGATTTTTGACGAGGTAGAAAATAATGAGTAAAAATACAGTGTTAGAAGCAATAGAGATTAAAGAGTTAGAAAGACCACAAGATTTTTCAGCATTTCAACTAAGACTTGCAAGTCCAGAAAAAATTCTTTCTTGGTCTTGTGGAGAAGTTAAAAAACCTGAAACAATCAACTATAGAACATTAAAGCCTGAAAGAGATGGATTATTCTGTGCTAAAATTTTTGGACCAGTAAAAGATTACGAATGTCTTTGTGGTAAATACAAAAAGATGAGATATAAAGGTGTTGTTTGTGAAAAATGTGGAGTTGAAGTAACTTCTGCAAAAGTGCGAAGACACAGAATGGGACATATTGATTTAGTATCTCCTGTTGCTCATATTTGGATGGTTAGTTCATTACCTACAAGAATAGGTACATTACTTGGTGTAAAATTAAAAGATTTAGAAAGAGTATTATACTACGAAGCATATATTGTAAATGAGCCAGGTGAGGCTTTTTATGATAATGAACATTCTAAAAAAGTAATGAAATATGATATTTTAAATGAAGAACAATATAGAACAATTTATGACCATTATGAACATACAGGTTTTGAAGCTAATATGGGTGGACAAATTGTAAGAGATTTACTCGAAAATCTTGATTTAATGGAATTATTACATAGCTTAAAAGAAGATATGAAATCTACTAAATCAGAAGCTAAAAGTAAAACTATTATTAAAAGATTAAAAGTAGTAGAAAATTTCATTAACTCTGGAAATAGACCTGAGTGGATGATGTTAACTCAACTTCCTGTTCTTCCACCTGATTTAAGACCACTTGTTTCACTTGATGGAGGAAAGTTTGCAGTATCTGATGTAAATGACCTTTATAGAAGAGTAATAAATAGAAATAACAGACTTAAAAGATTATCAGAACTTGATGCACCAGAAATTATTCAAAGAAATGAAAAAAGAATGCTTCAAGAAGCAGTTGATGCTCTATTTGACAATGGTAAAACTGCAAATGCAGTAAAAGGTGCAAATAAAAGACCACTTAAATCTTTATCAGAAATCATTAAAGGTAAACAAGGACGATTTAGACAAAACTTACTTGGTAAAAGAGTTGACTTCTCAGGTAGATCTGTAATTGTTGTTGGACCATCTTTAAATATGGACCAATGTGGTATTCCTAAAAAAATGGCTTTAGAGTTATTTAAACCGCATTTAATGGCAAAACTAGAAGAAAAAGGTTATGCAACTACATTAAAATCAGCAAAAAGAATGATTGAAGCTGAAACAAATGAAGTATGGGAATGTCTAAGTGAAATTGTTGATGAATATCCAATTTTACTTAACAGAGCACCAACTCTTCATAAACTTTCAATTCAAGCGTTTCACCCAACACTTATTGATGGAAAAGCTATTCAGTTACACCCATTAGTATGTTCTGCATTTAATGCCGATTTCGATGGTGACCAAATGGCAGTTCACGTGCCTTTATCACAAGAAGCAATTGCAGAAGCTAAGATTCTTATGATGAGTTCAATGAATATCCTTTTACCAGCATCAGGTAGAGCAATTGCTGTACCTTCTCAAGATATGATTTTAGGTATCTATTATCTATCATTAGCAAAAGATGGTGTTAAAGGTGAGCATAAATTATTTACGGGTGTAAATGAAGCAGTTATTGCTTTAGAAATGGGACAAGTAGATTTACATGCAAAAATTAGAACAAAAATGGAAGATAGAATCATCCATACAACGGTAGGAAGATTAATCATTCATAATATTTTACCTGATTTTGTTCCTTTAGAATTATGGAATAAAATTTTAAAGAAAAAAGATATTGGTATTTTAGTTGATTATATTTACAAACATGGTGGATATGAAGTAACTCCAAAGTTCTTAGATAATCTTAAAAACTTAGGTTTCAGATATGCAACAGATGCAGGTATTTCTGTTTCTATTGATGATATTAGAGTTCCAGAAACTAAGCCAGGACATGTTGCTAAATCTAAAAAAGAAGTTATTGAAGTTCAAAAACAGTTCGCACAAGGTTTATTAACTGAACAAGAAAGATACAATAAGATTATTGATATCTGGACAGAAGTTAATAATAAACTTGGTCGAGAGATGATGGAACTTGTTGAAACTGATAAAAATGGATTCAACTCTATTTATATGATGGCTGATTCAGGGGCTAGAGGGTCTGCTGCTCAAATTAGACAGTTAGCGGGGATGAGGGGACTTATGGCTAAGCCAGATGGTTCTATTATTGAAACACCAATTATCTCTAACTTTAAAGAGGGTCTAAACGTACTTGAGTACTTTATTTCTACTCACGGTGCTAGAAAAGGGTTAGCGGATACTGCACTTAAAACTGCAAATGCTGGTTACCTAACAAGAAAGCTAATTGACGTATCTCAAAATGTAAGAATCACTGCTGAAGATTGTGGAACTCATGAAGGTATTGAAATCACAGATTTATCAAGTGGTAATGAATTAACTGAGAGTTTAGAAGAGAGAATCACAGGTAGAGTTATTGCAGAAGATATTATTGATCCAATATCTAATGAAATACTATTTACTGAAGGTACATTAATAACTGAAGAAGATGCAAAAATTGTAAAAGAATCAGAGGTTAAATCAGTAGTAATTAGAACTCCATTAACTTGTAAAATTGAAAATGGTTTATGTTCAAAATGTTATGGTCTAAACCTTGGTGAACAAAGAAAAGCAAATCCAGGTGAAGCGGTTGGTGTACTTGCTGCTCAATCAATTGGTGAGCCAGGAACACAGCTTACATTAAGAACTTTCCACGTTGGGGGAACTGCTAGTGCAACTCAAACAGAAAGAGAATTAAGAGCTGAAAAAGAAGGGTTTATTAGATATTACAATATCAAAACTTATGTTTCTAAAGCTGATAAAATAATTGTAGCAAATAGAAGAAATGCAGGTATTTTACTTGTTGAGCCAAAAATAAATGCACCATTTAAAGGTAAAATTACAACTGAGACTCTTCATGAAGAGACAATTTTAACAATTACTAATGGAAAAGAAGAGAAGAAATTCTACTTAAGAAAAAATGATGTAGCAAGAGCAAATGAGCTTGCAGGTGTAAGTGGTAAAATCGAAGGTAAATTATATTTACCATATGCAGATGGTGAAGAAGTTGAAGAAAATGAATCTATTGTTGAGATGATTAAAGATGGATGGAATGTTCCAAACAGAATCCCATTTGCTTCAGAATTAAAAGTTCAAGATGGTGCACCAATTACTACTAATGTTATCTCTGGAGCTAAAGGTTCAGTTAAATATTATAAATTAACTGGGGATTATTTAGAGAGAAGACATGATATTAAAGCAGGACATAAAGTTGTTGAAAAAGGACTTTTCGCAGTAGTTGTTGATGCTGATGATAGAGAAGCATTAAGACACTACATTTCAAGAGGTTCTGTTTTAGAATTAAATGATAGTTCAGAGATTGAAAAAGATACAATTCTTGCTAAACCAGAAAAAGCAGAGCAAGTTGTAATTGCAGAATGGGATCCATATGCAAACCCAACTATTTCAGAAAAAGCTGGTACTGTAACATTTGAAGATATCATTCCAGGTATTACAGCATCTGAGCAATTTGATGATTTAACTGGTACATCTAAATTAGTAATTAATGAATATGTTCCAGCAGGATTTAAACCAACAATTGTATTGGCAACTGATGATAGTGAACTAATTAGATATACACTAGACCCTAAAACATCACTTTTTGTTGCAGAAGGACAAAAAGTTGAGATTGCTGATATTATTGGTAAAACACCAAAAGCTTCTCAAAAATCAAAAGATATTACTGGGGGTCTTCCAAGAGTATCTGAATTATTTGAAGCAAGACGACCAAAAAATATCGCTGTATTAGCATCTTTTGATGGTATTATTTCTTTTGGAAAAAGTTTAAGAAACAAACAAAGAATTATAGTTACAGATGATAAAGGTAATAAAGTTGAGTATTTAGTTGATAAATCTAAACAAATCTTAGTACACGAAGGTGAGTTTGTTCATGCTGGTGAAGCACTAACAGATGGGCAAGTTGCTTCTCATGATGTACTTAGAATCTTAGGTGAAAAAGCACTTCACTACTTTATTGTTTCTGAAGTACAACAAGTATATAGATCTCAAGGGGTAAATATTGCTGATAAACATATTGAGGTTATTTTATCTCAAATGTTAAGACAGGTATCTATTCTTGATGGTGGAGATACAAAATTCATCGTTGGAGATATGGTTTCTAAGAAAAGATTCCAAATTGAAAATAAAAGAATTATGAGATTAGGTGGAGAACCTGCGATTGCTGATCCTTTATTATTAGGTATTACAAGAGCTGCGGTTACATCTGATTCTATTATTTCAGCTGCATCTTTCCAAGAGACTACTAAAGTTCTTACAGAAGCTGCAATCTCAGCTAAAATGGATATGCTAGAAGACTTAAAAGAGAACGTTGTTATTGGTAGAACTATACCAGTAGGAACTGGTCTTTATAAAGATCAAAAAATTAAGTTTAAAGACTTAGAAGAATAGACAATAGAGCTTTAGCTCTATTGTTATTTACTTAAAATGGATTTATTCTCCTTACTCCTACTTTTTATGGCTGTTGAGCTTTTTGAATCAAATTGGCAAAAACATGACAATCTTTATGGATTGATTTACAATAACTATCAAATTTATATTAAAAATATTTTTATATATTTTATCTTACATGCAAGTTTTTTTTATGCTATTGCAGTAGCTGTTTATCTAAACAATTTTAACTTTTGGATGAGTTCAATTATTGTCATCAAGTTTTTAGATATGGCATTTAAAATTAATATGATGCAAAAACTAAACTCTGGTTTAGAAATACATGAAGTAATGCCAATAAATATTAAAATCACACCATTTTTTAGATACTTCAATGTACTACTTTACCCAGCCTCTTTTGCCATAGCCAATGGCATGATATTTTAGCTATTACTGATAATTAATATCAATTTAAAATAAATTAGATAATATTCTATTTATGAATAAATATGAATTTAAATACTTAATAATAAATGCAAAATACAAAACAAAATATGAAGTTATAATTGATATAAACAATAACGAGATTTATGGTTATGAAGCTTTGTCAACATTTGAAATTGATAAGGAAATCATTAATACTGAAGAAATATTTAGACAACTACATCACAATAATGAGTTGTTTTTTGATTTAGAAAAACGAAATAAACAATTACAAATAAAAAATTTTGAATTTCATAAAAAGCTTTTTTTAAATTTTGATGCTGATATATTTATCACTGAAGAACAAAAAGAGTTTTGGGAAAATTTTCTAACAAATAACAGAAAAGATATAGTAGTAGAAATAACAGAAAATGGAAGTGATGATGAGTCAAGTTCTAAGAGTATGAGAGATTTTTCATTTTGGCTAAAGCAAATGAATATAAATGCAGCATTGGATGATTTTGGGCAAGAAGGTTCAATGTTCTCTTTTTTTATAATGAACAATTCCCAATATATTAAAATTGATAAATCATTTATAAAGCAAATAAGAGCTAATAAAAACTATATACATTATTTAAAAGGCTTACTACTTACTATACAAGTTAATAACAAAAAGTCAATAATTGAAGGTATAGAAACAAAAGAAGATTTAGAATTAGCAAAAAAACTTGGCTGTGACTATGTTCAAGGATATTATTTCAAAGATTATAATATAATTCGATAATCTTACATTTTTTATAAGAATATAATGATAAAATAAATTTTAATAAAGGATAATAAATGCAATATTTAGTAATAGCATATGATAATGAAAATGCACTAGAAAAAAGAATGGCTGCAAGACCAGCTCATGTTGAGGCTACACAAAAACTTATGGCTGAAGGTAAGATTGTAAGTGCTTGTGCATTAATTGAAGATGATGTAATGGTTGGTTCATCTGTAGTAACAAACTTTGATAGTGAAGATGCTTTTAATGATTGGCTAGAAAATGAGCCTTATGTAAAAGGTGGAGTTTGGGATATGGAAGAGATTCAAATCGTACCTATAAAAGTTATGCCAAAAGCTTAACACCTACAACTTAGATAAGTAGCTTTATCTACTAAAGCTACTTATGTTTAAAATATCTAATTAACAACTTCTTCACTTACTATCTTTAACTCTTTATATGTATAATATACTATATTTTATGACTTAAGTGAGTAATTATGAAAAATAATATTGACATCATTATGTTAGGTGACTCTTTGATAGCAAGAGGTGAGTGGGATACTTTACTTTATCCTAAAAAAGTCATAAATTTAGGTCATGATGGAGATACAACCAAGGACATTTTATCAAGATTAGATTTGGCTATTGAAGTACATGCTAAAAATATTTATCTAATGATTGGTATTAATGACATGAATTCTTATAAAAGTTTGGATAAAATCTTTGAAAACTATGCGCTGATATTAAATGAGTTAAAAAAATCATCTTCAGAAGTTTTTGTTCAATCAATACTTTATACTCAAATGAACTCTTTTAATAAAAAAGTAAAAGAGTTAAATATAAGATTAGAAAACTATTGTGCTGATAATGATTTACAATTTATTGATTTAAATAAGCTCTTAGCTGATGATGAGACATTGTTAAGTGAGTTTACAACAGATGGCTTACATCTTAATACAAAAGCTTATATTGCATGGGCTAGAGAGCTTAGAAACTATTTTTAAAACTTTTAAATAATAGTTCTTTATGATTTATTGATGTATCTTGATTTAAAACCATAATTATAAAGTCAGCATTTAAAAAATGAGAATAAAAGTGCTCTATTTTTGGATAGATATAGCTTTTTTTTATTGAAGGATAAATATATTTTTTTGATGGGTAAAACTGCATTAAAATATAGAGTAAAAAAGTTGTTAAAATTGTCACTTCTAATATTGTAAAAAGTTTTGCAAAAAAAGATTTGATTTTTTCACTATTTATTAAACTTGTAAAAATTCTCAATAAAATATTCCATCCAAAATACAATATCAAAATATTAATAATAAAGGCAATAAGTATCAAAGTAGTATAGGTATCAGCTTTTGTAATATATAACTTTTGAAGTAGTGTTCCCGTAAAGCCAGCAAGTTTTGCTGAGATAGTAAGTATAAAAAAGATTTTGAAGTACTCAAATATCTTAAGATAGCTTTTTTGAATATAACTGTGATATATCAAAAAAGAGATGATTACAATAAGTATAAAATCAAGTATGTTATAAAATGTCATTCATAATTATAGCGTAACTAAAAAGAGAATTATCTCTTTTTAGCTTTTGCATTTGGTAAGTCTGTAATACTTCCTTCGAAGATTTCTGCAGCCATACCAACTGATTCATGTAAAGTAGGGTGTGCATGAATTGTTAGTGCAATATCTTCTGCATCGCAATCCATTTCAAGTGCTAGTGAAATTTCACCTAGTAATTCACCTGCATTATCTCCAACAAGTGCTCCACCAATTAATTGATGAGTATCTTTATCAAAAATAAGTTTAGTCATACCATCACTTGAAACATCAGCAGCTAAAGCTCGACCTGATGCAGACCAAGGGAAAGTTGATACTTCATAGTTTATACCAGCTTTTTTTGCTTCATTTTCAGTCATACCAGCCCATGCAATTTCTGGGAATGTATAAGCGATACTTGGGATTTGTTTTGGTTCAAAGAATACTTTATGTCCTGCTATAACTTCAGCTGCAACATGACCTTCATGTACTGCTTTATGTGCAAGCATAGGTTGACCAACAATATCCCCAATAGCATAGATATTTTCTACATTGGTTTTCATTTGATTGTCAACTTTTATGATTCCATAATCATCGACATTTACTCCACAATTTTGAAGGTCTAGTTTATTACCATTTGCACTTCTTCCCATAGCTACAAGAATTGCATCATAAACTACAGCACTATCAGGTGCATTTTTACCTTTAAATTCAACATGAACACCATCTTGTTTTGGGATGATTGATTGTGCTTGAGTTTCAAACATTACATTAAATCTTTTTGCATTTGATTTAGTATACATTTTAACTATATCAGCATCAGTTCCACTCATTAGCTGTTTACCTCGAACTACAAAGTCAACTTCACTTCTTAGTTTTTGATAAACTGTTCCCATTTCAAGACCAATAATTCCTCCACCCATAACTAGAAGTTTTTTAGGTACTTCTTTTACTTCTAAGGCATCAGTAGAATCCCAAATTCTTGGATCTTCATGTGGAATAAATGACATTTTAGAGCTTTGAGATCCTGCTGCTATAATACAATTATCAAAAGTAACTTTTGTTTGCTTACCTTCAACATCAGTATGTTCAACAATAACAGAGTTTTTATCTAAGAATTTAGCATTACCTTGGATAACTGTTACTTTTCTCATTTTAGCCATTGCACCTAAACCATCAGTTAGTTTTTTTACAACGCCACTTTTATAAGCTGCAACTCCTGGTAAATCAATCTCAGGTTTTGCAAACTTAATACCTGCATGTTCAATGTGCTCTGCTTCTTCCATAACTTTTGCCACATGAAGAAGTGCTTTTGAGGGAATACAACCAACATTTAGACAAACTCCACCTAGTGTTGGATATCTTTCTACTAAAACTGTATCTAAGCCTAAGTCAGCACATCTAAAAGCAGCAGAATAACCACCAGGTCCTGCTCCTATTACTAGTACTTGTCCTTTTACTTCATCTGCACCATCAGTATTTGTAGAAGTTTTTGCTGGTTTGGGAGAAGCTGGTGCTTCTTGCACTTTTTCTTCAACAGCTGGTGTCGCTGAAGTTTCATCTTCAACTTCAACTCTAACGATTAAATCACCAGAGTTAACTTTATCTCCAACTTTTACAAGTATATCTTTTACAATACCACTGTGAGTTGTAGGAACATCCATAGAGGCTTTTTCAGTCTCTAAAGTGATAAGTCCATCTTCTTCTTCTACTTTATCTCCAATGCTAACCATAACTTCAATTAAGTCAACATCTTTGTCAGCACCCAAATCAGGAATTAAAATATCTATAACTTTACTCATTTTTCTTCCTTACAGACTTAATAGTCTAATATCACTTAATAGTTGTGATAATGTAGTTGTAAATCTCGCACCATCAGCACCATCAATAACTTTATGATCATAAGATAGAGATAAAGGTAATGTTAATCTAGGTATGAAGTTTTCACCATTCCATACAGGTTTCATTTCAGATTTAGATAATCCTAAGATTGCAACTTCAGGAGCATTGATAATTGGAGTAAATTTAGTTCCACCAATTCCACCTAAAGATGAGATTGTAAATGAAGCACCTTGCATGTCAGTTGATTTTAGTTTACCATCTCTTGCTTTTTGTGATATTTCAGCCATCTCTATTGCAATTTGTTTAAATCCTTTTTTATCAACATCTTTGATAACTGGGACAACAAGTCCATTTGGAGTATCAACAGCAATTGCAATATGGAAATATTTTTTCATAATTAGACTTTGTCCATCTGTACTTAATGAAGCATTAAATTTTGGATGAATAGCTAAAGCTTTTGCTACAGCTTTTACAACAAATACTAAAGGTGAAAGTTTAAATCCATCTGCAATAGCATTTTGTTCTTTTCTAAAACTTTCTAATTCTGTGATATCAGCTTCATCAAACTGTGTTACATGAGGCATTGCTAACCAGTTTCTATGTAAGCTTGGTCCTGAGATTTTTTGGATTCTACTAAGTTCAACAGTTTCAATTTCACCAAATTGTGAGAAATCTATCTCTTTTGCTTCCGGTAAATTAAATCCAAGCCCACTTCCTGTAGCTGCTACTGCTGGCTTAGATAACTGCTCTTTTACATAAGCTTTTATATCATCTTTAAGAATTCTATTTTTTCTACCAGTTCCTTTTACAAAACCTAAGTCAACACCAAACTCACGTGCAACTTTTCTAACTGATGGAGATGCATAGATTTTCTTAGCTTTTTGGGTTAATACAGCTGTTGCTTCTGGTGCAGATGTTGCTGCAACCTCTTGTACAGTTGTACTTTTCTTTGGTTCTTCTTTTTGAACAGGAGCTTCTTTTTTAGTTGAAGTTGGAACTTTTGATTCCATAACTACTGTTTTAACCATTTTTGCGATTAAATCGCCAGAATTTACTTTAGATCCTGCTTCAACAAATAGTTTTAAGATTTCTCCTGCAAATGGTGCTGGCACATCCATTGATGCTTTTTCTGTTTCAAGTGTGATTAAACCATCTTCAAACTCAACAGTATCACCAACATTAACCATTACATCAATAAGGTCAACATCTTTATCTGCTCCTAAATCAGGAACATGAACTTCTTCAATTACTGAACAAATAGTTTGTTCATTTACAAATTGACAAGAAATTTCTGCCCCTGAAGCTGAAATTTCTTGAAGCTCAGCTTCTGCTGATTTTAAATCCATTTTACCAGAACCCTTAGATGACTCTTCTTTTGAAGCTTCTTTTTGTGGAGCTTCTTCTGTCTCTTTAGAAGCAGAAGTAGAAGCTCTTTCAGAAGTAGTATCTTCACTACTTGCTTCATCTTCAACTTCAACTTTAGCGATTAAATCACCAGAGTTTACTTTATCTCCTACTTTTACAAGAATCTCTTTAATAACTCCTGCATGAGTTGTAGGAACATCCATAGATGCTTTTTCAGTTTCTAAAGTAATTAAACCATCTTCAACTTCAACAGTATCACCAATACTAACCATAACATCAATTAAATCAACGTCTTTGTCTGCTCCTAAATCAGGAATAAAAATATCTACTAATGTACTCATCTTATACTCCTTAGGCTTTTAGTGGATTTGGTTTAGTTGGGTCTATATTGTATTTTTTCATAGCTTTAGTAACAACAGATTTCTCAATTTTACCTAATTTAGCTAATTGAGCTAATGTTGTAAATACAATAAAGTCAGTATCAACTTCAAAGAAAGTTCTTAAGTTTGCTCTACTATCAGATCTTCCAAAACCATCAGTTCCAAGTGCTTTAAAGCTTCCTTTTACAAATGGAGCAATTTGTTCAGAATAAGATTTTATGTAATCAGTTGCTGAAATAATAATATTTTCATCATCACTTCCAAGCACTTGGTCAACATATGCAATTTCATCTTCTGAATCAATATTTAATAAGTTTCTTCTTTCAACTTCTTGTGCTTCTCTTGTTAATTCATTGTATGAAGTAGCAGAATAAAGTTCAGAAGCGATTCCATACTCATTTGCTAAAATATCAGCAGCTGCTAATACTTGTTGGAAAATAGAACCAGAACCTAATAATTTAACTTTGAAGTTCTTTTTAGCTTCTACAGTTTTAAATTTATAGATACCTTTTAAAATACCTTCTTCAACACCTTCTGGCATTGCAGGTTGTTTGTAGTTTTCATTCAGTGTTGTAATATAATAGAATACATCTTCTTGGTTTTCACCATACATTCTTTCTATACCTTTTTGAACCACAACAGCAACTTCATATCCAAATGTTGGGTCATAAGAGACACAATTAGGTACTGTATTAGCAATAACATGTGAGTGACCATCTTCGTGTTGTAAACCTTCACCATTTAGTGTAGTTCTACCTGAAGTTCCTCCAACTAAGAAACCTCTTGCCATTTGATCTCCAGCTGCCCAAGTAATATCACCTGTTCTTTGGAATCCAAACATTGAATAGAAGATATAAAATGGAATCATTGGACAATCATTTACAGAGTATGAAGTTGCAGCTGCAACCCAAGAACCCATAGCACCAAGCTCATTAATACCTTCTTGAAGTACTTGACCTTTTTTATCTTCTTTATAGTATGCAACTTGATCTCTATCTTGAGGGATATATTTTTGCCCCTCAGAAGAGTAAATACCTAATTGTCTAAACATACCTTCCATACCAAAAGTTCTAGCTTCATCTGGAACGATTGGAACAATTCTTTTTCCAATTTTTTTATCTTTAACTAAAACATTTAAAATTCTTACAAATGCCATAGTTGTAGAGATTTCTCTATCACCACTTCCACCTAAAACTGATTCAAATTTATCTAAAGCAGGAAGTTCAAGTTTTTCACTAAATTTTGCTCTTCTTTGAGGAAGATGTCCATATAACTCTGTTCTTCTTTCTTTCATATATTTCATCTCAGGAGAATCTTCTGCAAATGTATAATATGGGTATGATTCTAAATCTTCATCTGAAACTGGAATTCTAAATCTATCTCTAAATTGTTTTAATGAATCAGTATCAACTTTTTTAACACCATGAGCGATATTCTTACCTTCTGCAGATTCACCCATTCCATAACCTTTTACAGTTTTTGCTAAAATTACAGTTGGTCTATCTTTAGTTGCATTTGCTGCTTTATATGCTGCATAAACTTTTAATGGATCATGTCCACCTCTGTTTAATGCAAAAATTTCAGCATCAGACATATTTTCTACAAGTTTTGCAGTTTCTGGATATTTGTTAAAGAAGTTTTCTCTTGTGTAAGCTCCACCTTTTTGTTTAAAGTTTTGGTACTCACCATCAACAGTCTCTTCCATAAGTTGAAGAAGTTTTCCTGAAGTATCTTTTCTTAATAATTCATCCCAATGTCTTCCCCAGATTACTTTTAGTACTCTCCATCCATTTCCTCTAAAGTTACCTTCAAGTTCTTGAATAATCTTACCATTTCCTCTTACTGGACCATCTAGTCTTTGTAAGTTACAGTTGATAACAAATACTAAGTTGTCTAGTTCTTCACGTCCTGCCAGTCCAATTGCACCTAATGATTCTGGTTCATCACACTCACCATCACCCATATAACAATAAACTTTTTGTTCACTACAATCTTTGATACCTCTATCAGTTAAGTATTTTAAGAATCTTGCTTGATAAATAGCTTGGATAGGTCCTAGTCCCATTGATACAGTTGGGAACTGCCAATAGTTAGGCATAAGTTTTGGATGTGGATAAGAAGATAATCCATCACCTAGTGCTTCTTGTCTGAAGTTATCCATTTGAGCTTCTGAAATTCTACCCTCTACAAAACTTCTAGCATAAATTCCAGGAGCAATATGTCCTTGATAAAAAACTAAATCTCCACCATCTTTTTCATTTGGTGCTCTAAAGAAGTGATTAAATCCTACATCATATAGTGTTGCAGACGATTGAAATGACGCAATATGTCCTCCAAGCTCTAAATTCTTTTTAGATGCTCTTTGTACCATCATAGCCGCATTCCATCTTATAGCAGATCTGATTTTTTTCTCAATATCTCTATCACCTGGCATTTTAGGTTCATCATTTACATCAATACTGTTTAAATATGCTGTTGTAGCTTTAAAAGGCAAGTATGTACCTTTTCTTCTAGCCTTATCAATTAGTTTCTCTAAAAGAAAGTGTGCTCTTTTAGGTCCTTCGGTTTCTAATACTGCATCTAAAGCTTCAACCCATTCTTGTGTTTCTTGTGGATCAAGATCTTTTATGACATCGTTTAAGTTTTCAACTGACATTTAGTAATCCTTGTTAGATTTTTAATTATAAATTGCGATTTTTCCCACTATTACAAACGAGCATATGCACATTATGTAAAAATAATGTAGGCTCAGTATCGTGTTTATCGAATTGTGAGCATATGATACGTATTTTTACTTAAATTAAATTTATAAATTAAATTAATTTATATTTTTAAGTTAAATTAGAAATATTATCAATTATAATGAAAAAAGTGCAAATTTTAATCAATTTTAACATAAAAATATGTTAAAAATATGTAAAATTTTAATTAAAATTTAAGTTTAAGATAAAAATAATTATTTTTATTGTTAAAAAGGTTTTTATGATTGAAGAAAAAAGCTCTTTTAGAGTGATAAAAGATGCTAAAAACAGTGCTAAAATTAATATGGCAACAGATGATGCATTGATATCATCATTTGAGAATAATGATATACCAATATTAAGAGTATATCATTGGACTAATTCATTTACAATAGGTGTATCACAAGACTTTTCTTCATATTCATTTGCAAATGAGTATGAAGGTGATTATGCCAAAAGAGTAACAGGTGGTGGAGTGTTATTTCATGGACATGATTTATCATATTCATTGGTAATACCAACAGCTTTACTAAAAAGTTACAATATTAAACAATCATATGAAAAAATTTGTTATTTTTTGATAGATTTTTATAAAAAACTGGGTTTAAAGACCAATTATGCCAAAGATGATGAGAGTGTAATGTTATCAAAAAATGAGTTTTGTCAAGTGGGTTTTGAAGCCTATGATATTTTGGTAAATGGACAAAAAATTGGTGGAAATGCACAAAGAAGAACAAAAAAAGTGATATTTCAACACGGATCAATTCCAATTTGCTCTGTGAAAAAAAGTAACACAAATAGTGAAAATAGTAACAGCATTGATAATAGATATGGAATAAGCCTAGAAGATTTAGATATAGATTTAACATATGAAGAAGCAAAAGAGTTATTGATTGACTCTTTTGAAAAAAGTTTTAATGTGGAGCTAATACCTTCACAGTTAACACAAAAAGAAAAAGATAAAAAAGAAGAGTTATTAAAGGATAAATATGACTATGCCAAATAATATAGAATTTAAAGAGAAAAAAGTAAATTATAAAAAACCAGAGTGGTTAAGAAAAAAATTAACACCAAGTGCACAAATAGAGATGGAAGGTCTTTTAAAAGATGTAGGTGGATTACATACAATATGCCAAGAAGCAAAATGTCCAAATATAAGTGAATGTTTTGCAAAGAAAAATGCAACATTTTTAATTCTTGGTGATATATGTACAAGAAGATGTTCATACTGTAATGTAAAAACAGGACTTCCAACTGAGGTTGATTTGTCTGAAATACAAAAAGTCACGACTTCTGTAAAACATCTTGGACTTAAATTTGTAGTTATTACTAGTCCTGCAAGGGATGATTTACCTGATGGTGGAGCACAACAATTTTATAGAGTGACAAAAGATATTTTAGAAAAATGTCCCGATACACAAGTGGAGATTTTAATACCTGATTTTAAAGCAAGTGAAGAATCACTCAAAACAGTTATTGATTCTGGTGCTGTTATTATTGGACACAATATTGAGACAGTTCCAAGATTTTATAAAATCAGAAAAAATGCTTCATATGAAAGAAGTATTCAAGTATTGAAAAGACTAAAAGAACTTGGTGGAGATAAAATCAAAACAAAATCAGCTCTTATGGTAGGACTTGGTGAAACAGAAGAAGAGATGGTACAAGTATTTAAAGACTTAGTTGCTGTTGGCTGTAAGTTCTTAAGTATAGGACAATACTTAGCACCAAGTGGAGATTATGCAAAAGTGATTGAGTATGTAAAACCAGAACAGTTTGCTAGATATAAAGAACTTGCTATGGATTTAGGCTTTGAATTTGTACACTCAACTCCATATGCAAGAAGTTCTTATTTAGCACATGAGTATTTAGGTCATGAAAGTGCAAACAAAGATTTACTAAAATAATAAGATGATATAATCCTTCAAATAAAAAAGGATAACTCATCAATTTAATAGGGCTTGATTACATAAATCAAAAAGATAAAGAGTTGGTTGAACTCTTTATCTCTTCTAAAACTACTAATAAATATATTCTAGGTATAAACAAACTTACAAAATCAGTTTTAAAACATATAGAAGTAGCTGGTATAATTGATGATTTTACAAGGGTTCAAAGTTCACGTAAAAAAACAGTTCTTAAAATAGAAGATGTTCCAAAAGATGCTTTGATATTATCAACCTCAAGTGGAAGTCCCCTTGAAGTAAAAAATGCCCTTGAAAAGATGGGATTTAAAAACATAAATTATCTAGCTCTTTGTAAATATAGTGAGTTAGATTTGGTAAGTCCAGATTTTATAGCTGATTTTAAAGATGACTTTATAAAAAATAGAAACGAGTATGAAAAAACTTATAATCTTTTAGCAGATGAAAAGTCTAAGAAGATATTTGAAAAGGTGATTAACTTTAAGATTTCTTATGATTTAGAGTTTATGCAAGGTTTTACAAATGACCACAAAAGCCAATATTTTGATAAAGAGATAATTCCTGATATAAAAAATATAAGATTTGTAGATGGTGGTGGATATGTTGGAGATACTTTAAAAGAGATAATCAAAAACTATCCAGATTTTGAAAAGATATATTGCGTAGAACCAAACAGTTTACATATAAATATAGCAAAAAGAGATTTTGAAAAGTATGAAAATATTGAGTTTATAAACTGTGGGCTTGGAAGTAAAAAAATAGAAGATGAAAAAAAAGAAGAGTTACAAAATAATTGTGCTCATGATTATCAAGCAACAAATATAAATAGTATAGATAATCTCATAAGCCAAAAAGTTGATTACATAAAACTAGACATTGAAGGTGCAGAACAAGATGCAATAAAGGGTGCAAAAAATACAATAAAAAAATACAAACCTATACTTGCAGTTTGCATATATCATAAAGCTCAAGACTGGCATAAGATTTCAAAACTAGTCTTAGAAATAGAAGATAATTATGATATTTATTTAAGACATTATATGGAAGGAATATATGAGACAGTTATGTATTTTATCCCAAAGATTAGCTATACTACAAAATAAAAGAAGGAAGTAAATGAAAGATGGAAAAAAACGTTTTGATGTGAAAATTGGAGCAACGGTAAATATTGTTTTAAAACAAGACCAAAGAACAGGCAAATTAACTAAAGGAATAGTGAAAAACCTTTTAACAAACTCTCCTACTCATCCCCATGGTATAAAAGTAAGACTTCAAGATGGTCAAGTTGGAAGAGTACAAGAAATATTATAATGAAACTTTTTATAGATGGAGATGCTTTTCCTAATATGCTAAAACCCATAGTATTAAGAGCTATTGAAAAAAATGCCTTAAAAACTTTAGTTTTTGCAAACAAAAAAATAGATATTGGCAAGTCAAATCATATAAAGTATATCATAGTTGATATGGGTGCAGATGAAGCTGATAATAAAATAGTTGATGAGGTTCAAAAAGGTGACTTAGTGGTTACCGCTGATATTCCATTGGCTTCAAGAGTCATAGAAAAACAAGCTCATGCAATTGATCATAGAGGTGAGACTTATACAGATGATAATATCAAACAATATTTAGCCATAAGAAATCTCATGCAAAGTATAAGAGATGCAGGAGAAATGACAAAAGGCCCACCTCCTTTTAATAAAAAAGATGTTCAAAAATTTGCAAGTTCATTGAACATGTTTTTACAAAAATGTGAAAACTTTTAACAAAATTGTATAATATCTATATAATATATAAGTTATAAAGTTATTTAAAAAAATATATAATTGATAGGAGCTCCATTTTTTAGGAGCTTCTTGTAATATTTGTCAATTATTTCATTTTCTTCAAATTAAGTATATTTTAATAATATATATGTAAATATTTATAAAACAACAAGGAGAATACATGAATAAATTAGTTACACTAGGGGCATCGTTATTATTGAGTGCTACTTTCTCATTTGCAGATAGTACACCAGACCAAGCAAAAGCTTTAGCTGAAGAGGGAGCTGCATATTGTAAAGAGGTTGGCGTTGCTAAATGTGTTGAAGAATTCAATAAAAAAGAGAGTAAGTTTGTAAGAGATGACTTATATATCTGGGCTAATGATTTTGATGGAGTAATTACTGCTCACCCTAAAAAACCTTTAAAAGGTAAAAACCTTTTACATTATAAAGACAAACAAGGAACAGAGTTATTTAATGATTTTATTAAAAAAGTAAAAGCAGAAGGTTCTGGTTGGGTTGATTATGTTTGGGCACACCCAGCAACTGGAAAACAAACACCTAAAACATCATACGTAATTGGAATTGGTGAAAATCAATTAATTGGTGCTGGTGCATATAAATAATCAAAAGATGTAATATGATTTAAAACCTCCAAAATTTATTTTTGGGGTTTTATTTTCTATTTAAGTACACTCTTGTGTGTATTTAAGTGGGGAATCTAGAACTTATAGGATGAGGAATGTTTGGAATAAAAAACTTGAAAATTGGAAAAAAAGTACTTATTGCACCTGCAATATTAGTAATATTTTTAATAATACTTGGTATCTTTTCTACAAATGCTTTAAAAACTGAAAAAGAGACTTTAAATAATATTGTTGAAGTTAAATTTGAACTGTATAAATCAAGTAGTTCAATTTTATCTGATATAAATCAGTTTAATTCAATTTTATATAAGGTCTTTAGTTATACCTCTGATGGTTATGCTCAAACAGAAATTGATAAACAGTTGGCAATTTTGGATGAAGTACAAAAAAGATATGTATCTACAGCTGCAAAAATAGTAAAAGAACCATTTTTAACTAAAAAAGAGAAAGCTACATTTATTCAAGTTCAAAAAGATATTAAGGCTTATAACCAAGCGGTAAAAGATGCTATAGAAATGTTAAGTATAGATATTGGAATGGCAAATCCAATGTTATCTGTTACAGATGAACTTTACGTAAAGCTAAATAAAAATTTAAGTAAAATAAGTGCTCAAGCAGACAAAGCAAATAAAGAAGCATATGAATATGACTTAAAACAGATTGATAAAACACTTAATATTTTGTATGTATTAATAGTGGCTGCACTAGTTATTGCAGTATTTGTAATATCTTCAATTACAAAAGCGATAAAAGACCCTTTAGTAGAGTTTCAATCAGGACTGTTAGAGTTCTTTAGATATTTAAATCTTGAGACAAAAGAAGCCAATGAGATAAATATTGATTCTACTGATGAATTAGGTCAAATGGCAAAAATAGTAAATGAAAATATTTTAAAAACAAAAGCTAATGTTGAAAATGATAGACAAATAGTTGATAGTGCTATTGAGTGTGCAAATGAGGCTAAAAAAGGTTTCTTAGGTAAGAGAATACAAGGTGAAACTTCTAACCCATCATTAAATGAGTTAAAAAGTGTTATTAATGAGATGCTAGTAGCAGTAGAATTAAATGTAAAAAGTGCTATGTCAGTTTTATCTTTATATACAAGTTATGATTATAGATCAAAAATAGATATTTCAAAAATGGATGGGGAATTAAAAGCCTTATGTAATGATGTAAATAGTCTAGGTGGTGCAATTACTACTATGTTAATAGAGAACAGAAACACGGGAACTACACTTTCTCATAATTCTGAAAAATTATCTAGTACTATTTCAGGACTAGCTGTTGCTGCAAATAAACAAGCTGCATCACTAGAAGAGACAGCTGCTGCTGTTGAAGAGATAACTGCAAATATTAAAAATAGCTCTTCTAATATCATGCAAATGAATACATATGCAAATGAAGTTTCAAGTTCAGTTACAAACGGAAGAGAACTAGCTTCTAGAACTGCAACATCAATGGATGAAATAAATGAACAAACAAACGCAATTGCAGATTCAATTGGTGTAATTGACCAAATAGCATTCCAAACAAATATTCTTTCTCTCAATGCTGCTGTTGAAGCTGCAACTGCTGGTGAAGCTGGAAAAGGTTTTGCTGTTGTTGCACAAGAAGTAAGAAACCTAGCTTCAAGAAGTGCAGAAGCTGCTAAAGAGATAAAAACTCTTGTTGAAAATGCAACTGCAAAAGCAAATGAAGGTAAAAATATCTCAAGTGAGATGATTCAAGGTTATGAAAAGTTAAATACAAATATTCATAATACTTTATCTTTAATTAGTGATATTTCAACTGCATCAGGTGAACAAACAGGAGCAATTGAACAAATCAATGATGCTGTTGTATCTTTAGATTATGTTACACAACAAAATGCATCAGCCGCTGATGAAGCTAGTGGTGTTGCAAAAGAAGTAAAAGATATTGCTGATAGAGTTGTACGTAATACAGAAGACAAAGAGTTTGAGGGTAAATAGTCTAATCTATAGTTACTTCACAAACTACTTGGGCATGGTCACTTTCTAATAGTGACCCGTCTTGGTTTTTTTTAAGATGTTCATCAAATACTTCATACGAAACTATTCTATCTTTTAAATCCTCTGATATAAAAATAAAATCAATAATATTTCCATTTGAGAAGTAATAACTTGTAGGAGTTCTTTCTATACTTTTTTGTTCTGGATGAGGGTTATAAATCTTTTGTTCATGATGATAATATGCATCAAAAAGTATATATTTATCTTCTTCTAGCTTTTCATGATAAGCCTTATTTGTCAAAGCGTCAATAGTCATGGAAAACTCTTTATCGTTTAAATCACATAAAAAGATAGTGGGTATTTTAGACTCTTTTATATCCATAAAAAGTGAAGAGGCTTCACACAATCTTTGTTTTAATACACTGGAAAAATCATTTTCAAGTGCTATTTTTGTTTTTTCTAACTTTTCTTTTAAGCTAGTCTCTTTATTAAATATATACTCAAACTCATTTAGTCTATTTGATTTGAAGTGATTTACATAAACTGCAATTTTGCTTTTATTGGGAAGTTCAATAATAGCTTTTATTGGAATCCTTGAAAAGGCAAATTTTTCTTTAAAGTTATGTTTTTTTATACTATCTATATCATATCTTACATTTTT
This sequence comes from Arcobacter denitrificans (SeqCode), assembly GCF_048571185.1. Classification (GTDB taxonomy): domain Bacteria; phylum Campylobacterota; class Campylobacteria; order Campylobacterales; family Arcobacteraceae; genus Arcobacter; species Arcobacter denitrificans. The sequence goes on along the minus strand of NZ_CP182350.1, from coordinate 784,474 downwards.
ATTAGAGATAATTGGAAATCTTGAAGCAAGGGCTAATACTGTAGTTTTATAAATAGTTGGATTTTTTGCATTTGTCTTTGGCTTATCTACACTTAAAAAGTGTTCATAACCTAATTCTTTACAAAGCTCTTTTAACTCTTCTATTGAAAATACTTCTTGAAAACCAATAATATCAGCATCTAAAAGTTTGATTTGATTTTTTATCCAAGATAGTTTCTTTTCCCATTGCTCTTTTGTAAATCGGTCTTTTTTAAAATACCAAGAAAAAGGAGGAGCTGAAAATTGAAATAGATTAAATGTAGCAAATTTGATATTCATAAAGGTATTATATCCGATTTATGTTATAATCCCAAAAACAAAAAAAGGCTTTACCATAATACTAAATACTAAAACAATATTAGAACAGTTTCAATATTTTTGTAAACAAAATAGTCCAAAAGATATGGAAACAGCACTAAATTACTTTGCCATTTTTGGTGGATTGGATATCAAAATTGACACTACTAAACCACTTGGCAAACTAATAGAGCGACATATATTAGATGAATATTATGATTTACAAGAGTATATTTCAAAACTAACAAAAAACTCTTTACCATACTACAAAGTTCTAACTGGTATTGCTTTAGGTGATAGAAGAGTTAATAGTGCATTTAAAAGAGCTGATGTTGAGTATGATGAAGGTATCAAAGCCTTACATGACCTAGAAGAGTTAGAGGTAATATATACTGAAACTTCAATTGACCATATTACAAATAAATTTGAAGAAAATGAAGTAGCTGATAAACTACTATTCAATGCTCCTTTTTTAAGATTTTGGTTTGCTTTTATTTCTCCACTTTATAGGGGAATTGCAAGAACAGAATACAAAGAGTTTTTTGAAAGGTTCAATAACTACAACTCAGAGTTCATGCAACTAATATTTGAACAACTAAGTCATGAGTATGTAAAAGAGCTTTTTAAAGATGATGCTATTGAAGAGATTGGAAGATACTGGGATGAAAAAGATGAGATAAATCTTGTAGCTGAAACAGAATCAGGGAAGATTATTGTAGGGTCTTGTAGATATGCAAATAGTAAGATGAAAAAGACAGAAGTTACAAGACTAAAAGAGCTTTGTGAAAAGTTAGAGATAGTTCCTGATTATGTTTTATTATTTTCAAAAAGTGGTTTTACTAATGAAGTGAAAGCATTGAAAGGTGATGGGTTGAGATTATTCACTGTAAAGAGTTTGAAAGCTTTAGTAGAAGCATAAAATATAACTCTTTCTCTTGAAGAGGATAAACCTCTTCGCTTTTTCACTTTTTGGTGGCAAAAAGTAAAACAAAAAGCCACCAACGGTTTCAAAGCCCTTTGGGGTTCCCTCACTTATTACTTTTATATTTTCTGCTTGGCAAAACTCGTTTATTAAAACTTGCATTTAGCAACTTTTAAACACTCAAACAGTTGCCAATCTTGTTTAGAAAAGAGAAAAATAAACATTCGGCTTTTGCAAATGTTGGAAATGAAAGGTGGGATAAGGACATTTGCATTTTGATTTGTTTAGACTTGTAACTTCTCTTTAGTTAAGTTATAAATGATAGTTTGAACTTTCTTTCTTCCCAGACTTTGATGAAGCCGGAAGTTAGATGTTTATTTTCGGTTACGCCCGAAACTGTTTGAACGTTAAGAAGAGTGCTAAATGCACTCTTTAGTGAGTTTTGCAGGGCAGGAAATAAATATATAACTGTAGGGAATCTTTGACTTCATCAACTCGTCTGGTTGCTTTTTGTCTTACTTTTTACAACTAAAAAGTAAGAAAGCGAAGAACTTGTTCTTCAAGAGTAAACTATTTACAAAACCTCTCTATTTTACTAGCAAAATAAACAGGGCACTCTATCATCGGATAGTGTCCTGCTTCCATACATTCTATTATCTCAAAATCATTATAATACATCTCAAACTGTTTTTTTATATTGTTTTTATGAAAAGCAGGTAAGTCATGATGACCTACTATTATTTTTATGGGTATAGTTATAGCTTTTACTTCAGCTATAAAATCAGTTGTAAGATACATCGTCATATATCCAGTTCTAGCTTCCAAAGTTGAAGCTTCATATCCCATTTTGATTCTATAATCTTTCCATTTTTGATTGTATCTGCTACTTGCACTTTCAACTACATATTCTATGAGATTTTCATTTTTTTTCATGCTGGCGATTAGCTTAGCTTGAGCTTCTGGTTTCATTTTTATACCAGATGCGGTGATTGGAGTTATTAGAATAAGTTGTTTGATTCTATCATCTATTAGGGCTACTTTTTGAGCTATCATTGTAGACATTGAGTGGGCTAGAAGATTTACTTCTTTTAGCTTTAGTTCTGTGATGAGGTTTTTTACATCATTGCCTGCTTCATCACAAGTATATTCTCCAAGTATATCTTTTGATAGTCCATATCCCCTATGGTCTACGAAAATATATGTGAAATTTGTGGTATCTATATAAGGTAATATTGCATCATAATTTCTATGGTCACCCATAAGTTCATGTAGTACAATAATTGTTTTATTGCCTGTGCCTATTTTTTTGTAGTTAAGTAAAATCATGGTGAGATTTTATCAAAAAAATCTGAAATTGTTTCATGAACACCTGACGGTCTTCGCATTTCTTACTTTTTGATCTCGAAAAAGTAAGCAAAAAAGACTGCCAAGTTGATGAAGGCAAAGCTCCCCTACAGTTTTAAAATAAGTTTTCTGCCTTGCGAAACTCGTCGAAAAAGTCCATTTAGGACTTTTGTCTCCTCAAACAGTCCTCAGGCTTTTCCGAAAATTATTTCAAAACTTCCGGCTTCATCAAAGGCAGAAAGAAATTCATTCGGTTGCTTCTTTATATGTACTATCTTAATATTAGGTAGAGTAAGTAGAAGATAAAACAAAAGATAATCAAAAATGCAAATGTCCTTATCCCACCTTTGTTTCCAACATTTGCAAAAGCCGAGCGTTTATTTTTCATTTCGGAAAAAGCTGAGGACTGTTTGAATAAAAAAGAGTGATAAACTCACTCTTTTTTATGAGTTCCGCAAGCTAGAAATTAAAAATAATAAGTGAGGGAACCCAAAGGGCTTTGAAGCCGTTGGTGGCTTTTTGTTTTACTTTTTGCCACCAAAAAGTGAAGAAGAAAAAATAAGAAGTCTGCAAGAGAGAATATAGATAAATAAGTAACTTCTAAGTTATACTTAAGTATAATCCCTAACTTTTTTAGAAAACAACTAACGTTTCTCTAGAATGGTAGTATCGTTTTGATTATGAAACTTTTCATATGTCATGGCATCTTGAGGATGTAACGAGAAGCATGAGCATGCTTAAAGGCTCAAACCAAGAAAATAGAGAATCTACATGATTCAACACGCAAATATTAGACTCTCTATAATAAAACTAAAGGGAAAAAATGCCTACTATTAATCAATTGATTAGAAAAGAGCGAAAGAAACAGGTTGAAAAATCTAAATCTCCAGCACTTGCTAAGTGTCCACAAAGAAGAGGTGTATGTACAAGAGTATATACAACAACTCCAAAGAAACCTAACTCGGCTTTAAGAAAAGTTGCAAAAGTTAGATTAACTACAGGATTTGAAGTTATTTCATACATTGGTGGGGAAGGTCATAATCTACAAGAACACTCTATCGTTTTAGTTAGAGGGGGAAGAGTTAAGGATTTACCTGGGGTTAAATACCACATCGTTAGAGGTGCTTTAGATACTGCTGGTGTTGCAAACAGAACTGTTGCAAGATCTAAATACGGTACTAAAAAGCCTAAGAAATAAGTAGAAGGATAATAAAATGAGAAGAAGAAAAGCTCCGGTTAGAGAAATATTAGCAGATCCTATCTACAATAGTAAAGTGATCACAAAATTTGTTAACACAGTAATGTTAGATGGTAAAAAATCTGCTGCTGAAAAAATTATGTATGGTGCAATTGCAAACTTAGACGCTAGAGGTGAAGAAGCTGGTATCGAATTATTTGAAAAAGCAATTGAAAATGTTAAACCACTTTTAGAAGTAAAATCTAGAAGAGTTGGTGGAGCTACATATCAAGTTCCTGTTGAAGTTAGAGCTGTAAGAAGACAAACTTTAGCATTAAGATGGCTTGTTGATGCTGCTAGAAAAAGAAATGAAAGAACAATGGTTGAAAGATTAGCTAACGAATTATTCGAAGCTGCTAACGACAGAGGGTCTGCTTTCAAGAAAAAAGAAGACATGCATAGAATGGCAGAAGCTAATAAAGCATTTGCACATTATAGATGGTAGGAATTATAAATGGCTAGAAAAACACCACTTAACAGAGTTAGAAATATTGGTATTGCTGCTCACATTGATGCAGGAAAAACTACGACTACTGAAAGAATTTTATTCTATACAGGTGTATCACACAAAATTGGAGAAGTACATGAAGGTGCTGCTACAATGGACTGGATGGAACAAGAGCAAGAAAGAGGTATTACAATTACTTCTGCTGCTACAACTTGTCACTGGAAACACCCAAAAACAAATGACGACTTACAAATAAACATCATTGACACTCCGGGTCACGTTGACTTCACTATTGAAGTTGAGAGATCTATGAGAGTTCTTGATGGTGCTGTTGCAGTTTTCTGTTCAGTTGGTGGGGTTCAACCACAATCTGAAACTGTTTGGAGACAAGCAAACAAATATAAAGTACCAAGAATGATATTCGTTAATAAAATGGATAGAACTGGTGCTGATTTTTTCATGGTTGAAAAACAAGTTAATGAAAGATTAAAATCAAATGCAATTCCTATTCAATTACCAATAGGTGCAGAAGAGAACTTCAAAGGTATTATTGATTTAGTACAAATGAAAGCTATCGTTTGGGATGAAGATGCTGCTATGGGTTCTAATTACCACATAGAAGAGATTCCTGCTGAGTTATTAGACCAAGCTGAGCAATACAGAGAAGCAATGGTTGAAGCTGCTGCTGAACAAATTGAAGAGTTAATGGAAAAATACCTTGAAGGTGAAGAGTTAACTGAAGATGAAATCACAAGAGGTATCAAAGCTGGTTGTTTAAATATGACTATTACTCCAATGACTTGTGGTACTGCATTTAAAAACAAAGGTGTTCAAACTTTACTTGATGCTGTTGCTATGTATTTACCAGCTCCAACTGAAGTTGCTGATATTAGAGGTGAAACTCAAGATGGTGATGCTGTAATCGTTCCTTCAACTGATGAGGGTGAAGTAGCTGCATTAGCATTTAAAATTATGACTGACCCATTTGTTGGACAATTAACATTTGCTAGAGTTTATAGAGGGCAACTAGAGTCTGGTACTTATGTAATGAACTCAACAAAAATGAAAAAAGAGAGAATCGGAAGATTACTTAAAATGCATGCAAATAACAGAGAAGAGTGTTCTGAGTTATATGCAGGTGAAATTGGTGCAGTTGTTGGTCTTAAATCAACAATTACAGGTGATACATTAGCATCTGAGAAAGATCCAGTTATCTTAGAGCGAATGGAATTCCCAGAGCCAGTTATTTCTGTTGCAGTTGAACCAAAAACTAAAGCTGACCAAGAAAAAATGGGTATTGCTTTAGGTAAACTTGCTGAAGAAGATCCATCATTTAGAGTAAATACAGATGAAGAATCTGGACAAACTATTATTTCAGGAATGGGTGAATTACACCTTGAAATTCTTGTTGATAGAATGAAAAGAGAATTCAAAGTTGAAGCTGAAGTTGGTGCTCCTCAAGTTGCTTATAGAGAAACTATCAAAAATGAAGTTAAATCAGAATACAAATATGCTAAACAATCTGGTGGTAAAGGTCAGTATGGACATGTATATTTAACAATTACTCCTCTTCCAGCTGGTGGAGAAGAAAACTTTATTTTCAAAAATGAAATTAAAGGTGGGGCTGTTCCAAAAGAATATATCCCAGCTGTTGAAAAAGGTTGTGTTGAAACTATGCAAGGTGGTATCCTAGCTGGTTACCCAATGGTTGATATTCAAGTTACACTTTATGATGGTTCTTTCCATGACGTGGATTCATCTGAGATGGCGTTTAAACTTGCTGCTTCTATGGGGTTCAAACAAGGTTGTAGAACAGCAGCTGCACAAGCTATTATCTTAGAGCCAATCATGAAAGTTGAAATTGAAACTCCTGAAGATTATATGGGAGATGTTATTGGGGATTGTAATAAAAGAAGAGGACAAGTTCAATCTATGGATGATAGAGCTGGTGTAAAACTTGTTGTTGCAATGATTCCATTATCTGAAATGTTTGGATACTCTACAGACTTAAGATCTATGTCTCAAGGTAGAGCAACATACTCTATGCTTTTTGATGCATATCAAGAAGTTCCTAAAAATGTTTCTGATGAAATCATCAAAAAGAGAAACGGTTAATATACATTTCTTAGCCTTATCTTAAAAAAACCCTAGCTTTATTAAGCTAGGGTTTTTTTTTAGCTTGCAGTTTAAAATTTTATAAGAATTTAGATAAAATATTAGATAAATCAAGTTTTTAGAGTGTCAATGAAGATAATTAAAATAATTCTTTTATTACTGTTTTTTTATGTATACTCGTATTCTGAAACTTTAAAAGGGATTGTAGTCGAAACTCTACAAAACAATCCTAAAATCAAATCTATCGAAAGTAATTCAAAAGCAAATAAACTTTATGTTGATGAAGCATATGGGGACTACTTGCCAACCTTAAGCTACGAAGCATACATTGAAGACAAAAAAACAATAACTACTCCACTAAATGGAGCTTCAAGACAAAAGAGTGTAAATGGTTCAAATCAGCAATTAAAATTAGAACAGATAATTTATAATGGAGGACTAAGAGGTGCTCAAGTAGATGAGGCTAAGCACGATTATCAAGCAAAACTCATATCAAATATATCAGAAACTGAAAATGTCGTATTAGAGACAACTTTAGCATACATAGAGTATGTGAAAAATTTAGAATTAATAAAACTTACAAAAAATAATATTGAAATACATGATAAATATTTTGAAATAGCAGCACAAACTGAAGAGGTAAGTGGAGATGTTGTTGATAGAATGTTGGTTGAGAACAAAATTTTAACAGCAAAAGAGAAATTAGTTGATCTTCAAAACGAAGTTGATAATACAAAAACTCTTCTTCAAAGATATTATCCAAAAGAGATTTCAAGTAGTGCTTGTAGACCATATATTAGTCGAGCAGTTATACCTAAAAAACTAAGTAAGATTTTAGAAATTGGTGTTAAGAATAATTATAAAGTACTTGAAGAAATAGAAAATATCAAAGCGCAAAAAGCTGTTTTAGAACAGGAAGTTTCGCGATTTTTGCCCACTTTAAAGTTCTATTTATTAAAAGAGATTGATAGTGGTGTTGATATAGAACATACAAAACAAAACCATGAAAGCGCAAGGGTAAGTTTAAGTTACAATTTGTTTAATGGGATGAAAGATAGATCAGTATATTTAAGAGAAAGACTTTTTTTAGAAGAATCTCAAAGAAATTTAGATGATGTGTCAAAAGATGCAAAACAAAAAGTAGAGTCTGAGTATACAACTTATCAAGCTACAAAGCGAAGAGTTGACATAATGAAAGAGCATGTTCTCAAACTAAAAGAGATATTAAATTTATTTGAAGAGCAGTTTGATGGAGGTACTCGAAGTTTCATTGATGTACTAAATCAAGAAGAAGAACTATATAGAAAAAAAAGTGAATTGATTACAGAAGAGTTTAAGAATTTCAATAGTTATTATAATTTATTATTTAATTTGTCAAAATTAAGTGATACTATTTATGCCCTTGATAACAATGTATGTGGGGATATAGAAGTAGATATTAGAATTAAAAAAATTAAAAAACAAACAGTTTCTAACGAACTTGAAGATTTATTATCAGGAGATGACAACTTACAATTAGGTGATGAACAAATAGACCCAGAGATTAGCAAAAAAGAGAAAGTAAATAGAATTTTTAATTCACTTTTAGAAGATATTTATAGTACTGACAAAATAGATAAAGTTGATTTAGAAACACTAAAAAATAAAAACTATGAAAATAGAGTTAATAAAGATGAAGAGAGAATAAAAAGAATACATGATAAAATCGATAAAGAGATAGAAGATTTACTTTTTGAAGATGAAAATAAACTATTGGAAGAGAATATTGTTGAAGAGGAAAAACCTGAAATATTAAAAGAAGATATTAAAACAAATATTGAGTCAGAAATTGTTCAAGAAGATAGTATTGTTGAATTAAATTTAGATAAAAAATCAAATAATAATCACTTGAAAATAAATGAAGAGTTTTTTAAAGAACATGAAAGAGCTTATTCAATTGTTGCACTAACAGGTATAAACGGTAAGGTTGATGTGGATTATTTTATACAAAAATACAAGTTAGATGACAATGCTTTAATTTATAAATTTAAAACGGGTGGAAATGATTATATAAGAGTATTATATGGTTTTTATAATAGTGTGAGAGAGGCAGAAGAGGCATTGGCAAACTTAGATGATGAGATACAAGTTACTGATCCATATGTAGATAACATACAAAGACATCAGTTTTTATACAACAAATATAAATCTTCATGGGGAGAGAAAATTGAACAATAATGAATTAATGAGTGAATTAGAAGATATGGCAAGCAATAAAAATGTTGATACATTTTTAGAGTCCTTACTATTTTTAGCAAAATATCATGAGAGGCAAGCTACAAAAGAGTCTTTAATCTCTGGTTTAGCAATATATGACTCTTTTATGTCCCCTAAAATGTTTGAAGAAGCTGCAAAAAGAATTGGTTTAAAAATCAAAACTTTGAAAAGAAAGATAAAAGATATTTCAGAAGAGGCACTCCCTTCTGTTATGATTTTAAATGATAATACTGCTTGTGTTTTATTAGACATAGACTTTCATAAACATAGTGCAAAAGTTCATATGCCAGGTGTTAGTGATGGAGTTACAACAATAAGTATTAAAAAACTTGAGGAGTTATATTCAGGTTTTATGATGCTAACAAAGCCTGAATATAATTTTAATACAAGAATAAAAAAAGATATTGAAATAGACAAACCAAAAGAGTGGTTTTGGGGTGTAATGAGATTAAATAAAAATATTTATAAAAGAGTAATAGTCGCAGCACTTTTAATAAATATGTTCATAATGGCCACACCACTTTTTACTATGAATGTCTATGATAGGGTTTTACCAAATAATGCCATGGCAACACTGTGGGTTATGGCTATTGGTATTTTAGTTGTGATGATTTTTGATTTTGTATTAAAACTTATGAGGTCACACTTTTTAGAAGTTGCTAGTAAAAAATCAGATGTAATTATGTCTACAAATATATTTGACCAGCTATTAAATATAAGACTTGATTCAAAACCAGCTTCTACTGGACAGTTTGTAAATAGATTACAATCTTTTGAAAGTGTTAGGGAGTTTTTTGCAAGTGCTACAGTTGCTAGTATTGTTGACTTGCCTTTTGTTATTTTATTTATAATTATTATATTTTATATAGGTGGTCCAGTAGGATATATATCAATAGCAACAGTGATAATTGCATTTGGTTTTTCTTACTATATGCAAAAACCTATAAAAAAGAGTGTTCAAGAGAGTGCAAAAGAAGAACAAATAAAACAAACAGCATTAACAGAAGCAGTATCTGGTTTAGAAATTATAAAATCAGTACGTGCACAAAATAGAATGAAAACATATTGGGCAAACTCTGTTGAAAAGACTTCTCACCATAGTAAAAAATCACATTTCTTATCTCAGATTGTGACGTTTTTTACAGCTTTTATTGCGCAATTATCAAATATTGCTATAGTAGTTGTAGGGGTATATCAAGCAAGTCAAGGTGAAATGACAATGGGAGCAATAATTGCAACCATGATGCTAAATGGTAGAGTTATTGCTCCTGTTTCTCAATTTGTAGGGATGATAATTAGACTTGATAGAACAATGCTTTCATTAGAAAATGTTGATGAGATTATGAAAATGCCAGTTGAAAGAGATGACAATAGAAGTTATTTAAGTAGAAAAAATCTTGATGGCGATATTGTATTTAAAGAGGTTATATTTTCTTATAAAGGACAGCAGTTTGATGTACTAAAAAATATTAACTTAACTATTAAAAAAGGTGAAAAAGTTGGAATAATAGGAAAAATTGGTTCTGGAAAGTCAACTCTATGGAAGCTTATTATGAATCTGTATGAACCAACTAAGGGCTCTATATCTATTGATAAATCAGATATTCGACAAATTGACCCTGTAGATTTAAGACGTGCAATTGGCTGTGTTCCACAAGAGCCATTTCTATTTATGGGAAGTATTAAAGATAACATAACAATTGGTGAGTTAAATGCAAGTGATGATGATGTTTTAAAAGCTTCAAAAATAGCAGGGGTTCATGATTTCTTAGGAAAACATGAAAGCGGTTATGACTTGATTGTAGGAGAACGTGGTGAAGGGTTAAGTGGAGGAGAGAGACAAAGTGTTACTTTGGCAAGAGCCATTTTAACAAATCCAAATATTATGATTCTTGATGAACCTACAAACTCTATGGATGGACAAACAGAAGAGGTATTTAAACGAAGAATTAAAGATATAGTTAGGGATAAAACATTGATTTTAGTGACTCACAGACCATCAGTTTTATCTTTAGTTGATAGATTAATTGTTATGGATGATGGTAAAATAATTGCAGATGGACCTAAAGAAGAGGTTCTAAAAGAATTATCAAATAAAGCAAAATAAAAAGGTTTGTTATGGCAAAAGAAGATATAGATTTTGTGTATTCATTACATGCACAAGCTAATTTAAAAGCAAACAAAAAGATTGATTACCTATTTGCATTAATAATATTATTTATGGTTATCTTTTTATTGTGGGCATCATTATCAAAAATTGATGAATTAGCAAGAGGTGAAGGAAAAGTAATACCTTCTGAAAAAATACAAACAATTCAGAGTTTAGATGGAGGTATTCTTTCAGAACTTTTAGTAAAAGAGGGTACTGTGGTAGTAAAGGGTCAACCTTTAATGAAAATTGACACTACAAGATTTCAGGCATCTTTAGATGAAAATGAGCAATCATTGTATAGCTTACAAGCAACAAAAGTCAGACTAGAAGCTGAATACAACCTAAAAGTAAAAGAAGAGACAAAAGAGTTAGTTTTTCCACAAGAGTTAGAAGTAGTAGCTCCAAAATATGTAAATCACCAAAGAATACTTTTTTATACAAGAGTTGATGAGTTTAAAAGTGCATTAAATATTTTAGAGACTCAATTAGGACAAAAAATCCAAGAGATGATTGAGTTAGAATCAAAAAGAGACAATTTAAAAAAGAGTCTGAATTTACTTGATGAACAATATAAAACTGTTCAAAAGTTTGTAAAATCTGGTTCAAAATCAACTATAGATTTAATCACAATTAAAAAAGAGCTAAATACAGTAAGAAGTGAATTTGAAACAACAAAGATTCAAATCCCAAAGGCAAAATATGCAATCAATGAAGCTGAGAATAGAATACTTGAAAAACTCAAAAACTTTAAAAGTGAAGCTTTACAAGAGTTGGAAAGAGTTAATAACGAATTAAAAGTTTATGAGTCAAAAATTGTATCAGAACAAGATAAGCTAGATAAAACAGTTGTTAAATCCCCTGTTGATGGTATAGTGAAAGTTATAAATATGAATACAGTAGGTGGAGTTATAAAAAGTGGATTTGATTTAATAGAGATTGTTCCCCAAAGTGATATTCTTCTAGTAGAAGCAAAAATTGACCCAAGAGATATAGCCTTTATAAACCCAAGCCAGAAGGCAATAGTAAAAGTGACTGCATATGACTTTGCAATTTATGGTGGATTGGATGGTAAAATAGTAGAGATTTCAGCAGACAGTATTGTTGATAAAGAGAGCAAAACACCAAAGTCATATTATAAAGTTGTTGTTAAAACTGACAAAAACTATTTAGAGAAAGATGGTAAAAAACTGCCAATTATTCCAGGTATGATTGCTAGTGTTGATATTATAACAGGGCAAAAAACAATTTTGGACTTTATATTAAAACCAATTTTAAAAACAAAACAAGATGCCTTACATGAAAGATAATTTTGATATAATCCAAACATGAAATTAACCACAAGCAATGAAAAACTAAAACAAATCAAAAAAGCAGGCTTTATTTTAAAGCCTGACTATCCTGAAATAAAAGATGAATACAATATTATTAAAAATCATTTTTTAAGAGCTAATATTGAAGTTACATTAGAAAAAAATAGTGCAAATATGATTGGTGAAGAGGGCGGAGTTGAACTTGATGAGTTGTCAAAAAATAGTGATTTTTTAGTCTCTGTTGGCGGAGATGGAACACTTATTTCGGTGGTTAGAAGAAGTTTTAAGCATCATATTCCTGTACTTGGTATACATCAAGGAACCTTAGGGTTTTTGACAGATATAAGGCTTAGTGAAGTTGAGAAATTTTTAGCATTGATGTTTGAACACAAATATAGAATTGACCATAGAATGATGATAAAAGGTTATGCAAAAGAGCAAAGTTTTGTGGCTTTTAATGATATAGTAATTTCAAGAAAATCTATGTCTTCAATGATAAGTTTAGATGCAAAGATTGATGGTAAACACTTCAACTCTTATTATGGTGATGGAATTATAATCTCAACACCAACAGGTTCTACGGCTTATAATTTATCTGTTGGTGGACCTGTAGTTTTCCCACTTACTGAAGCTTTTATTGTAACTCCCATAGCACCACACAGTTTAACCCAAAGACCACTGGTCTTACCAGCTGATTTTAAAATAGAGTTTACTATAACTGATAAACAAGGTGCTTTGGTAATAATAGATGGTCAAGATACATATGAAATAAATGAAAATGAGAGTATCAAAATAGAGATTTCTGATAACAAAGCAAAATTAATCCATAGATGCCAAAGAAACTATTTTGAAGTATTAAATGAAAAATTAAGATGGGGAAATTAATAGATATGATTAGTAGATTTTATTTAGAAGATTATCTATCATTTGAAAAAGTAGATTTAGAATTTGAAAAAGGTTTAGTAGTTTTCACAGGTCCCTCAGGAGCTGGAAAATCTATTTTAATGGATGCTTTTTTAGCTCTGTTTGGAATAAAAGAGGCAAAGGCAAATTTAAGCGAAACTACTATTGAAAACTCTTCAATTAGTAATGAAGGCTTTGGACTTGAAGTTGATGATGATATTGTAATAAAAGAGATAAAAAAAGATAAAGTAAGATATTTTTTAAACTCTCAAACTATCTCAAAAAAAGCTTTAACTTCATTTTCTAGTAATCTAGTTAAGCATTTACATTTGAAAGATAATAGTGATTTTGATAGTTCACGATTAGTAGGCTTTTTAGATAGATTAACAGTATCTAATGATGAAGAGTTTGCAAGTTTAAAAAAAGAGTATGAAGATAAGTTTAATGAACTATTGGAAGTATCTAATCAATTAAAAAAGATAAATGAAGATGAGTCTAAGTTAGAAGAGTTAAAAGAGTTCGCTAAATATGAAATTGAAAAAATAGAATCAATAAATCCAAAAGTTGATGAGTACGAAGAACTAAATGAAGTAAAAAAAAGACTTGCAAAAAAAGATAAAATAGAAGAGGCAATAGAGCTATCTAAAGGTATTTTTGACTTTAGAACAAGTGTATCTAAGGCTTTAGATATTATGGATAAAGATAGTGCTTTTTTTGATGAAACTATTAATGAATTAGAAAATATCTTTGAAAACTTTAATGACTCTTTGTATGAATTGGAAGAGTTAGATATAGAAGCAGTTTTAGACAGAATTGAAAAGTTATCTTCACTTCAAAAAAGATTTGGAACAATAGCTGCGGCAATAGAGTATAAAGAACAAAAGCAAAAAGAGTTAGATTCATATGATAATATCTCTTTTGAAAAAACAATTTTAGAAAAAAAAGTAAAACAATTAACTCAAAAAGTAGAAGAGTTAGCTTCAAGTTTAACAACATACAGAACAGCAAGTGCAAAGATTTTACAAGAGAGTGTAAATCACTATTTAAAATATCTTTATCTTTCAAATGCAAAAATTTATTTAAAAGATAAACAACTTGATAGTTTAGGAAAAGATGAAGTTATCTTAGAACTAAATGGTGTAAATCTTGATACTATTAGTTCAGGAGAGTTCAATAGATTAAGACTTGCACTTTTAACTTCTATGAGTAAATTTGAAATTTTGAATAATGGAATTTTATTTTTAGATGAAATTGATGCAAACTTAAGTGGTAAAGAAAGTGATGCAATAGCCACTGTTTTAAGTGAGTTATCTAACTCTTATCAAATATTTGCTATATCTCACCAACCCCAATTAACAGCAGCTGCTAAGCAGCACTTTTTTGTGGATAAACAAAATGGTGTTTCAAGTGTAAAACTACTTGATGGCAAAGGTAAAATTGAAGAAATCTCAAGAATGATTAGTGGTGAAAATATTACAAAAGAAGCTTATGAGTTTGCAAAGAATTTAATAGATTCTAAATAGTATCTATTTTAAACTCTTTTTTCATATTATCTAAAAGTACTTGGATAGTATTTTTTTCTGCATTGGTTACAGCACTATCTTTTAGTGTTGCAATACTAGGATGAAATCTTTTTAAGAAACCAAGAATATAAGGTGTTTTTTTCTGTGGATTATTTATATGAGAGCCTGTTCTAATCAACTCCAAAACCAAATCTTTATAGCCTAAAAATGCTGCGTAATTGATAGGTAAAACCCCAAATTTGTCAGGCTGGTTTATAAGTTTTTTATTGAAAGTATATATTAATCTAAAAGCTTTAATCTTATTTTTCCACATACAGTTATGAATCATATTTCTACCTCTATTATCAATTGCATTAATATCAGCTCCACTGTGAAGTATTATTTTTACTGTTTGAATATCATTTTCAAGTATTGCTTTATGTAAAGTTATTCCTCCAAAGGTATCTTTTGCATTTACATTAGCTCCTAAACTTATAATAGTTTTTAAATTTGTGTAAAAATTTTTTTGGTCAAGTTCTCTTCTAAAGCTTGTATTTTCTGCCATGTATTTATATATGATATTTAGTCCATTTGCATCTCTTTGATTAATGTCTGCACCATTTTTAAGAAAAAGTTTTATCAGATGTATATTTCCATAAGTAATAAGTTCAAAGATATAAGGTTCTTCATTGGAGTTATAATCAGTTAAATGTACTTCTGCATTTGCTAATATAGCATCTAGGATAAGAAGATAATCACTATTTTCATCTATTTTTCTTCTTTGGCTACTTAATAGTTTTTTCCCATTTTTTTTGAAAAGTTCTATATTTATTAGTTTTTCTATAATAGTTTGATTGTTTTCATCTTTTATATTTGGATTTGCCCCATAATCAAGAAGTAAATAGAGTAGTTCTTTTGCTTCTGAACCCATAATTGCAGCTATAGTTAAAGCAGTCTCTTTTGATGATGTTTCTATGTTAGGGTCTATGTTGTAGTCAAGCAATAAGGCTAATAAGTCTTTATTTAGAGATTTAACACATAAAGAAAGGATATTATCTCCATCTTTATTGCATGTATCTTTTGTAATATCATTCTCTATGATTACAGGAATTATATCTATGATATTTTTAAGCTCATCAGGAGTTAATTTTTTACCATTATCTTTCGTATCTTCTTTATCTTTTTGTGATGAGCCTATAATATATTTTATAAGATGAAGTAGTATATTGTCACCATTTTTATCTACACAATTAATATCAACGTCTCTTTCAATCAATGTCTCAAACATATCAATTGAATGGATACCATTTTTCACTAAATAAAAAAGGGCATTTCTTCCTTTTTCATCTTTTACATTCAAGTTATCTATATACTCAATAACAGTAGAAAAGACCTTATTGTCACTGTATATATTTTGAGAAAAGATAACAGAAGAATCAGGTTCTACCTTTTTATTTTTCAATAAATCCATGATGATAGTTGAATTTTTAGATTCTACAGCATCTTTTAAAAAAGTGTTTCCATTTAAGTCTTTGTGATTAAAGTCAGTTTGTTTTTGTGATAAAACTGCATAGCTTTCAACTCTTCCATTAAGGATTGCTTCTTGTATAGCTAATCTTCCCTGCTCATTTAAAATCGTATGATCACCTTTAGCATTTAGTATTGCCTTTACAATCTCAGTAAATGCATATCTTGAGGCAATATGTAAAGCAGTATCTCCAGAAGAAGTCTGCATATTTAAATCAATCTTATGTGCGATTAGTGCTTTAACAGACTCAATGTTATTTAAAGGAATTACCTTATGAAGAAAATTTTCTCCATCTGTAAATTTCTGATTTATATCCACCTCTTTTAATAAATCATTTACTTTTGATTCCCTAAATGTTTTACTCTTAAGCTCTTCTAATACATCACTGGGCGTTGTCTTTTTTAAAAATCTACCTAACATTATCATCCTCAATTATTGCTACTATAATCCATATTGTATCTATTTAAAAATAAATCTTTTATTTATATAAATAATCTTTTTAAATTAAGAGACCTTTATAAAAATAGGGTAATTTTTTAAAAAATAGTATAAAATAATAATTTGATTTATTATATATTGTTCTAATAATGTAACATATTTTTCTTAAGTAAAACTTTCATTTTCAAATAAGAAATTTTTCAATCTTTTTATATATTTTTTTTTGATATAATTCAAAAAAATTAATGTAAAAGTCATAAGGACAATAGATGAATAAAGTAGAATTACTAAGCCCAGCTGGAAATTTAGAAAAATTAAAAATCGCATTTGCATATGGAGCAGATGCAGTTTATGGTGGGGTTAGTCATTTCTCTTTAAGAATAAGAAGTGGAAAAGAGTTTACTTTTGAAAGTTTTAAAGAGGGAATTGATTATGCTCATTCTATGGGTAAAAAAGTTTATGCCACAATAAATGGCTTTCCTTTTAACTCGCAAATTGAATTACTTAAAAAACATATTGTAGATATGGCAGCTTTAGAACCAGATGCCTTAATTGTAGCAGCTCCAGGAGTTGTAAAACTATGTAGAGAGTTAGCTCCTCATATCCCTATTCATCTATCAACACAAGCAAATGTTATGAACTATTTAGATGCCCAAGTTTATTATGATATGGGTGTTAGAAGAATAATTGCAGCACGAGAAATAAGTTTAAAAGATGTAACAGAGATAAAAAAACATCTACCTGAGATGGAAATAGAAATTTTTGTTCATGGTTCAATGTGTTTTGCATATAGTGGAAGATGTTTAGTTAGTGCTGTTCAAATGGGAAGAGTTCCAAATAGAGGAAGCTGTGCCAATGACTGTAGATTTGAGTATACACTGTATGCAGCAAATGAAGACCATGGGACTATGTTTAGATTAGAAGAAGAACCCGGAGTTGGAACTTATATATTTAATGCAAAAGATATGAACTTAGCTAGCCATGTTGATGAAATATTAAAAAGTGGAGCGGTTGATTCTATAAAAATAGAAGGAAGAACCAAATCACCTTATTATGCAGCAGTTACAGCTTATACATATAGAATGGCTATTGATGATTTTTATTCAAATAGTTTTGAAGCAGATAAATATCAAAAAGAGTTAGCAACTACAAAAAATAGAGGTTTTACTGATGCCTATTTGATTCACCGACCTTTTGAGAGAGCAGATTCTCAAAACCATGATTACGCTTTAAGTAAAGGAACTTTTGAAGTAAGTGGATTAGTAACCCAAGATGAAGAGCATTTTTTATGTAAATATAAAACATACCCAAATGAAGAGATAGAGATTTTTGCTCCATTAAATACTAAAATTGAAGAAGTTGATAATGAGATCGGTAAAATATATTTAAAAGATGGGATGTACTATATAAGTTTTAAAAAAATATTGACTGAAACAGATAAAGAGTTAGAGTCTGTACATAGTGGAAATATAAATAAAATTAAGTTACCAGGACGGTTACCATACCTTACAATGTTTAGAGTAGAAAATGAAGAGATGGCTGAGTAAATAATTTTATTTACTCATATCAATTATAAAATAGTTTTTCCCATCTTTATATTCATAAAGAAACTTAAATCCGTGTAGTTCAACGCTAGTTTTAACAATATATAATCCAAGTCCAAAACCATCTTTTCTTTTCTCTTCTTGTGAAAAAGGTTCGGTGTAATAATTTAAATCATGTTTTAGTTTTTCACCTTTTGATATGACTTCTATTTTTCTTTTAGTGGCTATTAGGGTAGCATGGCTGTTGGGTGAAAATTTAATTGCATTATCAATTAAGTTTTTTATTGTAATTGAAAACAGTGAAATATCTACTTTAAAATCAAAATCACTTATTTTGCTGCTAATTGAACTTGCATCTATCATCATGATATTTATTGCATTTTTATATATTTTGAAAAAAGTAGTGTTCTCTTTATATATAACAGACATATTTGATGAGAGTTTTTCAACGGTTGCCAACTCTTTAATAATGTTATTCATTCTTTCAAAAGCACGTATTAATATCTCTTTGTTTTTATCATCATCTAAAGATTCAACAATAAACATAGCTTTTGTAATAGGAGTTTTAAGCTCATGCATCATATTTCTCATAAAAAGATTTTTTGAATCTGTTAAGTTATTGATATGAGTGATTGCATCATTGAAGCTTTTTGCGATTTTTCCTATTTCATCATTATTTGTAAAATCAAGTTTTATATTTTTGTCACCATTAGAGAACTTTTGAATTTGTTTATCTAAGGTTCTAAGGGGTGTAAACTTTTTTCTTATGGCAAAGTAGAGTGCCAAAAATATTGTGATGGCAAATAGATATACTATTAGGGCTATACTTCTGTTGTATGGCTGTGGCTTTAAATCTTCAAGAAGAATATTATAACTCATTTTTTGAACATAAATATAGTACTTATTGTACATCTCATAAATTCTTACTCTTCCAAGGGATGTCTCTTGGTACATAAGCTCTTTTGCATTATTGATTACATCTAGTTTTTTTAATCTATCTTCTACAGCACTTACTTCAAGTTGAGAATACATACTCTTTAACTGCTCATTACTAGGTAGTAGTTTAAAGTTATTTAATACAGTGTTTGCAATGATACTATATCTTTGTTGTCTTTCTTGAGTAGATTTTTCTTCATCTAATCTTACAAAAAATAAAAAAGTAGTTGTAATAGCAGCTAATGCTAAGACAAATATTATATTTATAAAGGCTGTAATAGAGACATTTTTCATATATATAGTTGGTATCCTATACCTCTTACTGCTTTAATGTAAGTTTTTGTATTGTCTATACGAGCAATTTTATTTCTAATTCTTGAAATCATAACATCAATATTTTTTAAACTACTATCATCTTCTATATGTAAACTATCATAGATAAAGTCTTCTCTTGCTACAACGCCACCTTTTCTTTGTATTAGAAGTTTTAATATGTCAAACTCTGCCATAGTTAAATCTAAAAGCGCATCTTGAAAATATATTTTCATATCTTCATTTTTTAATTCAAAAATAGAATTTTCACTTTTTTTAGCTGGTTCTACATTTAGTCTTTTTAAAATGGCTTTTATTCTAGCTTGAAGTTCTCTTGGATTATATGGTTTTGGCAGATAATCATCTGCTCCACGTTCTAATCCCATCACTTTGTCTAATATATCATCTCTAGCACTGGAGATAATAATAGGAATATCTGATGATGCTCTTATTTTTGGAATAAGCTCTAATCCATCTATTTCAGGAAGAGTCAAATCAAGAATCAAAAGCTTATAGTTTGAATCAGTTTTAATCATAGATAACCCAGTGTATGGGCTATCTGTATTTACAACTTCTATATCAAAAGATTTTAAATAGTTTGTGATGATTTCAGCTAGTTCTAAATCATCTTCTATCATTAATACTTTAATTATGGGAAATCCTTTATTTAATAACTAATAAAATAGTTTGTCCTTGTCTACTTACATAAACTCTTTTATATTTATTATTATACTTTCTTATTGCTTCTTGTACATCAGGAAATCTAGTAATTGCTACATCTTCTATTTGAATAATAACATCACCAGCTTGAAAACCTACTTTTTCTGCATCTGAATTTGGTTTAACATCTGTAACTAAAACTCCAACAATATTTCTAGGTAATCTAAATCTATCTATTATATTGTTATCTAAATCACTCAATTGTAAACCACCTAAGATAGTTCCATTTACTGATTCACTTATGATTAGTCCATCTCTATTTCCAAGGACGGCATTTATAGTAATATCTTTTTTATCTCTTTCTAGTTTGATTACAATTTTTTCATTTGGCTTAAACCCTGCAATTGTATTTTGTAAAGAGGCTCTATCTTTTATGGCTTTGTTATTGATTGCAAAAATCAAGTCTCCCCTTTGAAGTTTAAATCTAGCAGCTGGTGTATCTCGTCCAACTTCCATAACAAGTGCACCGCTTTTATGATTGTAAACTTTTGCAGACTCTTTTGTTAAGTTATTAATTACAACACCTAAATAGCCCCTTGTAACTTTCCCTTCTTCTACAAGTTTTGTAGCTACTTCAATTACCATATCAATAGGAATTGCAAAACCAATTCCGTTGTTTCCACCACTTCTAGATATGATAGCACTATTTATTCCAATAAGTGCACCTCTACTATCAACTAAAGCTCCACCTGAATTTCCTGGATTTATAGAGGCATCTGTTTGAATAAAGTTTTCATATCTATTGATTCCAACTTGATTTTTATTTAGTGCTGAAATGATTCCTTGTGTTACAGTCTCCCCTATACCAAAAGGATTACCTATTGCAAAAATAAGATCACCTATTTTCAAGTCACTTGAGTGCGCAATTTTTATTGGAATTAAATTCTTAGCTTCTATTTTTACAACTGCCAAGTCAGAATCAGCATCTCTTCCAACTAACTTTGCAGTATATTCTGTTGTTTCACCTGAAAGTGTTACTGTAATTTCATCGGCATTTTCAATTACATGGTTATTTGTAATAATATATCCATCTTTTGAAACAATAACTCCAGAACCTAAAGCTCTTTGGATTTTATTTTGTTTGAATTGATTTCCAAATTGATCACCAAAAAATCTTCTAAATAAAGGATCATTGAACATCTCCATTGGAAGATTTCCAACTTGATTTGTCATATGTTTTTTTGTAGATATATTAACAACTGATAGCATTGAATCTTTAATGGAGTTATTAAATGACAAAATTTCATTTGCATCACTTGGAGATACTCTTTGTGGATTTTCTTGTGCCATATCAAAATCAATACTTTTTGCAAATAAATTTACCACAAGTAATGAAGAGATAATTAATAGTTTGTTATTAAACATGAGA
Organism: Arcobacter denitrificans (SeqCode); assembly: GCF_048571185.1. Classification (GTDB taxonomy): domain Bacteria; phylum Campylobacterota; class Campylobacteria; order Campylobacterales; family Arcobacteraceae; genus Arcobacter; species Arcobacter denitrificans. The sequence goes on along the minus strand of NZ_CP182350.1, from coordinate 763,102 downwards.
ACATTTTTTATTTTCATGTGAATCCTTTTTATAATAATTTATAATGAAATTCTAATTTTTTTATGTAAATGAAAGGTTAATAGTTTTGTTAATATTTGTTAATAAATCGTGGATTTCTCCAAGATTTATTAAAGGTCAGTTTTTAAAACAGCACCGCTACTTGCATTTGTTACAAGGGCTCTGTATTGTCCTAACCATTTTGATGTTAAAGATTTCTTCAATGGAACAAATTCTGCTTTTCGCTTAGCAATCTCTTCATCAGATAAATGTACTTCTAAAATGTATTGGTCAACATCAATATGAATTTCATCTCCATCTTTAAGTAGTCCAATCATTCCACCTTCTGCTGCTTCTGGACTTACATGTCCAATACTTGCACCTCTTGTTGCTCCTGAAAATCTTCCATCAGTAATAAGTGCAACTTTATCTCCAAGTCCCATTCCCATGATTAGACTCGTAGGTGCTAGCATCTCTTGCATTCCAGGACCACCTTTAGGACCTTCATATCTGATAACTACAACATCACCAGCTTTTACTTTACCACCTAAAATACCTGCAATAGCTTCTGGTTGTCCATCAAAACAAACAGCTTTTCCAGTTAAGGCTCTAGCTCCTGTTATACCAGCAGTTTTAATAACAGCACCTTGTTGGGCCAAGTTACCATAAAGAATCGCAAGTCCTCCAACTTTTGAGTATGGATTATCAATAGTATGAATAACATTTGTATCTTTTATATAAGCATCTTTGATTTTTTCATATAAAGACTCACCTGAGATAGTTAAGTTATCTAGTAAAATATCATTACCTCTTTTTGTCATCTCTTTTAAAACTGCATTAACCCCACCAGCTTTATTTATATCTTCCATATGAACAGTAGATAAAGATGGAGAGATCTTTGCAATATGCGAAACTCTTTTAGAAATAGCATTTATGTCACTTAGTTCAAAATTCACACCAGCTTCTTTTGCAATAGCTAACATATGTAAAACTGTATTTGAACTTCCACCCATAGCCATATCAACAGCAAAGGCATTTCTAACTGCATTTTCATTTAAGATATTTGATAATTTAAATTTTTCTCTTGCTTGATTATCTTTTGCAATCTCACATATTCTTCTTGCTGCTTTTCTATAAAGCTCTTCTCTCTCAGGTGTTAGTGCTAAGATTGTTCCATTACCAGGTAATGCTATCCCCATAGCTTCCATAAGAGTATTCATAGAGTTTGCTGTAAACATACCTGAACATGAACCACCACTTGGACAGGCATTACACTCAATATCAGTAAGTTCTTCTTCTGTGATATCACCTTTTTCAAATTGTCCAACAGCTTCAAATGCAGTTGCTAAATCAATAGGTACACCATCTTTAGTATGACCTTTCGCCATTGGTCCACCACTTACAAATATAGTTGGAACATTAACTCTAATTGCCCCCATAATCATACCTGGTACGATTTTATCACAGTTTGGTATGGCTATCATTGCATCTAATTTGTGTGCATTCATAACTGTTTCAATAGAGTTTGCAATTAATTCTCTTGAAGGTAGTGAAAATAACATACCATCATGACCCATAGCAATTCCATCATCAACACCAATAGTGTTAAACTCGAAAGGAACACAACCGTTTGCTCTTATTTCTTCTTTAATAATTTCTGCAACTTTGTTTAGAAAAAAATGCCCTGGAATAATTTCAATGAAAGAGTTTGCAACTCCAATAAATGGCTTACCAAAATCATCATCCTTTAGTCCTGTAGCTCTAAATAATGATCGATGAGGTGCTCTGTCATAACCTTTTTTTACTTCATCACTTCTCATATAAATCCTTAATATTTGAATATGAAAATATTATATCAAAAAATTTGGAAAATAAAATTAAAAACTATTGACAAAGAATATTTTTTTTAATATAATTCCACTCCATTTTAAGAAATAACACTTCTTTGAATCTACCAAATAGTGCGAGTGTGGCGGAATAGGTAGACGCGTGGGACTTAAAATCCCATTCCGGTTTCGGAGTGTCGGTTCGATTCCGACCATTCGCACCACTATTATAAATGTTAGAGAGTTGCCAGAGTTGGTCGAATGGACCGGTTTTGAAAACCGGCGAGGTTCACGCCTCCGAGGGTTCGAATCCCTTGCTCTCTGCCACTTACAATTAATCATTTTCTTCTTAAGCATAAAATGATTTACTGCTGGAGGTATAGCAAAGTTGGTAATGCCGTGGATTGCAAATCCACCATGCGTCGGTTCGAGTCCGGCTACCTCCTCCACTTACCTTTTTCTCAAACATATTAATTATCAAAATCAAATATTTTTTGTAACTTTTTATCAACTATTTAAATATAAATTAAAGATTCTATTGGATATAATCACCCTAATAAATTAAAGAATATGGGATTGATTTGAATATATTAATAACGGGTGGCGCAGGATATATTGGAAGCCATGTAGTAAAACAATTATTAGAAACCACCTCTTACAATATAATTATACTTGATAACCTTTCAACAGGTAGCGTAAAAACACTCGACACATTAAAATTAATAAGAGATTTTAAATTTATAGAGCTGGACTTAAAAGAGTTTGATAAAGTAAATAATGTACTAAAAGAAAATAATATAAATACAATCATCCATTTTGCAGCAAGTATAGTTGTACCAGAATCAGTTGAAAATCCGTTAAAATATTATATGAATAATACGGTAAACACTACAAATCTAATCAAATGTGCAGTTGAAAATGGTGTAAGTAAATTTATATTTTCAAGTACAGCTGCTGTTTATGGAGAACCTACAAATATTCCAGAAAATGGAATAGATGAAAAATATCCTACAAATCCGATAAACCCATATGGTATGAGTAAACTTATGAGTGAAAAAGTTCTACAAGATGCAGCGAGTGTTAATAGTGATTTTAAATATGTGATATTTAGATATTTTAATGTGGCTGGAGCTGATATAAATTATGAAGATGATAAATTAACTCCAAGAATAGGTCAATCTTTTCCAAATGCAACACACCTTATAAAAATAACTAGTGAGTGTGCCATAGGAAAAAGAGAAAGAATGTCTATATATGGTGATAATTTTGATACAAGTGATGGCACCGGAGTTCGAGATTATATCCATGTGGATGATTTAGCTGATGCTCATATAAAAGCAATAGGTTATTTGGAAAATAATCCAAGTGACATTTTTAATGCTGGATATGGAAAAGGTTATTCTGTAAAAGAAGTAATTGAAGTAGCAAAAAAGGCTACAAATACTAATTTTAAAGTAGATATTACATCAAGAAGAGATGGTGATCCAGCTATTTTAATATCCAATAACAGTAAAATAACATCAAAAATAAATTGGATTCCTAAATATCAAGATTTAGAACTAATATGTAAAAGTGCATATGAGTGGGAGAAGAAACTAGGAGATGGAATTGGTACAAAATAACAATTTACAAGAAAATGAGATAGATTTAAGAGAACTTTTTTTAACTATTTGGAGTCATAAAATTTTTATTGCTTACTTTACAATAATAGCTACATTCGGTGCGATTATATACACATATGTAAAAACACCTATTTATGAAGTATCTGCTATTGTCAAAATTGGAAGTATTAAAAATAGTAATCATCTCAATAATAATTTGATAGAAAATCCAAATAATTTAGTAGAAAGATTAAAGCTTCTTTATTCAGAAGCAGGTATTAAAAGTATATCTCTTATAAGAGGGACCGAAAATTTAATAAAAATTGATCTCAATGCAAGTGAAAATCAAAATGGTGTAGATAATTTAAAAAAGATTACAAGTAATATTATTAAAGGTCATACAAAAGAGATAAATAACTATGTGACACTAATAAAACAAAATATAAAAAAACTCCAACAACAAAAGTTAGAGTTAGAAAATAGTAAAAATAAATTTGATGGAAGTATGGCTATAAAATTTGACTTGACAAGTAAGATAGATAATCTTAATTTAGAAATTTCTTCATACAATATAAAGCAAACAGAACTTTTAGGAGATATCATAACAAATGAATATCCTATAAAACCAAAGAAAAAACTAATCGTAACAGTTGCTTTTGTGACAGGATTTATTTTATCAATATTCTTAGTATTTTTTATAGAGTTCATTAAGGGAATAAGAAAAGAGAAAAAAATCAAATGAAGATAGCAATAGTAGGAACAGGATATGTTGGTTTATCAAATGGTATTTTATTATCACAACACAATGAAGTAGTTGCGCTTGATATTATTCCTGAAAAAATTGAGATGTTAAATAAAAAAACATCCCCAATAGAAGATAAAGAGATTGAGGAGTATTTGAAAAGAGATGATTTAAACTTCATTGCTACTTTAGATAAAGAAAAAGCTTATAAAAATGCTGATTATGTAATCATTGCAACACCAACAGATTATGACCCTCAAACAAACTATTTTAATACAAAATCTATTGAATATGTTATTTTTGATGTATTAAGTATTAACCCAAATACGACAATGGTAATAAAATCAACTATTCCAGTTGGATACACAAAAACTCTAAGAGAAAAATTTAAAACAGATAATATTATATTCTCGCCAGAATTTTTAAGAGAAGGACTTGCCCTATACGATAACTTATATCCATCAAGAATAATTGTTGGTGAAAAAAGTGAGAGAGCTACTATCTTTGCTTCACTTTTAGCTCAAGGTGCAAAAAAAGTGAATATTGATATTCTTTTTACAGATAGTACAGAAGCAGAAGCTATAAAATTTTTTGCAAATACCTACTTAGCAATGAGAGTTGCATATTTTAATGAATTGGACTCTTATTCACAATCGCACAATTTAGATTCAAAACAAATAATTGAAGGTGTTGGATTAGATCCTAGAATTGGAACACATTATAATAATCCAAGCTTTGGTTATGAAGGATATTGTTTACCAAAAGATACAAAACAATTAAGAGCAAACTATGCTGATGTGCCATCAAATCTAATCAATGCAATAGTTGAATCAAATAGTACAAGAAAAGATTTTATAGCAAAATCTATAATAGAAAAACTGAATTTAAATGTAAAAACTAAGAAAATAGTAGGAATTTACAGGCTTGTAATGAAATTAGGAAGTGATAACTTCAGATCTTCAGCCATTCAAGGTATAATGAAAAGAGTAAAAGCAAAAGGAATAGAAGTTGTAGTCTATGAGCCGGTAATTGAAGAAAATGAATTTTACAACTCAAAAATAATTAAAGATTTAGAAGAGTTTAAAAGTCTTTCAGATGTAATAGTAGCAAATAGATTAAATGATAATATTAAGGATGTAGAATACAAAGTTTATACCCGTGATATTTTTAGTTGTGATGATTAAGGAATAGAATATATGAAATATAATCAAATCAAAGAAAACCTAAAACAAAACCCAAAAATTTGGTTAGTAACGGGATGTGCAGGCTTTATCGGTTCAAACCTAATAGAGACACTTTTGCTTCTTGATCAAAAAGTAATTGGACTTGATAATTTTGTAACAGGTCATAAATATAACTTGGAAGATGTAAAAAACTCTCTTACTCCCTCTCAATGGAATAACTTTAATTTTATAGAAGGTGATATAACTAATTATAAAACTTGCCTAGAGGTTACTTTAGATGTAGATATTGTTCTTCATCAAGCAGCTCTTGGTTCAGTTCCAAGATCAATTGATAATCCAATTAACTCTAATGCCTCAAATGTATCGGGCTTTTTAAATATGTTAACTGCAGCGAAAGATAATGGAGTGAAAAGATTTGTTTATGCTTCAAGTTCATCGGTATATGGTGATAGTTTAGAACTTCCTAAAATTGAATCACGAACTGGAAATCTTCTTTCACCATATGCGGTTACAAAATATGCCAATGAACTTTATATGGATGTATTTTATAAATGTTACAACTTTGAATCAATAGGATTAAGGTACTTTAATGTATTTGGGAAAAGACAAGATCCAAATGGAGCATACGCAGCTGTTATACCTAAGTGGATATCTCAAATGCTTCATGGAGAAGATGTATTTATAAATGGTGATGGAGAAACTTCAAGGGACTTTACATATATTGATAATGTTGTTCAATCAAATATTCTAGCAGGAACAACAACAAACCCAAATGCCTTTGCAAAAGCATATAACACAGCGGCGGCAGGAAGAGAAACGCTAAATAACCTTTTTTTTGCAATTAAAAATGGACTTGAAGAAAAACTTCCTAATCTAAAAATCAAAAATGTAATATACAGAGACTTTAGAGCAGGTGATATAAGACATTCAAATGCAAATATAGATCAAGCAAAAGTGCTTTTAGGTTATGAACCAACACATAGACTAAAAGAAGGTTTAGAAGAATCACTTGAATGGTATATCAATAATATTAAAAAAGGGAAAAGTTAAAATGAATAAAATTTGTATAATTGGATTGGGATATGTAGGTCTTCCTTTAGCACATGCATTTGCATCAAAATATTCTGTAGTAGGATTTGATATTCATCAAAAAAGAATTGATGATTTAAATGATGCAAATGATTTTACTCTTGAATTAACAAGTGAACAATTAAAAGAAGTATTATCTAAGTTTAACCCAAGTCTAACTACTAATAAACTTGAAGTAACAAATAAAATTGATGATATTAAAGATTGTAATATTTATATAGTAACTGTGCCAACACCTATTGATAAAAATAAAAGGCCTGATTTAACTCCTTTAATTAAAGCAAGTGAGACAATTGGAAAAGTTTTAAAAAAAGATGACATAGTAATTTATGAATCAACAGTTTACCCAGGTGCCACAGAAGAGGATTGTGTACCTGTATTAGAAAAATTTTCAGACCTGAAGTTTAATATTGATTTTTTCTGTGGATATAGCCCAGAAAGAATTAATCCAGGTGATAAAGAACATACTGTAACAAAAATCCTAAAAGTAACTGCAGGCTCAACTCCTGAAATAGGTAAAAAGGTAAATAATTTATATGCTTCTATTATAACAGCAGGTACACATTTAGCACCAACTATTAAAGTTGCAGAAGCGGCAAAAGTTATAGAAAACTCTCAAAGAGATATTAATATAGCCTTTGTGAATGAACTATCAATGATTTTTAATAAATTAAGTATAGATACAAGTGCAGTATTGGAAGCAGCAGGTACAAAATGGAATTTTTTGCCATTTCGACCAGGATTAGTTGGCGGACACTGTATTGGTGTAGATCCATACTACCTTACACATAAAGCCCAAGAAGTAGGATACAACCCAGAAATTATCTTGGCAGGAAGAAGACTCAACGACAATATGGGAATCTATGTAGCAAATCAAGTGATAAAACTTATGATTAAAAAAGGTCATAAAATAGAAGGTGCAAGAGTATTAGTATTAGGTATTACCTTTAAAGAAAATTGTCCAGATATTAGAAATTCACGAGTAATAGATGTTATAAAAGAATTACAAGACTTTGGATGTGATGTTGATGTAACTGATTATTGGGCTGATAAAGATGAAGTAAAGCATGAATATAGTTTAGAATTGAAAGAAGAAGTGAATTATGAAGATTACGAAGCTATAATTTTAGCTGTAAGTCATGATAAATATAGATTAATAAAAATAAATAATAAAAATCAAGTTGTTTTTGATATTAAGTCTATACTTGACAATTCAGACGGGAGACTGTAATATGAATAAAAAAAACTTTGCCCTAATAGGAGCTAGCGGATATATAGCCCCAAGACATATGAAAGCCATAAAAGAAACAGGAAACGAACTAGTCGCTGCTCTTGATCCGTATGATGGCATAGGGATTATGGATAGTAATTTTCCTCAAGCTTCTTTTTTTACAGAATTTGAAAGATTTGATAGGTTTGTTGATAAATGGCATAGAGATGGTAATAAAAAAATAGAGTATATTGGTATTACAACTCCAAATTATTTACATGACTCTCATATTAGATTTGCACTTAAAAATGGAGCTCATGCAATTTGTGAGAAACCATTAGTTTTAAACCCTCATAATATTGACCAGTTAAAAATAATTGAAGAAGAGACTGGTAAAAAAGTTTATAATATTTTGCAATTAAGACTTCATGATTCAATCATCGCACTAAAAAATAAAATTGCAAAAGAGTTAGAACAAAATCCAAATAAAGTATATGATATTGATTTAACGTATTTGACTTCAAGAGGAAAATGGTATTTTGTATCGTGGAAGGGTGATGAAGCAAAATCAGGTGGAATAGCATCAAATATAGGAGTACATTTCTTCGACATGCTTTCTTGGATATTTGGTCCCTTAGAAGAGAATATTGTTCATTTAAAAGATCCTGATGCAAATGCTGGATTTATGAAATTAAAAAATGCAAATGTTAGATGGTTTTTATCTGTGAATTATAATTACATTCCAGATGAGATAAAAGCTACAGGAAAAAGTACATTTAGAAGTATAACTGTTGATGGTGAAGAGTTTGAGTTTAGCGAAGGATTTACAGATTTGCATACAAGAAGTTATGAACATATATTAAATGATGATGGATTTGGACTTGAAGAAGCAAGAAACTCTATAAATATTGTTTCTGTTATTAGAGAACTCACCCCTCTTGGTCTTCAGGGAGAATATCATCCATTTTGTAAAAAGGTACTTATCTAATGGCAAAGTATTTTGCACATGAATCTTCTTATGTAGATGACAATTTAAAAATAGGTGATGATACTAAGATATGGCATTTTTCACATATCTTAAGTGGTTCAAATATAGGGACTAACTGTTCTTTTGGACAAAACTGTGTAGTTGGACCAAAAGTAAATATTGGCAATGGTGTAAAAGTACAAAATAATATCTCTATCTATGAAGGTGTAGAAATAGAAGATGATGTATTCTTAGGACCTTCAATGGTTTTTACAAATGTAGTAAATCCAAGAGCTTTTATAGTAAGAAGAGAAGAGTTTAAAAAAACACTTCTTAAAAAAGGGTGCTCTATTGGAGCAAATGCCACTATAGTGTGTGGAATAACTATTGGTGAATATGCGCTTATAGGAAGTGGAACAGTAGTAAATAAAGATGTAAAACCATATGCTTTAATGGTTGGAGTTCCTGCCCGTCAAATTGGATGGGTAAGTAAAGCCGGAAATACACTTAAGTTTGATAAGAATAATATAGCTTTAGATAGCTTTGATAACATAATGTATAAAATTCAAAATGATAATTTAATTTTAATAGAAGAGTAAAAATGATAAGTATTAAATACAATGTAAACGAGATATTATATGATAAGTTGTAAGATAGATTTTGCAAATTTACAATACCAACATGAGCTTTATAAAGATGAAATAGAAAATGCTATTTTAAATGTTGCAAGAAATTGTAATTTTATAATGGGTAGCGAAATAGAAGAATTAGAAGAAAATCTACAAAACTTTACTAAAGTAAAGTATGCAATTACATGTTCAAGTGGAACAGATGCCTTACTTCTTGCTATGTTGGCATTAGATATAAAACCAGGTGATGAAATAATAACTACACCATTTACTTTTATAGCAACGGCAGAAACAATTGCTTTTTTAGGAGCAATTCCCGTATTTGTAGATATAGATGAAAAAACATATAATATTAATCCAAGTTTAATTGAAGAAAAAATCACATCAAAAACAAAAGCTATTATTCCAGTATCTCTTTATGGACAACCATCAGATATGGATAAGATTCAAGAAATAGCAAATAAGTATAATTTAAGAGTAATAACTGATGGGGCACAAAGCTTTGGTTCTACTTTTAATAATATAACAGATTCTGCTTTAGGTGATATTTCAATAACTTCATTTTTCCCTGCAAAACCACTAGGCTGTTATGGAGATGGAGGAGCTTGTTTTACAAATGATGAAAAATTACTAAATAAAATAAAATCTTTAAGATTACATGGTCAATCTAAAAGATATCATCATCAATATATAGGTATGGGTGGAAGATTAGATACAATTCAAGCTGCTGTTTTAAATGTAAAACTTAAATATTATGAAAAAGATTTAACTTTAAGACAAGAAGTTGCGAAAAAATATTCAAAAGCTTTAAAAGATAAATCTAGTTTGGTTTTACCTTATATTGATGAAAAAGCTACATCTGCTTGGGCACAATATAGTATAAGAGTTCAAAATCGTGATGAATTACAAGTTAAGTTAAAAGAAAATGGTATACCAACAGCAGTACATTATCCTATGCCATTGCATTTGCAAGAGTGTTTTAAGTACTTAGCTTATAAAAAAGGTGATTTTCTTATCTCTGAGATAGTATCTAAAGAGATTTTGAGTTTACCTATGAACCCTTATCTGAGTGATGTGGAAATTGATTATATTGTTGAGAATTTATAAAATAAAAATATAGAAAAAGGAAAGATATATGGCAAATAAATTAGATAATGCAAAAGTTTTAGTTATAGGAGCTGCAGGATTTATCGGTGGTTTTGTAGTAAGTGAATTATTAAAAGAGCCTGTAAAAGAAGTGATTATTTATGATAATTTCACTCGTGGTAAAATGGAAAACCTAGAAGAGAGTTTAAAAGACCCAAGATGTACTATTTTCCCATATGGTGGGGATGTAAGGGAATTAGATATTTTAGATAAAGCTATGGAAGGTGTTGATTATGTCTTCCATTTAGCAGCTATGTGGTTACTTCATTGTAAAGATTTCCCTAGAACTGCATTTGATGTAAATATTGCTGGTACTTTTAATGTACTTGAAGCTTGTGTAAAGCATAAAGTAAAAAAGCTTATCTATAGTTCTTCCGCTTCAGTGTATGGAGATGCAGTACAAGTGCCTATGACAGAAGATCATCCTTTTAACAATAAAAACTTTTATGGTGCTACAAAAATAGCAGGTGAAGCTATGTGTACAGCATACAATGATAGATATGGTTTAGAAATAGTAGGTCTTAGATATATGAATGTATATGGTCCAGGACAAGATCAACATGCAGTTTATAGTGGAGTTGTTCCAATAGTATTAAACAAAATAGATAGAAATGAAGCCCCAACTGTAAATGGAGATGGTTCTCAAGCATATGACTTCATATATGTAGAAGATATTGCAAGATGTAATATTGCAGCTGCAAAATCAGATGTAAAATTAGGCTACTATAATGTAGGTACAGAGATACAAACTACTATAAAACAACTTTGTGATACTATGTTAAAACTTAAAAACTCTGATTTAAAAATAAACTATGTACCATATAGTGATGATGATGCAAGACAATTAGTTCAAAATAGAATTGGTTCAAGAGAAAAAGCAGAAAAAGAACTTGATTTTAAGTACAAGTATTCACTTGAAGATGGACTTAATGCATTAATTAAGTGGAGAGAAGAAAAAGGTATTAAAGGTTAAGAAATATGAATATTCCTATTACAAAAACAGTTTTCGGCGACGAAGAAAAAGAAGCGATGGTAAAACCCCTTGAAACAGGTTGGATTGTACAAGGTCCCTATGTTTCAGAATTTCAAGAAATGTTTAGTGAATTTACAAGTGCAAAATATTCTCATGCAACTTCTAGTTGTACAACGGCTTTACATTTAGGTTTAGAATCCATGGAAATCAAAAAAGGTGATAAGGTTATTGTTCCTTCATTTACCTATGTTGCAAGTGCAAATGCTGTTGAATATACAGGTGCTGAAGTTGTTTTTTGTGATATAAACCTAAAAACATTCAATATTGATGAAACAAAACTTGAAGATTTAATAAAAAATGATTTATCAATAAAAGCAATAATGCCAGTGCATCTTTTTGGATTATGTGCGAATATGCCTGATATCATGAAACTTGCAAATAAATACAATTTAAAAGTTATTGAAGACAGTGCTTGTGGTTTCGATTCATGGATAGATGGGAAACATAGTGGGACTTTTGGAGATGTAGGGTGTTTTTCATTTCATCCTCGAAAATCTATCTGTACAGGTGAAGGGGGAATGCTTATAACAAATGACGATAACTTAGCAATAAAAGTATCTCAACTAAAAGATCATGGTGCAAGTAAATCAGATCTTCAAAGACATAGGGAAAAAGGGGGTTCTTTATTACCTGACTTTACAATGAGAGGGTATAACTATCGTATGACAGACATTCAAGGTGCTTTAGGCGTCTGCCAAATGAATAAAAAGGAATACATTATGGATGGGCGAAGAAAAGTAGCTTCTAATTATGATGATGCTTTAAGTATGTTACCTCAATTAATTACACCATTTGTTCCAAGTCAATATATTCATGCTTATCAATCATATGTTTGTATTTTCACAGATGGTGAAGATATCTCTAACTTGACAAAAGAACAAATTGATAAACTAAATATAAAAAGAAATATTTTTATGGAAAAACTTGAAGAAAAAAATATTGCAACGAGGCAAGGTACTCATGCCGTACATACACTAGGTTATTATAAAGATAAAAATAATTTTAAAGATGAAGACTTTTTAAATGCTTATGCTGCAGATAGACTATCTATAACATTACCAGTTTATCCAGATATGAAAAAAGAAGAGTTTGATTATGTTATTTCAAATATAAAAGAGGCATTAATATAGTATGTGTGGAATTGTAGGGGCAATATCATTAAATAGGCCATCAATTGGTGTGGATTTTGTTAAGCCAATGGCTGACAAAATTGCTCATAGAGGCCCAGATGATGCAGGCTATTTGTGCTTTCACACAGGTGCAAGACATAACAATAAAGTCTCCTTTTATCAAAATCTGACAGATAATCAATTTAAAAATGTTGATGATATGCTTCCAATTATAGAATCTAATTCTGCACAAAGAGAATTACATTCACATGATTATGATTTATACATGGGACATAGAAGATTATCTATCTTAGATGTTTCCTATGCGGGACACCAACCTATGTCCGATTTATCTAAAAATATATGGATAGCCTATAATGGAGAAATTTATAACTTTAAAGAGTTAAAAAGAGAACTGGAAGGGTTAGGACATAGATTTAAAAGTAATACTGACACCGAAGTTATAATTTATTCATATATTCAATGGGGAATTGAATGTATAAATAAATTTAACGGAATGTTTGCTTTTTCGCTGTATGATAATTTTAAAAAGAAATTTTATTTATGTAGAGATAGATATGGTATAAAGCCAGTCTATTATCATATATCAAAAAATAAAACATTAATTTATGGAAGTGAAATAAAATCGATTCTAGAATACAAAGATTATAATAGTGAAGTCGATAAGGAAGCATTATTGGAGTATTTTACTTTTCAAAATATATTTACTAATAAAACACTTCATAAAGATATTCAGATACTTGAGGCCGGTCACTACTTTGAGATTGACTTGTATTCAAAACAAATAAATAAAATAGAATATTGGGATTTCGATTTTAGTGAACCTGAAACTGTTAAAGATGAAAGAGAATATATTGAAGAACTTGATAGGCTTTTTACACAAGCTGTTAAGCGCCAATTAGTTTCTGATGTACCTTTGGGAAGTTATTTAAGTGGAGGAATGGACAGTGGGTCTATTACCGCGATAGCTTCAAATCATTTTCAACAATCTAATGATTATTTAAAAACATTTACTGTAGGTTTTGATCTTTCAAGTGCAAGTGGTATGGAGCTTACATTTGATGAGAGAGCAAAAGCAGAATATATGTCCTATAAATTTAAAACTGAACAATACGAAATGGTTTTAAAATCAGGTGATATGGAACGTTGTATGTACGATTTCTCATATCATTTGGAAGAACCTCGAGTAGGACAAAGCTATCCAAATTATTATGCTGCAAAATTAGCTAGTAAATTTGTTAAGGTTGTGCTAAGTGGTGCAGGTGGGGATGAGCTTTTTGCTGGCTACCCGTGGCGCTACTACAAAGCAGTAAATAATGTGAGTTTTGATGATTATATTGATAAGTATTATCTATTTTGGAAAAGACTTATTGATAATAAAGATATTAAAGAGGTATTTTCGCCAATTTCCCAATATACTCAAAATGTTTGGACAAAGGACATTTTTGCAAATGTTTTTAAAACTCCTATTCAAAATCAATCTCCAGAAGATTACATCAATCATTCATTATATTTTGAAGCAAAAACATTTTTACACGGGCTTTTAGTTGTTGATGATAAGTTATCAATGGCTCATTCTCTAGAAACAAGAGTTCCTTTTTTAGATAATGAATTGGTTGACTTTTCACAAAAAATACCTGTAAAGTTTAAACTAAATAACTTGAAAAAAATAGCAGGAATGAATGAGAATGAAATTAGTAAAATGAAAAAAACGAATGATGGAAAAATTATTTTTCGTAAATCAATGAGTAAATATATTCCAGAAGATATTCATACAGCAGTAAAACAGGGCTTTAGCAGTCCTGATAATAGTTGGTTCAAAGGTGAGAGTATTGATTTTGTGAAATCTAAGCTATTGAATAACAATGCAAATATATATAAGTATATGGATAAGTTCTCAACACAAAAATTAATTAGGGAACATTTAGAAGGTAAAGAGAATAGACGACTTTTTATATGGAGTTTGTTAAATTTTGAGGAATGGTGTAATATTCATGAGTGACGTAAGTTTTGCATTTTTAGGGGCTACTAAATACAGTAAAAAACTGTTATTAAACCTTATTAAAAATAACTTTATTCCAAAAGTAATATTTGCAATTCCCGAAGAGTTTACTATTTCATATAGTACAGAAAAAGTAAAAAATGTAAACTTTTCAAATCTAAAAAAAATTGCACAAAGGCATAATATTAGATACTATGAAATTGACTCTGTTGAGGGGGAAAGACTCAATGACTACAATGCTTTAGTTAAAGATCTAAATCTGGATTTAATCTTAGTGCTGGGTTGGTACTACATGATTCCACGTTCGACTAGAATGTTAACAAAGTATGGTGCTTGGGGTATTCATGCTTCTTTACTTCCAAAATATGCAGGAGGTGCTCCTTTAAATTGGGCAATAATAAATGGTGAAGAAAAAACTGGAGTGACACTTTTTAGAATGGAAGATGGTGTTGATGATGGCGATATCATTGCACAAGAAAGTTTTCCAATAAGATATACTGATAATATAGGGGATGTTTATAAAAGGGCTACTAAAGTATCAAAGAAACTATTGGTAGATGTACTCAAAAATATTGAAAATATAAATTTTATTCCTCAAGACAAAAGTAAAATAGAAGTCTATCCTCAACGAAAAAAAGAAGATGGAGAAATAGATTTAAAGAAAAACTCTAATGATCTCTATAATTTTATACGGGCTCAATCTAGCCCTTATCCTGGTGCATATCTAAAAACAATAGATGGTAAAAAATTAATAATTGAAAAAGTAAGGCTTGAGAATTGAATGGTAATATAAAGGTATGTTCAAAATGTATTTATGATGAAAGAGTTGCTTCCATTAACTTTGATGAATATGGCGTATGTAATTATTGTCATCAGTTAGAAAAACTAAAAGAAGAGTATGGAACAGGTCAAAACAGGGGTGATTTAAAATTTAATAAAATAGTAGAACAGATTAAAAAAGCAGGTCGCGGGAAGAAATATGATTGTATTATCGGCGTAAGTGGAGGAACTGATTCTTCCTACATGTTATTTCTTGCTAAACAATGGGGCTTGAGACCTCTTGCCGTACATTATGATAATACCTGGAATACTGCTATTGCAACAGAAAATATTAGAAAAGTGTTAACATCCTTAGATATAGATCTGTATACACACGTAGTTGATAATAAAGAGTCAGATGATATTTTTAGGGCATTCTTTTATGCGGATGTTGCTGAAATTGAAGCATCTACTGATTTAGCCTTAGCGGAAGTTATGTATAGAGCGGCATGGAAACACAAAGTAAAATATGTGTTAGAAGGGCACTCGTTTATAACAGAAGGAATAACACCAGTAGGAAGAAATTATTTTGATGGAAAGTATATAAAGTCAATTCATAAAATGTTTGGCATATTACCTATAAAATCATATCCTTTAATGACATTTTATAGGTTTTTATTTTGGAGTATGTTTGCACAAATTAAAAAAGTAAGACCATTTTGGTATATAGATTATAATAAAGAAGATGCAAGAGAATTTCTTGAAAAAGAGTATGAATGGAGATACTATGGTGGACATCATTTAGAAAATAGAATGACAGCTTTTTATCATAGTATTTATTTACCTCAAAAGTTTAACACGGATATGAGAAATAATACTTTATCTGCATTAGTTAGGAATGGTAAACTAAGTAGAGAAGATGCTTGGAAGGAATATGTCAAACCTCCACTTATTGAAAAAGATTTAGAAAATTACTTTCAAAAGAGACTTGATATTACAAAAGAAGAATATAAAAGGATTATGAATAAAGAGCCAAAGTCATGGTATGAGTATCCTACTTATAAAAAAAGATTTGAGTTTTTAAGGCCTATATTTAAAGTATTAGCAAAAGCAAATTTAGTTCCCATGAGTTTTTATCTCAAATATTGTTTTCCTATCAAAAAGGAAATAAAATGATTACAATTGTTGATTATGGAATGGGAAATTTAGGGTCAATTCAAAATATGTTTAAGTATATAGGCATTAATTCTAAAATAGAAAAAGATGTAGATAAAATAAAAAATGCGTCAAAAATTTTGTTACCAGGTGTAGGTTCTTATGATACTGCAATGAAAAAAATAAATCAAAATGGTTTAAGTGATGTATTAAATGAGAAAGCACTGAAAGATCAAGTTCCTGTATTGGGAATTTGTTTAGGCATGCAACTTCTAACTGATGGTAGTGAAGAAGGAAAATTAAATGGACTAGGATGGATTTCTGGAAAAACAAAAAGTTTTAAAAATAACATTGGTTCAGAATACAATGTTCCCCATATGGGTTGGAATTTAGTTAAACAATCAAATAGAAGTCAGTTAACAGAAGATTTTGATACTTTCGATGAAACTAGATTTTACTTTGTACATTCATATTTTGTAAAAGTTGAAAATGACAAAAATTCTATATTAAAAACATCATATGGATTAGATTTTGATAGTGCAATACAAAAAAATAATATTTTTGGAGCTCAATTTCATCCTGAAAAAAGCCATAAATTTGGAATGAAAGTTTTTGAAAATTTTGCAAGGATATAAATAATGTTGAAAACAAGAATAATTCCATGTTTACTTCTTAAAGATGAGAGTTTAGTAAAAACTGTAAAGTTCAGAAAATATAACTATATTGGTGATCCTGTAAATACTGTTAGAATTTTTAATGAATTAGAAGTTGATGAGTTAATGTTTTTAGATATTTTTGCGTCTAAAGAGAACAGAGAGATAAATTTTTCTATCCTTGAAGATATAGCAAATGAGTGTTTTATGCCCCTTTCTTATGGAGGAAATATAAAGACACTTGAGGATGCTAAAAGAATATTTGAAATTGGTTTTGAAAAGATAGTAATCAACTCTAATGCCTATCATAACTTGCAATTGATTGAAAAAATATCTGAATACTTTGGTGCTCAAAGTATTGTAGGGTCAATTGATGTGAAAAAGGACTTTTGGGGAAGGAATAGTCTTTATTCTCATCATGGTAAAAGAAAACAAAAGTTTAAACCAGATGAGTGGGCAAAAAATCTTGAAAATTCGGGCGTAGGCGAAATACTAATTACTTCAATCGATAATGAAGGTAGTTGGAACGGATACGATATAGAACTGGTAAATAGCATAGTAAGTAATGTACAAGTACCAGTTATCGCAAACGGTGGTTGTGGGAAATTAAATCATATTAGTGAAATTGTTCAAAAAACAAATGTTTCAGCATGTTCAATAGGAAGTATGGTTATGTATCAAAAAAAAGACATGGGTGTATTAGTAAACTTTCCTGATAGAAAAAAATTGGAAGAGGTTTTATATGTGTGATTTTACATTTGGTTTTTACAAAAAGATATTTCAAGATGTTCTAAAGAATAACTACAAGGTTATAACATTAAAAGAGTTTTTTGAAAATGAATATGATAATAATGAGAAAATCTTTATTAATAGAATAGATGTAGATGTTGAAATAGGTAGATTGAAAACTATTTATAAAATATTTAAGGAGTTGGAGATAAAAGCAAGTATTTATCTTAGATTACATTCTCCAGAATATAATTTACTCTCAATTGGAAATATAAAAATTATTCAGGATTTAATTTCAATTGGATGTGAAATAGGGGTCCATACCGAACTTGAAGATGTCAATGGTTATTGTGGAATAGACAATCTAAAACTATTAAAAGAAGAGATAAAGTTATTTGAAGTGTTATTTCAAATAAAGATATATGGAACTGCATCACATGGTGATAGGACACCTTTTAATAATCTGGACTTTTGGAAAAACAATAGTCCTAAAGATTTTGGTTTAATTTATGAAGCGTATGACAAAAAGCTATGGGATAATTGTCTATATGTTAGTGACAGCGAATGGACACAGTGGAAATCATATAGAAATGGAAAATTATTAGAAGATGATAGACGAACTCCTATTGAACATATGATAGACAACCCGAAAATTATGCACTTATTAACTCATCCTGAGAGTTGGTATAACAATTATATTTATGAATAGAGGAAAAGTTATAATGAAACGAATTTTTTTTACAGTTGCAAACAACTCGAGTACAGTCTCTTTATTTAGTCATTTAAATAAGAACAATTATGAAATTTACGCAGGTGATTTAAACCCAGATTCAATAGGAAAATTTTATTGTAAAAAATTTATAATTTTACCTAGGCAGGATAGTGAGGAGTATATACCTGCATTATTAGAAATTGTTAAAAAGGAAAAGATTGATATAATAATTCCATCTGGAGAATTAGAATGTTATAAAATTGCACAAGAAAAAAGTAAATTCACAGAATTAAACTGTATACCTGTTGTAACAAACCTAAAAACACTAGAAACCTCATTAGATAAGGCAGATTCTTATAATTATTTAACGGAACATGCTAATATCCCATTTATGAAATATCATCTGATAGAAAATATTAATGATTTAGAAGAGGGCTTAATAAAACTTAAAAATTACGAACTCTCTATTAAACCATCTCAGGGATCTGGAAGTAGAGGATTTGCTTTTTTAACTGATGAAAAAGTTGACGCTGAACATTTTTTTAATAGTAAAAATACATTTCCAACTCTGTCAGTAAGTGATTTAAAAAATATGTTAACCAATAGTAGTTATATTCCAAAGTTAATATTAATGGAGAAACTTGAAGGGACACATTATGATAGTAATATGATATGTTCTAAAGGGAAGGTTTTATTTCAGAGTGTTAGAACTAGAGAAGAAGCAATTAATGGAACAATTACGAAAGCAACAGTTGTAAGAAATGAGGAAATTTTTGAAATAAATAGAAAAATTGCCGAAACACTAAATGTAGAAGGATATATATGTACTCAATACATTGGAGATAAACTTATAGAAATTAATCCAAGATGGTCAACCTCAATTAACTATGATGACTTTAATGAATACTTAATGGTGCTTGATTATATTCAAGGTAAAGAGCTCAAGGTTACAATGGCTGATTATGACCGATATATAGATACTAAATTTATAAGATATTTTAATACTTTTGAGTATAAAAACTAAAATGAAAATTATAGATATTCATTTTAATGTTAAAAGAATTCCTTTAATTGAAAGCTATAACTTATCGTATAAAACTTTAAATTATTATGATTCTATTGTTGTTGAAATTGTTATTGGAAACGACAAGTTATTAGGAGAAGTGACACCATTAGTTGGATATACTGATGAAACAATTGAAGATGTTTTAAAGGAATTGAGTGCAGTAAGAGAAAAGATTATTAACGAGGAGTTATCCTTTGCGCTATCTGTTCTTAAAAAACGAGTCAACCAAAACAATTCATTTGCACTTTCCTCTTTGATTCCTCAAATTGAGAGACAAATTGATATTGATTTGGTCTTTAATAAATTAGAATTGGGAAATAGTGAATTAGTGTATTCTTTAAAAATTGAAAATGAATTCGATAATCTTCAAGAAATAATCAATTCTATTGTAGATAAAGGATATAATACTGTTAAAATAAAAGTTGGTAAAGATATCCTACGGGAAATTAAATTTGTAAAAAAGCTTAAAACAATTAATTTAAAAAATTTGCATATACGTTTTGATGCAAATGGCGGTTTTTCTTATGAACAATCGTGTGATTTTTTAAGAGCTTTAGAGTGCATAAGTACAAATACTGATTATTTAGAACAACCAGTATGTAGAAGTGGTTGGGAAGATTTAGAAAAACTTGTAAAAGAGAAATTTAAAGTTCCAATAATGATTGACGAGTCTATATATACTCTTTCTGATATTAGAAAATCATATGATATAGGTGCAAAGTTTGTTAAAATAAAATTATGTAAATATGGCTCGTTACAACATTTACAAGAAGCACTAGATTATGCAATTTCTTTGGATTTAAAGGTTGTTTTTGGTAATGGTGTTGCTACTGATATTTCAAATTATTATGAAATAGAATTTTATCAAAGAAATAAGGATAAAATTTTTGGAGCAATAGAGAGCGTAGGCTTTATGAAAATAAAAAACAAATTATTTTTTAAAATATAAAATTAGGAGAAAAAATGTCTAAACAAACATTAATACTTGGAGTAGTAGGTTCTATTAGGTCTAATCATAAAAATATGGATAAACTAAAAGATATGATAGAAAAGTCTAAATCTTCAGAAGAGTTAAATCAATTTATAAAAGAATCCAATTTAATCTATTCAAATACAGATATAGGAATTGCTCATGCTTTAGTTGGAGCAGTAACAAATAATTCGAAAATAGAATTAGTTTGTATTACAAACCTTTTTGCACATCAAAATTTAAATTTATATGGAGAGGTATTAAATTATGATTCTATAGAAGATTTAGAAGATATTGATACTTTGTCAATTAATGATAATGAATATAAAATACTTTTAGAAAAGGTTAAAAATGCAGATGGTGTTATCCTTGGAACTCCAGTATATTTTGGAGATAGGTCCTCTGTAGCAAACAAATTTTTACAATTAACTCAAAAATTTGAACTTCTTAAAGATAAAGCATTTGGAGTTATCTCTTGTGGTGCAAAAAGAAATGGTGGTCAGGAAACGACAAATATTTATTCTTTATATGAAGCATTGATGCAAGATTCAGTTGTAATTGGAAATGGACCAGCATCTTGTCAATATGGCGGTACCATTTGGGCAGGTGATGTTGGAAAAGCTGTTGATGATGATTTTGGTAATTTAACAAGTTATGGTACAGGTAGACAAGTAGCTCATCTTGCTTCAATTTTGAAAGCAGGAGAAGAAAAGAATGAAAAAGTAAAAATAACTGTTTTGGTTACAATGGATACTGAAGAAAATAAGTATTTAAATATAGTAAAAGAGTATTTTGATAAATATTCTAATAAAGATGTTGAATTAGAAATATTTACTTTAATTAAGGAAAATATTTATAGATGTATTGCTTGTGAAGTTTGCCCTTCTCCTAAATTTGTTGAAAAGTATAAAGATGAAGAATATCCTTATCATTGTATTATTCAAACGAAACAAGATTCAATGAAGTTTATCCAAGAAAAACTGGTAAATCGTGATGGAATTGTTTTAGTTGGTGTTAATTCAAAAGAAGATTTAACCTATAGGTATCAGTCATTTATGGAAAGAACAAGATTTATACGACATGATGATTTTGAGTTAACAAATACTCCAATTATAGGATTACTCATAAATGAACTAGGCGCAACAAACAATCCTATTTTTAACGTTAAGGTCTTAACATCATTTATAAGACATAATACATTCTTTTTAAAACCATTTGAAATTGTTATGAACAATGAAGAAGTGATTTTCGAAAATTCATTTGTTGATGTTATCGCAAAACTAAAAAAAATAAAATCGGGACGAAATGCTATTACAGCATTAGATGTTAGTTATAAAGCAACAGGTTATAAAAACAAACAATTGGATAATACAGTTAAAAGCAGACGGTAATGTATGAATAAAGAAACGAAATTAAGATCATTAATAAAAGGTATCAGTTGGAGAGTTTTAGCTACAACTGTTACTATTATAATTGTTTATGTATTTTTTGGACGTCTTGATCTTGCAATTATGGCGGGTTTCGTAGAAACAATTGCAAAAATTGTTTTATATTTTTTTCATGAGAGAATGTGGCACAGAGTAGGATTTGGCAAAAGAAAAGTAAAACCTTTTAGCATATGGTTTACAGGTTTACCATTATCTGGTAAAACGCTCATTGCTAATAAGGTTTATATAAAGTTGAAAAATGAAGATTTTTTGGTAGAAAAGATTGATAGATCTGATATTGTAGATTTATTGCCCAATGCAACTAGCTCTAGAGAAGATAGAAATAAACATCTCGAAAGAGTTGGACATTTAATTAAGATTTTACAATCGAATTTAATCTCTACAATATCTGTATTTTCGTCTCCATATAAAGAATCTAGACTTAATGTTAAGAATATGGTCATGAATCACGTAGAAATTTATGTGAAAACGAATAGGCAGCTTAATGAACTAATTCTGGATAAAGAAGTGAAAGATAGTACTAGAATTACTGAAATTTATAAAATATATGAAGAGCCAAAAAGTCCAAATATTATCTTAAACCCTGATGTAGAAAGTTTAGAGGTTATGTCAGATAAAATTGTGAACTATATTAAATTAAATTTTGTTAAAAATTATTAATTGGAGATTAATGATATATGTATAAGTTATTAAGATACTTACCATTTTTTTGTTCATTTATTATAAGGTATATATTTGTTCGACAGCAGCAAATTAATAGACCTGAGAAATTGGAAAAAATCCAATATCATGAAAAGGGATTATTATCTAATTACAGAAAAAAATTTCCAAATTTGGTTCGAGAAAAGAGAACAAAAAATAAGAATTCTAATAAAATAAAAATTGGTTTTTTTTATGTTATAACTGGAAGTATAAGTTTTCAATCATCAATTTTCAAGAATGTACCAGAAAATATAGAGATTTTTTTATATGATTTAAAGTATACAGAAAAAATAGATGAAGAGTTAAAAAAATATAATTATAATGAGTATCAATTGAAAATGGATCATTCAAGAAATGGAATAATAAATATTCTTAAAAGAATTTTTGAAGACAAATTTGATTGGAAAAAAGTTGTTACTCAAATAAATAAAGACAAAGTTGATATATTATTAACGATACCGTCTGCTTTTTGCGGTTTTACACATCAAAAAGTTATTGAAGGCATTGATACTCCCTACATAATTGATATCTCAGCTGGTAATATACCAACATTCAACAATCGAATTGACTTACATGGTCAAATTCAATTACCTCCTTATTATGAAATAAAAGAACATAGGCTATATTCTCATAAGTTAAAAGGAAACTTGAATACTGAGAATTTCAGATATATGTTTTTTTATGCAAAAAGAGATATTGAATTACCAAAATTAATAGCTTTGGAAGATAAAAAAGATATAATATTTATTCATAGCAGATTGTCAAAATTGAGTAATGACTGGCTTGAAGTTATTAGTGAAATTTTACTTATTAATAAAACAACAAGTTTATGTTTTATGGGAAATGAGACTGAATACCTTTCTGATATAGAGAGTTTTTTTAAGAAAAAATCATTATTTGAAAGAGTACATTATCTAGGATATTATGACATTTCGAATGTAGATAATACAGGTAAGATTATCGATAAAGGTTGGCTGCAAGCAATAGAATATTTGAAAGAATCAAAAGTTATGGTTGATACATTCCCCGCAAATGGAGGATCGACCAAAATAGAGGCTTATTTGAGTGGACTACCAGTTATCTCATTAGAGGATAACTATTATGATGTGAATAAATCTTTTGATACTTTTGTAAATATACAGTCAATTGTCCCTAAAAGTGGAATGGCACATTCACGAGATGAGTACATTCAAAAAGTAACAAGAATTTTGAATAATGATACAAGTTTATATAATAATATAATAATTGAACAGAAAAAATTATCACGTAAATTTACAGATGAAAAATATTTGTGGGATACAATTTTAAATAACTATAGGAGAGAAGATGATAACGAATAAGAGAATATTTATTACGGGTGGTGCTGGTTTTATTGGTTCAACATTAGCGTCAAGATTATGTGATGATAACGAACTAGTACTTTTTGATAATTTAGCACGAAATACAATAAAACATACAAATTTATTGAGCCATAAAAACATTACATTAGTTGAAGGTGATATATTAAACTATGAACTAATTAGAGATTCAATGAAAGGAGCGGATATAGTTGTTCATGCTGCAGCAATTGCTGGTATTGATACTGTTTCAACATATCCTGTTACAACTATGGAAGTAAATATGGTTGGTACTTCTAATGTTTTAAGAGCAGCAGTAGAAAATAAGATAGAAAATCGTGTTCTTGAATTTTCAACATCTGAAATTTTTGGTTCGATGGCCTATCGAGTTGATGAAGCAACAAATAGTGTTGCAGGTTCAGTTGGAGAATCAAGATGGGTATATGCTGTTAGTAAGTTAGCTGGAGAACACTTGGCTCATGCATACTACAAACAATATAACTTACCAACTGTTACTGTAAGACCTTTTAATGTTTATGGACCTGGACAAACTGGTGAAGGTGCAATACAAATTTTTATTAGAAAAGCATTGAATAATGAAGACATTACTATATATGGGGATGGAACACAAATTCGTGCATGGTGTTTTGTTGATGATATGGTTGAAGGTCTATTAAAGTCTTTAGAACATCCAAAAGCTGTCGGAGAATCATTTAATATAGGAAATGCAAGAGCCGTAACAACAATTTATGGTTTGGCAGAAGTCGTATGTAGAGTTTTAAATTCAGAATCGAAAATTATATTTAAAGACCCTTTATCTGCAGATATTGAATTAAGAATACCTGAAACAAAAAAAGCAGATGATATTATAGGATTTAAAGCACAAATAGATTTGGAAGAAGGTATTTTAAAAACTGCTGAGTGGTATAAAAATAATAAAATTTAATATAGGATTACTAATTAATGAATGTAATTTTTTTAGGGGCAACAAAGTTTAGTTTAGAATTAATTGACTTTCTAGTTAATAATGATATTAAAATACAAGCAATTTATACAACTAAAGAAAATATTGTATTACCTAAAAGTAAAACAAAAATAAATAATGTTAATCATGTTGACTTATATGAGTATAAATATTTAAAAGACACACCTATTAGAGAAGTAGCTGAAGAAAAATCTTTATCTGCATATAAAGAAGAAATTTCTAATTTTAATCCTGATGTTATTATTGCTGCAGGCTGGTACTATATGGTACCAGAAGCAGTTAGAGTAATCCCAAAAAATGGTGTTTGGGGCATACATGCTTCTTTCTTACCAAAATATGCAGGATGGTCACCTTTGGTATGGGCCTTGATAAATGGTGAAAATGATACTGGTGTTACAATATTTAAAATGGATAATAGTATTGATGGTGGAGATATCGTTAAGCAGAAGAAAATTAACATAGACTTTGATGATACCATTGATACTTTATATAAAAAAGTAACAGAAACTACAAAAAGTATTTTAAAAAATTTACTAAGTGAAGAAAGTAAAATCAATTTTACGAAACAAAATCAGGAAAGTCTTGAAGTTTATCCTCGTAGAACAGAATCTGATGGAATATTAGATTTTAATCAAAATGCTTTGCAAGTGTATAATTTTGTAAGGGCACAAACACGTCCCTATCCTGGAGCATTTGCATATTTAGATGAAAAAAAGCTGATATTATGGATAACTAAACCTTCTAATAAGGTTTTTCAGGATAAGGAACTAGGTGAGATTGTTATTGAAAATGAAATTGCATATATCTCTTTAGTTGAATCATCTATAATAGTAAATGAAGTTGAATATGAAAATAAAACATGGAATTTTAATAAGTTGGTGATGGAAAAAAAATTAGAAGGTTCACTTATTTATACTTCAATTAAGAAAATGGAAGAGTAGATGTTTGATATTATAGAAAATATTGATGTAAATGATTTAGAATGGAAAAATAAAATATTTTTGACCTTTGATATTGACTGGGCATCAGATGAAGTATTAGAATACACATTAGATATTATAGAAAAAAATAATTTAAAAGCAACAGTTTTTGTTACTCATGACACAGTCTTATTAGACCGAATGAAATCAAATAAAAATATAGAACTTGGTATACATCCTAATTTTAATCCATTGGTAAATGGAGATTTTAGATATGGAAAAAACTTAAAGGAAGTATTAGAATACTATTTAAATTTTGTACCTAATGCGAAATCTGTTCGAAGTCATGATCTAAAACAAAAAACAGAACTTTTAAAACTTTTTAGTGAATATGGTTTAACCTATGACTGTAATATTTATTTACCTCACAATTCAGGTATTATTAATAAACCATTTAAACACTTTGATAATAAATTATTAAGAGTTCCTCATTTTTGGGAAGATGATATTCATTGCTTATATGAAGATAGTTGGATTATTGATGATTATTTAAAGTATGATGGAATAAAAGTATTTGATTTTCATCCAATTCATATCTTTCTTAATACAGAAAACTTAAATCGATACGAAAATAGTAGAGAATGGCATCGTGAACATGCCCTTTTACAGGAACATAAGAATGTAAATCATATTGGAGTAGAAGGTTTTTTATATGATATTATAAGGAGGGTTAATGAACATAGCAATAATAGGTAGAACAAAAACATTACTCAACACAGCAAAATTACTACATGAGAAGGGCTTTACTATAAAAGCTGTAATTACAGCTCCAGCTGCTCCTGAATACGATGTTTCAGAAATAGATTTTGAAAATTTTTCAAAATTAATTAATGCGTATTTTATTTCCACTAACAAAATTAATAGTTTAAAAGAACAAATAAGTTCATTAGATTGCGATATTGGAATAAGTATGAACTATACAAATACTATTTCAGAAGGAATAATAGAATGTTTTGACCTTGGAATATTAAATGCACATTTAGGAGATTTACCTAAATATAGAGGTAATGCAACTCCCAATTGGGCTATTATAAATGGAGAATCAAGTATACCTTTGTGTATACATTATATGGTGGGTGGTGAATTAGACTCCGGACCTGTTGTTGCAAAAGACTATAAAAAAATTTTAATGAATACAAAAGCAGGTGAAGTTTACAAATGGGCTGAAGAAATTTGTCCAAAATTATATTTTGATGCATTAAGAAAATTGAAACTAGATAAAAGTTATGTATTATATAGACAATCAACTGATTTAAGTGATATTATAAGATGTTATCCTCGAATACCTGAAGATTCTAAAATTGACTGGAAAAGCTCTAATAGTGACATTGTAAGACTAGTTAATGCAAGTGCAAAGCCATTTAGTGGAGCATATTCGTATTATGAAGGAAAAAAAATCATCTTTGAAGACTGTGAAATCTGCAATGATAATGAGCAGTATTTTGCAATACCAGGTCAAATATCTGAGATTAATAAAGAAGAAGGTTATATAAAGATCATTACTGGAAAGAGTAAAATAAAAGTTTTAAAAATAATCTATGATGATGTAGAAATGAAACCAATAGAGGTTATTAAATCAATACGGAAAAGATTTATTTCAAGTCTTGAAACGAGTATATATTGAAAATTGCATGTATTGGTAATATGAATAATATGCTTTTTGTTTTTATGAAGCATCTTAGAGATAAAGGAATAGCTGCAGATTTATTTTTGTTTAATAATGAGATGGAACATTTTTTACCTTGTAATGATACAAAATATAAAGATTATAAAAAATATATTAAACAGCTAACCTGGGGTTCACCTGAATCATTTTTTGTTAAATCTAAACAAAATATAATAGAAGACTTGGATGGATATGATATTTATATTGGATCAGGCTTTAGTCCTGCTTTTTTTAAAAAAGCAGGACTTAAACTTGATTTCTTTGCACAATATGGTTCAGATTTATATGAAGTGCCATTCAAGAGTTTTTCCTTAAAACCCAGAGATTTTTTGTTATGGAATATTGGAAGATACCAGAAAAAAGGAATTCTTGAAAGTAAACACATAATTAATGAAATAATAAGTGATTACCTCACTGAACCTTTAAAAAATCTAAAAAGAGATTATATTACTTTACGAAGGCCTCTTGTTCATGATATAGAATCTTTTTGTGATAATCATAAAATAGAAAAACTAATTATTGAGACAAGAAAGAGAACAGAATTTTTAATATTCTCACAAGCAAGACATTTGTGGAAAAACGTGGAGTTTTTTTATGGGGTTGCAGAATCAAAGGGTAATGACGTATTAATTCGAGGTTTTGCCAAATTTTCAAATGTAACTTTAAAAAAAACAAAACTGGTATTAGTAGAATATGGTCCTGATGTTGAAGAATCTAAAAAACTTATTCAGGAATTGAAGATTGAACAGAATATTATCTGGATACCCAAAACAAGTAGAAGCTGTATCTTAAAAGTAATACAGTATTCAGATTTGATAGTTGACCAATTTATGATTGATACAATAGGATGTAGTGGCTGGGAAGCTATTGCATCAGGAAAAAACCTGGTAGGGTTTATACCCAAGGAAAACTATACGGTATCTGAACAAGAGAATATTCCCCCAATGTTTCATGAAAAGACAATTAATGGTGTTTTTGAACTATTAAGTAATTTTGATGAAAAAAGATATGACGAAACATATATACAAATTTGGTATAAAAGTTTTATAGAGAGAATAATGAATGAATGGTTAGATATATTTCAAACTTACTATAAAGATAATAAATGTTAAGTTTGTTTATAGTAGTTGTTTTTTTTATTTCCATACTAATAGGTGTTGTTATTGGACATTATAAGATATTCCCTTTTTACTATTTATACAAATATAAAAACTTTATAGCTGTAAAACTTAAAAAAAGAGTAAAGAATGAAAAAATTGGAACATTTAATGAAAGTCCACTGGATATATTTTTTACAGAATCTTTACCTACAACACAATTGCGCTATAATGCAATTACTGATGAGAATTCCCTCGAGAATATTTTAGATAAGATGAGTATACCAAGCCAATATTTTTTTAATGCATATAAGAATATAGAATTGGTATCTTTTGATCAAAATGGAGAAATATGTAAATTAGTTTATAAGGTGAATGATCTAACGCAAGAAGCATTTTTTTATTCAAATGGGAAAAAGTCTAATGATGTTATTCTAACAATTCCAGGTAGTGGAGAAAATCACTCTTACGATATTGTGACAAACAATATACGAACATATCACAATACATTTGGAACACCTTCAGCGTTGTTAGAAGAGAGTACACATTTTGTTTTAATAAAGCCCAATGAAGACTATTTGTCAATTCATAATAACGAATATAAACTCTCTTATAATGCATTGTATAAAACGCTATTAAACAAAGGTAGTTCATATAGCGTTAAATATTTGATTGATGCCATGGCCCTCGTTAAATATTGTAAAACAAATGAACAAAAAGTAATTCTTAATGGATTATCACAAGGTGCAGAAGCTTGTTTATATGTATCTTTACAAGCAGAACCCTATATGACAATTATGTCTTCTGGCTATTCAATATTTAATTCAATATTAGATTACGGAAGCTTTGATCAAATAATTATTAGTAACATAAGAAATGTGTATTCACCTGAATATATTAAAAGTATGATTAAACAACAATCTACGAAGTATATATTAACATATGGTAAAGAAGAGCAATGTATTTATGGATATGAAGCTAAAAATAATTTAACTCAGAACTATTATAAGGATCTTCAAAATGTATACTTTTATAGTCATGAGTATGCACATATAATGCCAGTTAAGGAGTTAAATAAGATGATAAAAGAGTTCTATGTGTAGTGTTTTTGGAAGTTATAATCCACGTTTTGATATTAAAGAGTTCGAAAGATATAATAATCGATTAAAACACCGAGGGCCAGACAATAGTTCTGTAAAAGAGTATACTTTAAAAAATAAGGTATTGTTTTTTGGGCATAATCGTCTTGCAATACAAGATTTATCAACAAGTGCTGTTCAGCCAATGGAAAATGATAAATATGTCATAGTTTTTAATGGGGAAATATATAATCACAATGAAATTAGGGCTGAATTAAAGTTCAATTCTTTTATATCTTCTTCTGACACAGAAACAATTTTATACAGTTTTATGGAATTAGGAATAGAAAAAACATTAGAAAAACTCATTGGAATGTTTGCCATTGCTTTATTTGATAAGCTTGAGCAAAAAGTATACTTAATAAGAGATAGGGTTGGAATAAAACCATTATATTATAGTAATAGTGGTGATGAATTTGTTTTCGCAAGTGAATTAAAAGCTTTCCCTAATCATTTAAAAGAAAAAGTATCAAAAAAAGCTAAAATACAATTTATGACATTAGGTTATATCCCAAAGAATAATACGTATTACGAAGGTATTAATAAGTTAGAAGCTGGTTACTATTTAACTTTTGATGGAGTTTCTACAACGACAAAAAAATATTGGGACATTCCTTCTTCTGTACAAAACATTGAATATAATGAAGCTCTTGTGAAAACAGAAGAATTACTTCATAGTTCAATTAAGTATAGGTTGTTATCTGATGTTGAAGTCGGAAGTTTTTTGAGTGGAGGAATTGATAGTAGTTTAGTAACTTCAATTATGCAAAAAGAGTCATCAAATAGAATAAAAACGTTCTCTATTGGCTTTGAAGACAAGAAATATGATGAATCTATGTATGCAAAGCAAATTGCTGAATATCTAGAAACTGATCATTATGAATATAAGTTCAAAGCAAATGATGTATTAGCATTGGTGGATCAGTATGATAATCATTATGATGAACCATTTGGAGATGCTTCCAGTTTACCTATGATGCTTTTGTCTAAAATTACAAAAGACGAAGTTACAGTATCCTTAAGTGGTGATGGTGGTGATGAGCTTTTTTTAGGATACGACAGGTATTTTATGGTTAATAAGTATTTTAATAAATTAAAGGTGCTACCTAAACCTTTAAGAAGTGTTATGTCAATATTAATGAAATATAGTTGTTCAGATAAATTGCAAAAATTAAGTTTTCCACTTAATAATCTGAGTGAAGAAAATTTGTATTCGATTTTATATAGTGCAATAAAACCTTGGGAAGTTAATTCTGTATTTGACCAAGATTACATTAATGAGGCATTTGGTAAATCTAGTTTAACCTTATATGATATACTAGAGTATAATGATGATAATACTAATTTATTTGATAAGTTTAGTCGCTTAGATTTTCATAGATACCTTAAGGATGATATTTTAACTAAAGTTGATAGAGCAAGTATGGCATATAGTTTAGAGGCTAGAGTTCCTTTATTAGATCATCGGCTAGTAGAACATGCATATTCTTTGCCACCGGAATTGAAACTAAGAAATGGTCCTAAATCAATATTAAAAGATATATTGTATAAACATATACCAAAAGAGTTAGTTGAGCGCCCTAAAAAAGGATTTGGCGTACCTCTTCAGACCTGGTTTAGAAAAGAACTAAAAGATATAGTATTTGAAAAAATAAATATTTTGGATGATAGTGTAAATAAAAATTTCTTAATTAAAGTATTCAATGAGCATCAAAAAGGTAAAAACTTTGAATATATTTTATGGAATATAATGAGATTAAAATAAAGGACATCTTTGTATATTTTAAAAAAACTAAATTTACTTTTATCGAAAGAAGATAAACGATTATTATTTCTATTGATTTTTTTTTCAATAATAGTAGCTTTATTAGAAACAGTCGGAATAGCTGCAATTATGCCCTTTATATCAATTGCAAGTAATTTTGATTTAATTAATAGCAATGAATACTTTAAGTATTTTTATGATTTATTTGGCTTTTCAAACCCACATGATTTTGTAGTGGTTTTTGGCTTATTATTAGTGACTTTTTATCTTTTTAGAGGCTTTATAAATATCACATATATCTATATGTTAGCTTTATTTTCAAAAGGTAAAATACACGTATTTGCTTACAAGTTATTTGAAAACTATTTAGGAATGTCGTATCATAGTTTTATAAATAGAAATAGCAGTGATTTAACAAAAATAATGACCCATGAAACACAACATTTATCTGTAATAATATCGGCACTATTACTTATGACCAGTGAGTTTTTTGTTGTAACTTTTATCTATAGTGTTTTTTTATATATTGATTGGAAAATTACTATTTTAATGACATTTTTTTTAGGGATAAATACTGTCTTTTTGATTAAAAAGGTTTCATCAAAAATTAAACACCAAGGAAAGGTAAGAGAAGAGTATCAAAAAAAGTTTTTTGAAATAATAAGTAGTACATTTGGAAATTATAAAATTATAAAATTACAATCAAATGACCAAATGATTTTTCAGGAATTTAGAAAAACAAGTAAGTCCTTTACTCGATCTATTACGCTATATGAAACTTTAGCCCAGTTTCCAAAACTTTTTTTAGAGACATTGGGATTTGGTATGATAACATTAGTCATTGTATATTTAGTTTATACACAGGAAAGTGATGTCTCTACTTTAATGGGTATTTTATCCATGTTTGTTTTAGGGTTATATCGTTTAATGCCTTCTGCAAATAGATTACTAGTTGGGTATAATCAAATAATGTATTATCATAAGTCATTAGATTTGATTCACAATGATTTAATATATGATGGAGAACAACTGGGAGAGAAAAAAGTTGAATTTAATAATTCAATTACACTAAATAGTATTTTCTTTGAGTATGAAATGAATAAGAAGATTTTGAATAACATTAATTTAGAGATTAAGAAAAATCAAAAAATTGCATTTATAGGTCCCAGTGGTTCTGGGAAAAGTACACTTGTAGATATTATATTAGGATTGTATAAACCTGTTTCTGGAACGATACAAATTGATAATAAGTTTTTAGACAATTCAAATGTTAAACAATGGCGTAATAAAATTGGATATATACCTCAAAGTGTGTATCTTTTTGAAGGAACAGTAGGTCAAAATGTCTCATTTGGTAATTTCTATGATGAAAATAAAGTAAAACAAGTTCTTAAAAAAGCAAAGATTTTAGATTTTTTGGAAACAAATTTAGATGGCCTTAATACCATGGTTGGAGAAGGTGGAATAAAGCTTAGTGGAGGACAAAAGCAGAGAATTGCAATAGCAAGAGCATTATATTTAGATCCTGAAGTTTTAGTTTTAGATGAAGCTACCTCGGCTCTTGATGAAAATATTGAAAGTCAAATAATGAATGAAATTTATAAGATATCTAAAGATAAAACCCTAATTATAATAGCACATCGTTTAAGTACTATTAACAAATGTGAAAAGATCTATAAAATTGAAGATCATAACTTAATAAAAGTATAATATAAAGGCAACAGAATGAGTAATATAGATAACAAAACAGTAAGTGGATTTGGTTATCAATGGAAAACTTACAAACAAGATAAGTTAGTAGAAGAAGAATATGACGATATTTTTGAAGGATATTTTAAAATATTTCCTTTTGAAAAATTGAATGATGATTCTGTTGGATTTGATTTGGGCTGTGGTAGTGGTCGGTGGGCAGAAGGAATTGCGCCAAAAGTAGGTAAACTTTATTGTATTGATCCTAGTATTGATGCTCTTAATGTAGCTAAAAACAAATTATCTCACTTCAATAATGTAGAATTTTTAAATAATGGTGTTGATGAAATTAAACTTGAAGATAATTCAATGGATTTTGGCTATTCATTAGGTGTATTACACCATATACCAGATACTACAAAAGGAATAAAGAATTGCGTTGATAAATTAAAAAGCGGAGGGTTCTTTTTAATTTATTTGTACTACTCACTTGATAATAAACCATTTTGGTATAAAGCTTTATGGAAGGCTAGCAATATAGTAAGAATGATTATTTCTAAAATGCCCAACAGGTTAAAATTATTGGTGACAAAAGTAATTGCATTATTGGTATATTTGCCATTGGCAAGAACTTCCTTATTGTTAGAAAAACTTGGATTATCAGTTGATAACTTCCCTTTAAGTGCGTATAGAGATAAAAGTTTTTATACTATGAAAACAGATTCATTTGATAGATTTTCAACAAGATTAGAACATCGTTTTTCGAAAGTGGAAATTCACGAGATGATGGGGAAAGCTGGCTTAAAAGATATAGTTTTTAATGATGCCGTACCTTACTGGGTGGCAGTTGGTAGAAAGTAACTAAATTATGAAAAAAAACTTATCTATTTTGATTAATTCTATGGCTGGTGGTGGAGCGGAAAGAGTTGTTTCAATAATAGTATCTGAATTAAATAAATATTACAATATCCATTTAGTTATTTTAAATGGAGTTGTTGAGTATCAAATACCTAGCAATATCCCAATTATATGTTTGGATAAATCAGGTTTTTTTGAGCGTAATATAATTACAAAATTAATAGCATTGCCTATATTTGCATATAAGTATTACAAGCTTTGTAAAGAAAAACAAATTGATATTAGCTTTTCTTTATTGACAAGATCAAACTACATAAACATTTTAAGTAAAAAGCTTTTTTCTTCAACTATAAAAACAATTGTTAATGAGAGGGGTACTCCTTCATTATATTACGGATCGAAAAGTTTCAATTCGATATTGAACAAAAGGATGATTACTTTTTTCTATCCTTATGCAGATAGTATTATTACTAATGCAAAGGGAAATAGAAAAGATTTAGAAAGAAATTTTCAACTTAATAATAGTAAATTATCTACTTTATATAATCCTGTAGACTATCAATATATAATTGAATGTACTAAAGATGAAATTGATACGTTTGATTCATCAAGATTTACTTTTGTTACAGTTGGTAGATTAGATAAGGGTAAAAACCATGAGCTTATTTTGAAGGCTTTAAAACAATTTAACGATGCTCAATTGATAATTATAGGAAAGGGTGAACTTTATAGTTATTTGATAGCAAAAGTAAAAGAATATAAACTAATTGATAGAGTACAACTTATTGGTTTTGATTCTAATCCATTTAAGTACTTAATAAAAAGTGATTGTTTTGTATTTACATCAAATTATGAAGGTTTTCCCAATGTATTAGCAGAAGCACTTTGTTGTAACTTACCTATTATATCAACTGACTGTACAAGTGGTCCAAGAGAGATTTTAATGGGTGATACTAATATAGAACAATTGGAAGAAAATATGGAGATAGGGGAATATGGTATTTTGATTCCACCTAATAACCTTAACAGTTTAATTAAAGCAATGGACTTAATTATGGATAATAATGAATTAAGAAATAGTTTAAAAGACAAGTCTACAGAAAGAGTACTAGATTTTTCTAAAGAAATTTTTATTAAAAACGTAATAAAAGTAATAAATAAATAATATGTTGTATTTTGAAAGTGTAAGTCAAGTTATAACAGCTTTTTTAGTTTGGTTTATAGGTTTTATATTATTTTTGTATTTAAGTAAGATTTTTAAAGTCAGAATAAAAATCACTATAGTGTTATATCTATGGCATACATTATTTTCACTTTTTTATATGATATATTGTGATTACTTTGTTTCGGATTCAAAAGGTTATTTTACTTATTTTGCAATTGCTGAACCTGATACATTAATATTTAACCCAGGAACACAATTTATTGAATATCTTGTCTATATTTTTTATAACTTTTTAAACCTATCATGGTTTGGTCAGTTTATGTTTTTTCATCTTTTTGGGTTCTTAGGTATTTTATTATTTTATTCAAGTATAGTCCAAACTATAAAAGACCAGCTTATAAAAAAAATTGCTCTGGTTATAATCTTTTTCCCGAGTATCCATTTTTGGTCTGTTGCGATAGGTAAAGAGCCATTTTCAATGATGTCAATAGGATTGACATTATACTCAATAATTGATTTAAAAAATAGATATTTATTATTAATATTTGGAATATTTACAATGTTTATGATTAGACCACACATTGCTGGAATTATGATAATTTCTTTTGTCTTATATTTTATAATAACGATAAATATAAATAGCATTATGAAAATTTTAATTTTTTTTATAGGAATTTGTATAGCGGTTTTGATTGGAAATATATTTTTAAATTATATGGGACTTGGAGTATCTGATGTTAAAGAATATATTTTGTTGAAAGGGACATTTAATCAACATGGTGATGGTGCAGTAGATATTACTCAAATGACATATTTAGAACAGTTATTTACATATGCCTTTAGACCAGTATTTTATGATGTAAAAAATATACTTGGATTTTTTGTATCTTTTGAGAATTTATTCTTTTTAGTTCTATTCATACTTTTTTTATATGAGTTTTTTAGAATAAGATTAAATTATAGTGAAAGTTATTTTATCTATATATTTATTTACACTATAGTAATATGGAGTTTGTTGGCTATGACAACTGCTAATTTAGGAATATCATTGAGGCAAAAATGGATGTTTTTTCCTTTTTTCCTTTTTTTAATTTTAAATTATCTTGATAAAAGAGGGAGAGATAAAACATGTGTGGAATAGCAGGAAGTATAAACTATAAAAAGTATAATTTAAACTCTATTAAAGATTCATTATTTCACAGGGGACCAGACGAACAATCTGAGTTCATATGTAATAGTGTTGTATTATTACATACTCGTTTATCTATTCAAGATATTTCACATGGACAGCAACCATTTCATTTTAGTATAAATGGTCAAGAATATTCTATTATTTTTAATGGAGAAATTTATAATCACTTGACATTAAGAGAAGAACTTACTGAATTTGAGTTCTTAACTACGTCAGATACAGAGACATTATTGTATTTATATATAAAATTTCAAGAAAAAATGTATGAAATGCTTGATGGTATGTTTGTGTTTACAATACTTGATAAATCAAAAAACAAACTTGTTTTTGCACGTGATAGAGCAGGGAAAAAACCTTTGTTTTTTTATGAAGATAATGATTCTTTCTTTTTTGCTAGTGAGTTAAATGCAATAAAAACTGCAGTACCTAATATTAAAGTTAATGAAGAGGCAATTTATTCATATATAAGAAGTGGATTTTTCTTTAACTCCTTTACTCCATATCAAAATGTAACAGAAGCAAAAGCAGGACACTATTATGAAGTAGATATTACTTCTAGAGCAATGAGTGAATTCAAATATTTTGATATATTGGATTATTATAATAAGCCACGTATAATGAATTTTGATGTTGCAATACAGCAGCTTGATACTCTATTTCATAAGAGTGTTAAGGATAGACTTTTATCTTCAGACTTAGAAGTAGGTGCTTTTTTAAGTGGTGGAATTGATAGTTCCTTGGCTGTTTCAATTGCAAGTGAGTATACCAATAATCTAAAAACCTTTACCGTGAAATTTGATGGAACATATGATGAATCGCACTTGGCAAAATTAACAGCATTAAAATATAATACAGAACACACAGAGTTAAATATCTCTATGAATTTAAAAGATGATATAGAAACAATACTTTTAAACTATGGACAACCTTTCATGGATAGTAGTGCATTACCCAGCTATTATGTTAGTCGTGAAGCGAAAAAACATGTTACGGTCATTATAAATGGTGATGGTGCAGATGAATTGTTTGGAGGATATAGAAGATATGTTCCTGCTGCAAATAATTTAATTGGAATTGCTAAAAGTTTTTCATTTTTATTAAAAGTATTACCTAAATCAAATAGTAAAAAATCGTTATACAACTATTTTTATAGATTATTAGCTATGTCAAAGAAAGAAGGTCTTGATTTCTATTTAAGTTCTACTTATGATATATATGAAGATGTATATTCTTTCAAAGATAATTCTATTATTACACAAATGGATGAATTTTGTAGAAAGATAGACTTGGATGACTTATCTAAAATGTTATATTCTGATTTTCATCTTTTATTATTTTCTGATTTATTGGTTAAGATGGATATTGCAACCATGTCAAACTCACTGGAAGGAAGAAGCCCTTTTTTGAGTAAATATATGCTTGAGTTTGCTCCTAGATTAGATAACAAATTTAAAGTTAATGGAAAAAATACAAAACATATTTTACGAGAATTGTCTAAAAAATATCTTCCAAAAGAATTAATTACACAGCCCAAAAGAGGTTTTGAAGTGCCACTAAAGGATTGGGTGAATAAGGATTTAAAAGAAAATATTTTTGATACATTAAAACAGAATTCTTATTCTTCTACGTTTATTGAACAGAAATTTATTAATGATATTTTAAATGATAAAATAAGTGTCTCTGATGAAAAGAGAGCAAAAATGTTATGGAATATGTATTGTTTAGAAATATGGAAGAAAAATCAATGAGAGTAGCTTTCTTATCACATATAGATATAAACCTGTATCTTTTTAGATTACCTATCATGATTGAACTGGTTAATAAAGGATATGAAGTTTTTGCAATATGTCCAAAAGGGGAGAAGTTTTATGAATTTAAAAAATATGGAATAACAGCAATTTCATATAAAATTTCAAGAAAGAGTTTAAATCCATTTAAAGAACTTAAAACAATTAGAAATATTTATAAAACAATTAAGCCACTTAATTTAGATATCTTACATAGTTTTACAGCAAAACCTAACATATATGGATCAATTGCAGGACATTTTGCAAAAGTGCCTAAAATTTTGAATACAGTAACTGGTATGGGAAGTTTTTATATACAAAATACTAAAAAAGCTAAAACTATTCGAACTGTAATAGAAAAGCTTTATAAAGAGGCAAATAAAAAAGTAAATGGGGTGATTTTTCAAAATTCTGATGATATGAATTATTTTATTGAAAAAAAGCTTGTTTCTAAAAAAAATGCAATTTTAATTAAAAGTTCTGGTATTGATAGTTTAAAATATGATATTGAAAGAGTAAGTAAAGAGAGAGTTGATGATTTAAAAAATAAGTTAGATATTGGAGATTCTTTAGTTGTATTAATGGTTGCAAGAGCAATTTGGGATAAAGGTATAAAAGAATACTACGAATCTGCAAATTATTTAAGTCAAAAATATCCTAATGTAAAGTTCTTATATGTAGGTGATACTGATGAAGGTAATTTATCATGTGCTAATAAAGAGTTCTTGATATCATCAAATGTAATTTGGTTAGGACATAGAAATGATATTTTAGAATTAACTGCATTATGCGATATTTATGTTTTACCAAGTTATAGGGAGGGAGTTCCTAGAACTTTATTGGAAGCTGCTTCGATGTCAAAGGCTATTATAACTACAAATGCAATTGGATGTCGAGAAGTAGTTAATAATAATTTCAATGGAATTTTAGTTAAGGTTAAAGATTCTAATTCATTATCCTTAGGAATAGAGAAATTAATTTTAGATGAAGATTTAAGACATAAAATGGGTAAAAATGGTAGAATTAAAGTATTAAATGAATTTGATGTTAAAATAGTAGTCAAAGAGTATATGGAAGTTTATGAAAAGAATATTTGATATTTTATTATCATTGATATTATTGATTTGTTTTTCTACAATAATTATTTTTGTGAGTATTTTAGTATATTTAAAAATGGGTAGTCCTATCTTTTTTAGACAAAAACGACCTGGCTATAGAGAAAAAATATTTGGAATATATAAATTCCGTACAATGACAAATGAAACAGATACACAAGGAAATTTACTTCCTGATAAACAAAGACTTGTAGGTTTAGGAAAGTTTATAAGAAGTACAAGCTTAGATGAGTTGCCTCAGCTCTTTAATGTACTAAAGGGAGAAATGAGCTTTGTAGGACCCAGACCATTGCTTATAGAGTATCTTGATTTGTACAATGATGAACAAAAAAGAAGACATGATGTAAAACCAGGTATTACAGGATGGGCGCAAGTGAATGGACGAAATGCTATATCTTGGGAACAAAAGTTTGAGTACGATATAGAATATGTGGATAATCAATCTTTTTGGCTTGATTTAAAAATACTATGGTTAACTTTTTTAAAGGTTATAAAAAGAAGTGATATAAGCTCAAGTTCAAGTGTTACTATGGAAAAGTTTACAGGAAGTAAATGATATGAAATCGATTTATATATATGGTGCCAGTGGACATGGTTTAGTTGTTGCTGATATTGCAAGAAGTAATGGATATGATGATATTATTTTTGTAGATGATGGAAAAAATTCTTATCCAAGTTTTGAAAATATTAAAAAATCTAATCATATTCCAATAAGTTTTGGTATAGGAGATAATAACACTAGGAAAAAACTTTTTGAAAAAGTAAAGAAATATGACTTTAAAATTGTAAACTTAATACACCCTAGTGCTATCTTATCACCTAGTGTTATTTTAGAAGAAGGTACTGTAATTATGCCAAATGTAGTTGTAAATGCAAATTCAAAAATAGGAAAAGCAGTTATCTTAAACAGTGCTTCAATCATAGAGCATGAGTCTGTTATTGAAAATTTCGTACATATATCACCAAATGTAACGCTTGCTGGAAATGTAAAAATAAAACAATGTGCACATGTGGGATTAGGTTCTTGTATAATTCAAAGATTAACTATTGGTAAAAACTCTATAGTTGGTGCAGGTTCAGTAGTAGTAAAAAATATAAAAGATAATATAAAAGCCTATGGAAATCCATGTAGAGAAGTTGAGGAATTATAAAAGTATGAATAAAAGACTATTTTTAAGTGCACCACATATGAGTGGAAATGAATTAAAATATATAGAAAAAGTATTTGAAAGTAACTATATAGCTCCTTTAGGTGAATATGTGAATAAATTTGAAGAGAGTATTGTAAATTATACTAGTACAGAAAATGCACTTGCAGTTACAAGTGGAACGGCTGCTATTCATCTTGCTTTAAGAGTTTTAGGAGTAGGAAAAGAGGATGATGTCTTAGCTTCTACTTTTACATTTATAGGTTCTGTTAATGCTATCCTTTATCAAGGCGCAAATCCAGTTTTTATTGATAGTGATAAAAAGAGTTGGAATTTATGTCCAAATCTTCTCAAAGAGTATTTAAAAACAACTAAAAAGATGCCTAAAGCTTTGATAATAACGCATCTTTATGGAATGAGTGCAGATATCCAAAAAATTAGTAATATTTGTAAAGAGTATGGCATTTATTTAATAGAAGATGCAGCAGAGTCTTTGGGAGCTACTTTTAAAGATAAGCATACAGGTACTTTTGGAGACTTTGGAATATATAGCTTTAATGGGAATAAAATTCTTACTACAAGTGGTGGTGGTATGCTTGTAAGCTCGAATAAAGATTGGATTGAAAAAGCAAAATTTTATTCGACTCAAGCAAAAGAAAATTATATTCATTATGAACATAAAGAGTATGGCTATAACTATCGTATGTCAAATGTTCTTGCAGCTATTGGTGTAGCACAAATGGAAGTCATAGAAGATAGAGTTTTTAAAAAGAGAGAAATATTTTCATGGTATAAAGAGTATTTGATAGATGTAGAAGAGATAACTTTAATGCCAGAGCTTGAAAATAGTCGAGGTAACAGATGGCTTACAGCTTTAACTTTTGAGAAAACAGACCCACATAAAATAGTTGGAGCTCTTGAAGAAATTAATGTAGAATCAAGACCTCTTTGGAAGCCTATGCATATGCAGAAGTTGTTTGAACATAATAAAGTTTTTGTCGATGGAACAAGTGAAGAGTTATTTAAAAAAGGTCTGTGTGTAGCAAGCAGTACATGCATGACAAATGAAGATGTAAAAATAATATGTGATATTATAATAAAAAACTTAGGATAGTATATGTTTTATCTTGACAAACGTATCTTAAATATATTAGTTATTATAGTTTTAACTTTTATAACATTTTATTGGACATTTTTTATTTTTCATCAAAAACCTATTTTTAGTGTAATATTTGGAGTTATTACTGTAAGAGTTATTACTTCGTTTTTGATTTATAAAGATTATTCTCTTTCTTGGAGTAAATCTACACAAAGAACATTTTTAATTAAAAGTATGGTTTACATAAGTGCATTTGTTGTTTATTTACCTATTTTTTATGGAGAAGTTAGATTTGCTCTTCTTGCAAGTGAGCTTTTTTTATATCTATTTTCTATAAATTTTTTAATGTATTCATATAATTATTTTGTAAATAAAACAAAAACAATAAAAGATAAATCAGTGGTAATATATGGCGCGGGAAAAGCTGGAATCAAGTTAGGTGAAGAGTATAGAAATAGTCAATACAATATTAAATACTTTGTAGATGACTCTAAAACACTTCAAAAAAGAAGTGTAGATGGTATACAAATAATTTCAAAATCAAAACTTAAGAATAAAATTAAAAACAATAAATTTGACCTTTTAG
Organism: Arcobacter denitrificans (SeqCode); assembly: GCF_048571185.1. Taxonomy (GTDB): domain Bacteria; phylum Campylobacterota; class Campylobacteria; order Campylobacterales; family Arcobacteraceae; genus Arcobacter; species Arcobacter denitrificans. The sequence goes on along the minus strand of NZ_CP182350.1, from coordinate 720,744 downwards.
TTATTGCAATGCCAAGTGCAAATAAAAGTAGAATAAAATTTATTTATGAAAAACTTAGCCCTTATTTTAAAACAATTAAAATACTGCCTTCTTTAAATGAGATACTTCAAGATAAAGATTTTTCAACACAGTTAAAAGATATTTCAGTTGAAGATTTACTTGCAAGGCATCCAAAAGATTTGGATAAAGATAAAATAGAGAATTTTATTAAAGATAAGATTGTATTAATTACTGGTGCTGGCGGAAGTATTGGAAGTGAAATAAGTAGACAGTGTAAAAAGTTTGGTGCAAAGCAACTGATATTATTAGATCACAGTGAATACAACCTTTATCAAATCGTCGAAGAATTGGCTGGTAACAATATAGTTCCTGTTATGCAGACAGTTAGAAATTTTGGTTTTATTGAAAATACATTTAAAAAATATAAACCACAAATTGTAATACATGCAGCTGCATACAAGCATGTACCATTGGTGGAAGATAATATATTAGAAGGTATCTCAAATAATATAATTGGAACCAAAAACTGCATAGATTTATCTATAAAATATGCGGTTGAAAAATTTGTATTAATTTCTACAGATAAAGCTGTTCGACCTACAAATGTTATGGGAACTACTAAGCGTATCTGCGAACTTTATTCCCAGAATGTAAAAAGTTCAAATACAGAGATAGTTGCAGTTAGATTTGGAAATGTTTTAGGAAGTAGCGGTAGTGTTATACCAAAATTTAAATCACAAATAGAACAAGGAAAGAATATCACAGTCACTCATCCTGATATTACTAGATATTTTATGCTTATACCAGAAGCTTGTGAACTTGTCCTTCAAGCAGCTTCAATAGGAAAAGGTGGAGAGATATTTATTTTAGATATGGGAGAGCCTATTAAAATAGTTGATTTAGCTAAAAAAATGATTGAATTAAGTGGTAGAGATGAGATACAGATTGAGTATTGCGGATTAAGACCTGGTGAAAAATTATATGAAGAGCTTCTTATGGATGATAGTGATAAAAGAACTGATTATGAATCAATTACAGTTGCAAGTTCAACAAAACTTGATATAAACTTATTAAATAAAAAAATAGAAGAGCTCTTAGTAAGTGATGATAAAATAAAAGTTTTAAAAGAGATAGTTCCTGAATTCAATCACAAATTAAATTAAACTTCCAAGAAGTGAGTATAAACTATACAAAGTTTTTTAATTCTTTAAAGATAACTTTTATGCAGATAATTTTATGAGCTAATAATTAAAGTTATAATATAATCCAAAAATTAAAAATAAACTTAGGACTGCAATTGAAGAATGTTATTTTTACCATAATTTTGTTATTTAATGCTGCTTTAGCATCAGATACAATCAATAGTGACTTTTCAGATGAATTTAATGATAAAAAGTTAGAGGTTTTTGATCCATTGAGTGGATATAACAGAGTAATGACTTCATTTAATGACAAGGTTTACATATATGTATTTGACCCTGTAACACGAGGATATAAAACAGTTATGCCAGAAGTTGCAAGAACTGGTGTTTCAAATTTCTTTGATAATCTTTTATTTCCAATTAGATTTGTAAATAATTTATTACAATTCAAATTTGAAAATAGTGCTGAAGAGTTAGGTAGATTTCTAGTAAATAGCACTTTTGGATTATTGGGATTTATGGACCCCGCAAGTGAAGAACTTGGCTGGGAAGCTCATGATGAAGATTTTGGACAAACATTGGGGTTTTATGGAATGGGTTCAGGATTTCATATCGTTTTACCTATTTTAGGGCCTTCTAATTTAAGAGATACTTTTGGATTAGTTGCTAGTGCTTATGTTTCTCCTTTAAATGATATGGGAGATAGTGACCTAAAATATAAAATTCCAAATAATAGTGAACAAACAATTTATATATCAACTTCAAATAATATAAATAAAAATTCATTTACTTTAGGAAGATATCAAGATCTTAAAAAAGATGCATTAGATTTATATCCATTTTTAAGAAATATATATGAACAAAAAAGAGAAAAAGAGATTAAGGAATAATTTTATGTATATGAAGAAAGTTTTATTTTTACTAATTTCATTATTTGTCTTTTCAAATAATCTATTTGCACTTGAAGAGTCTAAAATAAAAGAGATAATGCAAGCAAAAATTGATACAGTAATTGAAATATTACAAGAAAAAACTCAAACAAAGTTGGAAAAAACAGAAAAGATTTTTTTAATTATGGATGAAGTTTTTGATTATAAAATTATGTCTCAAATTGCATTAGGAAGTGATTGGAAAAATCTATCAAGTCAAGAAAAAGATGAGTTTACAAAGCTTTTTGAACTAAGGTTAAAAAATTCATATATTGATAAGCTAGACCTTTATACAAATCAAAAGATCGAAATAAATGATTTAGAAAAAATAAATCCTAAAAGAATCAAACTATTAACTTACTTAATAGGAAAAGATGATAAATATGAGATAGAGTATAAGTTTTTTAAAGCAACAGATAATAATTGGCTAATTTATGATGTTAATATAATCGGTGTTAGTATTATGCAGACATACAGACAGCAGTTTTCGGGATATCTGAAAAATAACAGTTTTAAAGATTTATTGGTTAGTTTAAACGGTTCAAATAAGTAGTTTATGAAATCATTTTTCGATAGATTTATTATAAACAGTCCTAAAAGTGTTCTTTTGGGGCTGTTTGTAATTATTGCAGTTCTAGGTTATTTTTCTACCAAATTAGAAATAGATGCCTCTTCTCAAACTCTTATGTTAGAAAATGACAAAGATTTAAAACTAACAAGACAAATAAATAAAAGATACAATAATAGTGACATCTTAGTTTTAACACTTACTCCTAAAGATGACCTGCTATCTCAAAAAACTATTGATTTAATAAAAGCTATTTCAAGTGATTTGGAAAATCTTTCTCGCGTAGATTCAGTAACTTCAATTTTGACAGTACCTATGCTTCAATCTCCTGTAAGAGAGATAAAAGACCTAGTTGATAAAGTATATCTATTAGAAGATAAAGAGGTAGATAAAAAGCTTGCAAAAAAAGAGTTTCTAACTAGTCCCTTATATAAAAATGCACTTGTAAGTGCTGATTTTAAGACAACTTCGTTAGTGATTAACCTAACAAGAGATAATAAATATTTTGAGTTTATAGAAAAAAGAAATAACTTAATACAAAAACAAAGAGATGGTTCTATTTCAAAAGTTGAAGAAGAACAACTAGATACATTAAAAACTGAATTTAAAACTTACAGGGATAGATTAAGAGAATTAGAACATCAAAATATTCTAAAAGTAAGAGCAATAATTAAAAAGTATGAAAATCAGGTCACGCTATTTTTAGGTGGTGTTACTATGATTGCTGATGATATTATTGGTTTTGTAAAAAATGATTTACTAATTTATGGTTCTAGTTTAGTTTTAATTTTAATCACAGTTTTATGGGTAATCTTTAGACAAATTGTATGGATAACTTTGCCCATCTTAATTTGTACACTTTCAGTAGTTGCAACTTCAGGATTACTTGGATTGTTTGCATGGGAAATAACTGTTATCTCTTCAAACTTTATAGCACTTCAACTTATTATTACTATTTCTATAGTTCTGCACTTGATTGTAAGATATAGAGAACTTAGTGGAAAGTTTAAACATCCTTCTCAATATAAATTAGTAATTAACACAATTTTATCAAAACTAAACCCATCATTTTTTGCTATTATTACTACAATAGCAGGTTTTGGGTCACTTGTTTTTTCTGGAATTCATCCTGTTATAAATTTAGGTTGGATGATGAGTGCAGGTATTGCTATGTCATTACTTATATCTTTTATTGTTTTTCCTGCAGTTATGATAATGTGTGAAATTAAAAGACCACATAAACAGCTTCAAAACAACTCATCTTTGACAACAATCACTTCATATATTGTAGAAAAAAAACCAAAATATATTTTTATTGCAACTGGAATTATTATACTATTTAGTATTTCTGGAACTATGAAGTTAAAAGTAGAAAATTCATTTATAAATTATTTTAAAAAAGATACGCAAATATACAAAGGTATGGAAGTAATCGATAAAAAACTAGGTGGTACTACACCTTTAGATGTGATTATAGATTTTAAAGTAGAAGAAAAAAAAGAAGATGTTTCCTTTGATGAGTTTTCATTTGAAGATGAGTTTCAAGCAACTTCAAATGATGCTCAATATTGGTTCACTCAGAATAAAATGGATTTGATTATGAAAGTTCATGATTATTTAGAAAGTTTAGATTCTGTTGGCAATGTGCAATCCTTGGCAACACTTCTAAAAGTAGGTAAGACATTAAATAATGATGTAAATTTAGATGGCTTTAAATTAGCACTTTTATATAATAAACTACCTGAAAAATATAAAAACTTAATACTATCTCCTTATATAAATATTGAGAATAATCAAGCAAGGTTTAATGTAAGAATAAAAGATTCCAACCCAGACTTACGAAGAAATGAATTTTTACAAAAAATCAAAAAAGATTTAGCTCAAATAATTCCCTCAAATGTGGCAAGTTATAAATTAACAAACCTTATGGTTTTGTATAATAATATGCTTCAATCACTCTTTGACTCACAAATCAAAACTTTAGGTTTTGTTGTGGCTATTTTGTTTTTGATGTTTATTATTCTTTTTAGGTCATTGAAAATCGCTTTTATAGCTATTATTACAAATATTGTGCCAATAGGTATAGTTTTTGGAATTATGGGATGGCTTGGCATTCCTTTAGATATTATGACCATCACAATTGCTGCAATAAGTATAGGAATAGGTGTTGATGATACAATACATTACATTCATCGTTTTAAAGAAGAGTACAAAAAAGACCACAACTATGTGGAGGCCATGAAAAGATCCCATGCTAGTATTGGATATGCCATGTATTATACTACTTTGGCTGTTGTACTAGGATTCTCAATCTTAGTGTTATCCAATTTGATACCTACAATATATTTTGGACTTTTAACTGTGATAGTTATGATTACAATACTTAGTTCTGCTTTATTATTACTACCAAGACTTTTAATAATCTTCAAACCATATAATAATTAGTTTTTAAATTCTCGCAATTGATACAAGTTTGACACTACCTTTCTTTATAATCTAGACTTCATTTCATTTTAAATAATTAAATAAATTCTTTAATTACAAATATTTGACTACAAAAGGCTGAAAAGACACCTTGTTAAATAACTATATAGCTTATTAATTACTTTAAAAATACTTTTTAGTTTGTTTTAATTGTTTTATTATTATAATAACATCTTTTATTATTAAAAATAGATAACTTTAAGGAATTACTTTGAAAAATAAATCTTTTATTTATTTGATTGTACTGTTAATCACTACATTAAGTTTAAATGCTGTAAGTTTAAAAGAAACAGTCTCTAAAGTAATGATAAATAATCCAACTATTCAAGCAGAGCTACTACATCAAAAAGGTTATGGAAAATACGTTGATGATGCAAAAAGCAATTATTTACCAACACTTGATTTGAATACATATCTTCAAAGTGGTAAAGAAAATCAAGATAGAAAATCAATTGCCAATGATGGTAAATGGCAAAGAGTAGATGGCTACAATGCAGAAATAGTATTAAGACAATATATCTATGATGGAGGAATAACTCCATCAAAGGTACGTCAAGCAAAGCATGAAGATTTATCCAATAGATATAGAAGTTTTGATTCTATTCAAAAGACAGTTTTAGAATCAATACAAATATATAATAATTTGGTAAAAAGTGATGAAAAACTTAGATTAACAAGAAACATGGTTGAGACAAATGAAGAAAATATGAATATTGCAAAACAAAATGAGCAAATAAGTGGTGAAGTTTTAGAGACATATCAAGTATCATCAAAACTTCACTTTGTAGCTGATAGGTATTTAGTTGAAGAAGATAATAAGGATACAGCAATAGCTTCTTATCAAAGGTATGTTGGTATTAAACCTAAAGGAAAAACTTGTAGACCAGTTATAGATGAGTCAAAGATTCCAAAAAGCTTGCAAGAGGCTCTAAAAATTGCAATTTTAAATAATAATAGAATATTAGAACAAATAGAAAAAATAAAAGCACAAAGGGAAAAAATTGCTCAAACAAAAGGAGAGTTTTTACCTAAATTAAATCTTGAATTTAAAGCATCAATAGACAAGGATTTAGATTTAGCAGAGGATGGCAAATCTAAAAGTTATTATGGAAGATTAAATTTTAATTGGAATTTATTTAATGGAAATAAAGATAAAAATGCTACACAGCAAGAAAGAATTTTTTTAAATGAACAAAAAAAGAATTTAGATGATATTACAGAAGAGATAGTTTCTCAAGTAAAATCTTTATATGGAAAACATCTAAAATATAAAGCAAGAGTTATAGAAATACAGAACTACGTACAAGCAAATGTAAATATTGTAGATGTATATAAAGACCAGTTTATGGCAGGAACTAGAACATTTATTGATATATTAAACGCCCAAAGTGAACTATATGAATCAATAAAAACCTTGATTGATTTAGAATACATTTTACTAGATAATTATTATCAGTTATTGTATAACTTCTCTTCCTTAACGAATAGTATTCTCTCTTCAAAAAATCAAAATTGTGAAGAGGTAGAACCTAGACAAATAGAGTTTAAAGCAAAAGAACAAAATAAAGATATGGAGTTGAAACTTGAAGATTTAATCAGTGATACAGAGAGTCCAATAATTGAATCATATAACTTAACACATAAAGAAGATACCATTATGAGGGATATTGAAACAGCAATTACTGCAATAGATACAAAAAATTAAATACAATTTTCTTTAGTTATTGTATTGAATTTTATATCCAAATCCTGATATATTTTTAATACTATTTTTACCTATTTTTTTTCGCAATTTATTTAAAAGATTTTTTAAAGCAGAATCTGTTGCACAAGCATCATCTTCCCATATATGTTCTTTTATCTCTTCTTGTGAGATGACTCTTTGATCGTGAATTATTAGATATTCCAATAATTCAATCTCTTTTAATGTTAATGCTATTTTATTCTCTTCATTTATTCTATATAGATTTTTTTCAATAAAATTATAAAAAATTTCATTTTCAAATTTTAAAAGGTATTTTCCATCCTCTATTATCTCATCTGCAACTTTATGCAAAGCACTCTGTAAAATATTAAAATCAATAGGTTTTACTAAATAATCAACAAGTTTTAATCTAGTAGCTTCAAGTAAGTAATCTTTGTCTGTGGAAGCACTTAGTAAAATCACAGGTATTTTTTGATCAAACTTTCGAACCTCTTTCACAAAGTCAATACCATTTTGTTTTGGTAGATTAATATCACAAATAATTAAATTAATTTTTTTATTTTTTAAAACTTCTAAAGCACCTTTTGTATCAGGAAGGTCGATAATATCATTTACCAGTAACTTTAGAGTTTTTATCATGTTTATTCTAATATTTTCTTCATCTTCAATATATAATAAACTTAACTCTTTTAAAATCTTGTTTTTTAGTAATTTATTATTTTTTCTTGTCAGTTCGTTTATCATTTATTAACCTTTTTTAGGTATACTATCAACTATATTGTAAACATAAGTATATAATAAAATAATTTATATTTGAATATTTTAGGAAAGAAATTGAGAAAAAGTTTTTATTTAGCCATAATAATCTATTTTACTTTAATAATAAACTTAAATGCTGTAAGCCTAAAAGACACAATCTCAAAAGTAATAACAAATAACCCAAATGTATTATCAGAGCTTCAAAATCAACAAGGGTATAAAAAATATGTTGATGATGCAGAGGGCAATTATTTACCCACATTAGACCTTGATGCATACTTAGAAAGTGGCAAAGAAAATCTTGATAGAAAAAGTTCTGCTACAGATGGAGAATGGAGTAGAAAAGATGGATATAATGCTGCAATTACTTTTAGACAATATCTTTATGATGGTGGAATAACTCCTTCTCAAGTAAGTCAAGCAAGACATGAAGAGTTAGCCAATAGATATAGAAGTTTTAATGCAATTGAGACAACAGTATTTGAAGCTGTCAAAATATATACAGAATTAGTAAAAAGTGATGAAAAGTTAAAGCTTACTAAAAATATGGTTGAGACAAATGAAGAAAATATGAACACTGCAAAAGAGAATGAAGAAATAAGTGGTGAAGTATTGGAAACATATCAAGTAGCCTCAAAACTACATTTTGTTGCTGACAGATATGTAGAAGAAGAAGACAAAAAAGATACAGCAATAGCTTCATATGTTAGATATGTAGGAAGTAAACCAAAGGGTAGAACATGCAGACCCGTTATAGATGAAACAAAAATCCCTAAAACAGTTGAAGAAGCTATAAAACTTGCAATACTTAATAACTATAAAATTCAAGAACAAATAGAAAAAATAAAAACACAAAGAGAAAAAATAGCTCAAATAAAAGGTGAGTTTTTACCAAAACTAAATCTTGAACTTAAGGCTTCTATTGATGAAGATTTAGACTTAACAGAAGATGGAACAACAAAAAACTTTTATGCAAGATTAAATTTAAATTGGAACTTGTTTAATGGTAATAAAGATAAAGTTATTACAGAACAAGAGAGAATTTTTTTAAATGAACAAAAAAAGAACTTAGATGAGATTACAAATGAAATAATTGCACAAATAAAATCATTGTATGGAAAACATGAAAAGTATCAAGCAAGAATGATTGAAATTGAAAAGTATGTGAAAGCAAATGTAAATATTGTAGATGTATACAGAGATCAATTTTTAGCAGGTACAAGAACTTTTATAGATATATTAAATGCGCAAAGTGAACTCTTTGAATCAATAAAAACATTGATAGATTTGGAATATATAGCAGTAAATAACTACTACGAACTATTATATAACTTCTCTTCTTTGACAGAGAGTATACTCTCTTCAAAAAATCAAAACTGTGAAGAGATAGAACCTAGAATAATAGAGTTTTCTGCAAAAAAACAGAATAAAGAAACACAATCTGAGCTTAGTGATTTAATTAGTGATATGGATAGTTCATTAATTGAATCTTTTAATTTAAGTCAAGATGAATACAAAAATATTGAACATATAGATAATAAAACAAAAGTAGAAAAAAAAGTAGTTAAAAAAATAGATAAATTAGAAAACGAAAAAAAAGCAAAAGAGTTAAAACAAGATGAGATAAAAGAAACAAAGGATAACTATACTATTAATATAGCAAGTTTTTCCTCAATGAAAAGAGCCAAAAACTTTTTATCAAAAAATGACTTTTCCAATAAAGCATTTCTATATACAAAAGGTACAGATAAAATTAATTTTAGAGTTGCCTATGGAGTTTATAAAACTTTTGCTGAAGCAAAATTAGACATGAAGAATTTTAATGAAGAAATATTAAGAAATAAACCATTTATAAGCAAAATAAAAAAAGATCAAGAAAAAACAGTAGTAAAAAAACATGACAAAGACATAGAAGCTAAACTTAGTGAGTCAAATGAAACTGAGACTAAAAATAAATTAGCTAGTAATGAAATAAAAGAACCAATTATAGAAGAATCTAAAAAAAAAGACTTGGAACAATTAGTAGATGAAGCACAACAACTTTTAAATAATGAACCCTTAGAAAATAAAGATATTGAAGCTTTAAAAAATGAGCTTGCAAAAGAAAATATTGAAAAATCAAAAACTACAAATTTTTTGTTAGCTGCTTCAAAAGATGAGTTTACTATTAATTTAGCTACCTTTAGTGCATTAGAAAAAGCACAAGATTTTGTCCTAGAAAATAAATTGATTGACAATGCCTTTGTTTATGAATTTGGAGCAGATAAAAAATATGCTAAAGTTATATACGGTATTTATAAAACTTCAAAAGAGGCACAAGTGGATATTAATAATTTTAATAAAAATATTTTAAAAAATAAACCAATTATAAATAGAGTTAAAAAGCATCAAGAGTTGTATAAAAAATATAATTAATAAACTTACAAAAAAGGGCTAACTTGAGTAATACAGAAAACAATGAACGTGATTTACATACATTGCAAGATAGACGAGAAGTTGATACTTTATTAGAGTGTTTACTTTTTTTAGCTAAATACCATAAAAGAGAAACTTCTGCTGATTCTTTAAAGTTTAATCTACCTATTCACAATAGATCTTTTGATGTACCTATGTTTATTAAGGCTTCTAAAAGAATAGGGCTAACTACAAAAATTGTAGAAAGAAAAAGTATTGAAAAACTCACTAAACTAGCTTTACCAGTTGTTTTATTATTGGAAAAAGATAGATCTTGTGTCCTTTTGGATTATGATGTAAAGAATTCAAGTGCAAAAGTTATACTTCCAGGTGTTAGTTCTGGTGAGACTGAACTTCCTTTGGATAAATTAAACTCTGAATTTACAGGTGAAGTAATAATCATAAAACCTGAGTTTAATTTTAATAATAGATTAGATAAAGAGATTCTTGTAGAGACACCAAAAGAGTGGTTTTGGGGCACTTTATTTAGAAATAAAGCTATTTACAATCAAGTAATAGTAGTATCACTATTTATAAATATTTTTATACTAGCAACTCCATTATTTACAATGAATGTTTATGATAGAGTTCTGCCAAATAACGCAATTGAGACAATGTGGGTACTTTTTATTGGTATTAGTGTTGTGATGTTATTTGATTTTTTAATGAAGATTTTAAGGTCCTACTTTTTAGGAATTGCAAGTAAAAGAACAGATACAATTATTTCAAATAGAATTTTTAACCATGTACTAAATATCAAAATTGATTCAAAGCCAGCATCAACAGGACAGTTTGTTAGTAGATTGCAATCTTTTGAAAGTGTTAGAGAGTTTTTTACAAGTGCAACAATTGCAGCTTTAGTTGACTTTCCTTTTGCTATATTATTTTTAATTGTTATATTTTATATTGCTGGACCCTTAGTATTAATTACCCTTGCAACAGTGATAATCTCAATACTTTTATCTTGGTATATGCAAAGACCTTTAAAAACAATTATTGAAAAATCTGTTAAAGAAGAGCAGATAAAACAGACTACCCTAATAGAAACAGTCACTGGACTAGAGATTATAAAAAGTGTTAAAGCACAAAACAGAATGAGAACAAACTGGGATCACAGCGTTGGAAAAACAGTACACTATGCAGATAAAGGACAGTTTTTATCTCAAAGTATAAGTTTCTTTACAGCTTTTCTTTCACAATTTTCAAATATAGCAATAGTTGCAGGTGGAGTTTATTTGGCAAGTAAAGGTGATATTACTATGGGTGCAATTATTGCTGCTATGATGTTAAACGGAAGAACAATCGCTCCTGTTTCTCAGCTAGTATCCTTGATAGTTAGATATGATAAAACAATGCTTTCTTTGAATAATTTAGATGAAATTATGAAAATGCCTGTTGAAAAAGATAAGAAAAACTATATAAGTAGACCAGATTTAAATGGAAATATAGAGTTTAAGAATGTTGATTTTGCATATAAAGAGAGTAATTATCAGATTTTAAAAAATTTAGACCTTACAATTAAAAAGGGAGAAAGAGTTGCAATCTTAGGAAAAATAGGAACTGGTAAATCTACTCTTTTAAAGCTTATTATGAACCTTTATGAACCTAAAAATGGCTCAGTTTTAGTAGATGGCGTTGATGTGCGACAAATAGATCCTATTGATTTAAGAAGTTCTATTGGAGTTGTACCTCAAGAGCCATTTTTATTTATGGGAACAATAAAAGATAATATTACAATTGGGGAACAGTATGTATCTGATGAAGAGTTATTACAGGTATCAAAAGTAGCTGGGCTAGATGAGTTTTTAGGAAAACATGAAGCAGGTTTTGATTTAATGGTAGGAGAAAGAGGTGATGGACTAAGTGGAGGTGAAAAACAAAGTGTAACACTTGCTCGTGCACTTATTTCTGATCCAAACTATTTGATACTAGATGAACCTACTAATTCTATGGATAGCCAAACAGAAAAAGCTTTCATAGATAAGTTGAAAAATATCATTTTAGATAAAACTGTTATTGTAGTTACTCATAAAACATCTATATTAGAACTTGTTGACAGAGCAATTATATTAGACAATGGAAAAATAGTTTTTGATGGTCCCAAAGAAGATTTATATAAATTAAATAAAGGTGGCAGTAATGAACAAGAATAAGCAATCGCCACAGAAAGTAAAATCAAAAGAAAAAAGTAGTGGATTTTTTGGTTGGTTTAAGAAACTTTATGGATTAAAAGGTGATGAAAACGAAGATTTAGAATTTATTTATACAAGTTATTCAAATGCAAACGAGAGTCCAAGTAAGAGATCGAATGTTTTGTTTTTATTTATAACATCTTTTGTTACTATAGCAATAGTTTGGGCAGCAGTAGCTGAACTTGATGAGTTAGCAAGAGGTAATGGAAAAGTAATACCAACTGATAAAATACAAAAAGTACAATCCTTAGATGGAGGGATAATTTCTGAAATCTTAGTCAAAGAGGGACAAATAGTAAAAAAAGGTGCCCCTCTTATGAAAATAGATACTACAAGATTTCAAGCAACCTTAGAAGAGAGTAAGCAAGAGTATTTAAGTTTGTTAGCTATTAAAGAGAGATTGAAGATTGAAGCAAATCTTGATTTAAATAAAAATTTGCCAGAATTGAAATTCCCCGAAGAAGTTATGCAAGATCGTTCACGGTATGATATTTTAGAAAAAACTTTATTAATAAATAGATTCAATGAATTAAAATCATCAGTTAGAGTTTTAGAGACACAAGTTGGACAAAAAGAACAAGAGTTAAAAGAGATAGAAAATACCATCAAAAACTTAAGTAAGAGTTATAAGTTAATTAAAGAGCAAAGAGTTACTATACAAAAACTAGTAAATAGAGGCGTAAAGTCAAAATATGAATTGCTAGATATTGAAAAAGAGTTTAACAAAGTTGCAGGTGATTTAGAGGCTGCTTTATTATCTGTAAAAAGGTCAAAACTTGCTATTTCTGAAGCTAAAAATAGAATGGCAGAAAAGATAAACTCTTTTAAAGCAGAAGCCTCTAAAACACTTCAAAAAACTGCAAGTGAAATAAATAAGTTTGAAGCCAGGTTAATTGGAGATAAGGATAAAGTTGCAAAAACAACAATAAGCTCTCCTGTTGATGGGATTGTAAAACAGTTATATTATAATACTATTGGGGGAGTTGTTCAGCCAGGTATTGATTTAATAGAAATTGTCCCACAGAGTAATCTTTTAGTTGTAGAAGCAAAAATTGACCCAAGAGATATTGCCTTTATAAATCCAAGTCAAAAAGCAATAATAAAAATAACTGCATATGATTTTTCTGTTTATGGTGGACTTGATGGACAAATTATAGAGATATCAGCAGATAGTATCATTGATAAAGAATCAAAAGAGGGTAAAAGTTATTATAGAGTTTTAGTAAAAGCAGAAAAAAACTATTTAGAGAGAAATGGAGTAAAACTTCCAATTATACCAGGTATGGTGGCTTCTGTTGATATTATTACAGGTAAAAAAACTATACTTGATTTTATATTAAAACCGATTTTAAAAGCTAAACAAAATGCTTTGCATGAAAGATAAAAAGGAAATTTTATGAAAAAACTTTTTTGTATTTTTGTATTTTTATTACTTATTATATTTAATGGTTGTTCATCAAAAAGTGAGTCAATTATTGTTTCCAATGATAGCAAGTATATGTTGTATGAAGAATCAAATTCAGATATCCAAAAAAATAGTTATGATGAAATGTCTGTCTTAGATAGCGTAGATGAAAAAAACGTTTATACAGAGCATCCACATCTTCTTAATTTTCATTGGATTCATAATAGTTATGGAAAACTTTATTCAATAGTTAAAAAAGATGGAAAATATGGAATTATAAATGAAAAAAATGAGTTTTTGTTAAATCCAAACTATGAAACTATATCAACTATTTATAATGGATTTTTTATTATCAAAAAAGATAATAAATATGGATACTTAAATGAGAAGTTTAAAGTTGTACAAGAGCCGTTATTTTTAGATGCAAAAGAGTTTTCAAATAGTGTTGCTTTTGTAAAGTTTCCAAATAAAAAATGGGGATGTATCTCTAATAAAATGAAAGTTTTACTTGAAGGAAAATTTGATGAAATCTTCCCTTTTATAAATTCATATGCAAGAATTATAAACAATGATAAATGGGGTTTTATAAATCAAAAATGTGAAGTTGTGGTTGAAGCAAAGTATGATTTTGTAAATAATTTTTATTCAGATTTTACAAAAGTTGTTTTAGATGAAAAAGTAGGATACATAGGAAAAGATGGAAAAGAGATTGTTACTCCAACTTTTACAAGTGGCCAAAATTTTAATGAGTAAGCATGAATAAAGGAAAAGAAGCAAAATTCTATGAACTTTTAAAAAAGAATAAAGAGTTACAAAATATTATTAATAAAGAAATAGAAAAAAATAGAGAAAAAGATAAAATAATGTTTTCTCAAAATAAAATGGCTGCATTGGGAGAAATGTTAAATAATATTTCTCATCAGTGGAGGCAGCCGCTTATGGAGTTGTCTTCTTTATTTATTCCTCTTGAGGGTAAAATAAATTTAGGTATTAAGTTTGAGCAAGAAGAAATAAAAGAGTCAATTGAAAAGTTAAATGAGATAACAAAGTATATGTCAAATACAATAGATGACTTTAGGAATTTTTTTGCTACAAATAAAGAGACAAGTGAATTTAAACTTTTAGAACAAATTAATATTGCGTATAAACTAATGAGTGGAAGTTTTAAAGCAAATAATATTTCACTTGAAATATTTGTAAGTAAAAATCCTATAGTACATGGCTATAAAAACGAGTATACACAAGTTTTAATAAATCTACTTAATAATGCAAAAGATGCTTTAATACAGCGAAAAATAGAAAATCCTAAAATAATAATAAGAGTAAAAGAGTATGAAGATGAGATTATTTTAAACATTGAAGATAATGCTGGTGGAATAAGTGTAAGTCCACTTGAAGAGATATTTAAACCCTTTTTTACCCATGGAAAGAAAAATGGTACAGGCATTGGACTTTTTATGTCAAAGCTAATTATAGAAAATAATATGCATGGAAAACTTTTAGTTAATAATACTAATAATGGTGCAGAATTTAAAATTATCACTTACAAAAACCAAAAGAAATAAGCCACACAAAACAAATAATAAAAGAAATTATGAAATAATTTAGATTTTTATAATATAGAGACTTTTTAGAGACTTTTTTTTCATATAATTAATGAAAATAGTCACCAAAAGGATCTAGTTATGATGAATCTTATTTTAAAACAACCAAATGGAAGTTATGAGGTAATAAAAGTTGATAAAGATATGGTTTTTGACCCAAAAGAAGGGGAAGGCTTTTATTTTGATAACTTTACAGGTTCTGATTATGTAATTAATTTACTTGATGGTGGAAGCTCAATAGAACTTATTTTAGGAACTGAACCTCCAATCAAATTAGTATTCAATGGAATGGTCGACCTTATTACTGCCAATAGCTTAAATCCAGATGCACCCAAAACAGTATTGTCTATAATTAATGAAGCTGAGGGAATTTATAATTTACAACAAACTGTCTTAAACCCTGATTTTAAAGGTGATGATGTTTATGCTTCATTACGTGAACTTTTAGATCAAAATTTAGCTTCTGCGGATAAATCAAATGGTGTATTAATCGATGATTTTGGTGTTTTAACTGATGCTTTAAGTGCATCTGCAGCAGGACAAGTAGTATCTGATTCCTCTACTACTCCACCTTCTATAGATATAGAAACAGCACCTACTTTTGGTGGAAGAGATGCTAGACCTACTGGAAGTAGAAGTTCAAGAGGAGGAAACAACTCTTCTGAAGATAATCCTCCTCAAGATGTTGTTCCTCCTGTTGTTACACCGCCAACTACTACTGGAACACCGACGACTGCAACAGTAAACTTAAGTACAGCAGATGTAAATGAAGATGATGCAAGTGTAACATTCACAGCAACATTAACCTCTCCAGCAGGAGAAACACCTGTAACAATTGTAACAACATTAGGAACAATTACAATAGCAGCAGGAGAATCAACAGGAACATTAACAGTAGATACTCAAGATTCTGATGTGTTTGTAGATCCAGATTCAATAACAGCAACAATTGAAAGTGCAACAGGTGGAAACTTCGAGAACTTAAGTATAGGAACATCAAGTGCAACAGCAAATATAGCAGATACAATAGATACAACAACAGTAAATCTAACAGCAGATGCAAATGTGACTGAGGGTGGAGAAATCACTTATACAGCAACAATTGCAGGAGATAAAGCTCCTCAAAATGATGTAACAGTAACACTTTCAAATGGTGAGACAATTACAATAGAAGCTGGAAAATTAAGTGGAAGTGTAACAGTAGATGCACCAAGTGATGATGTATATTCAGAAGCTGATCAAACATTAAGTGTAACAGCAAGTGTAGACTCAAATGATGGTAATTATGAGAACCTAGTAGTAGGAACAGGTTCAACTAATAGTCCAGTTGAAACAGTAGTAGGTGATACAACAGATACAGTAACAGCAACTCTTACAGCAGATGCAGATGCAGAAGGTGGAGAAATCACTTATACTGTAACATTAACAGATGCAAATGGTAATGAAGTAAAAGCAGATGGAGAAGTAAGTGTAACTTTAGATAATGGTGAGACAATTACAATTGCAGATGATGCTTCAAAAGGAACTGTAACAATAGATGCACAAAGTGATGATGTATACTTAGATGCAGCAGATGTAACAAACGCAATTGATACAATTTCTGGTGGAGGGTTTGAAAACCTAGTAGCTAACGGATCTGATGTAACAGTAAATGTAGCAGATACAATAGATACAACAACAGTAAATCTAACAGCAGATGCAAATGTGACTGAGGGTGGAGAAATCACTTATACAGCAACAATTGCAGGAGATAAAGCTCCTCAAAATGATGTAACAGTAACACTTTCAAATGGTGAGACAATTACAATAGAAGCTGGAAAATTAAGTGGAAGTGTAACAGTAGATGCACCAAGTGATGATGTATATTCAGAAGCTGATCAAACATTAAGTGTAACAGCAAGTGTAGACTCAAATGATGGTAATTATGAGAACCTAGTAGTAGGAACAGGTTCAACTAATAGTCCAGTTGAAACAGTAGTAGGTGATACAACAGATACAGTAACAGCAACTCTTACAGCAGATGCAGATGCAGAAGGTGGAGAAATCACTTATACTGTAACATTAACAGATGCAAATGGTAATGAAGTAAAAGCAGATGGAGAAGTAAGTGTAACTTTAGATAATGGTGAGACAATTACAATTGCAGATGATGCTTCAAAAGGAACTGTAACAATAGATGCACAAAGTGATGATGTATACTTAGATGCAGCAGATGTAACAAACGCAATTGATACAATTTCTGGTGGAGGGTTTGAAAACCTAGTAGCTAACGGATCTGATGTAACAGTAAATGTAGCAGATACAATAGATACAACAACAGTAAATCTAACAGCAGATGCAAATGTGACTGAGGGTGGAGAAATCACTTATACAGCAACAATTGCAGGAGATAAAGCTCCTCAAAATGATGTAACAGTAACACTTTCAAATGGTGAGACAATTACAATAGAAGCTGGAAAATTAAGTGGAAGTGTAACAGTAGATGCACCAAGTGATGATGTATATTCAGAAGCTGATCAAACATTAAGTGTAACAGCAAGTGTAGACTCAAATGATGGTAATTATGAGAACCTAGTAGTAGGAACAGGTTCAACTAATAGTCCAGTTGAAACAGTAGTAGGTGATACAACAGATACAGTAACAGCAACTCTTACAGCAGATGCAGATGCAGAAGGTGGAGAAATCACTTATACTGTAACATTAACAGATGCAAATGGTAATGAAGTAAAAGCAGATGGAGAAGTAAGTGTAACTTTAGATAATGGTGAGACAATTACAATTGCAGATGATGCTTCAAAAGGAACTGTAACAATAGATGCACAAAGTGATGATGTATACTTAGATGCAGCAGATGTAACAAACGCAATTGATACAATTTCTGGTGGAGGGTTTGAAAACCTAGTAGCTAACGGATCTGATGTAACAGTAAATGTAGCAGATACAATAGATACAACAACAGTAAATCTAACAGCAGATGCAAATGTGACTGAGGGTGGAGAAATCACTTATACAGCAACAATTGCAGGAGATAAAGCTCCTCAAAATGATGTAACAGTAACACTTTCAAATGGTGAGACAATTACAATAGAAGCTGGAAAATTAAGTGGAAGTGTAACAGTAGATGCACCAAGTGATGATGTATATTCAGAAGCTGATCAAACATTAAGTGTAACAGCAAGTGTAGACTCAAATGATGGTAATTATGAGAACCTAGTAGTAGGAACAGGTTCAACTAATAGTCCAGTTGAAACAGTAGTAGGTGATACAACAGATACAGTAACAGCAACTCTTACAGCAGATGCAGATGCAGAAGGTGGAGAAATCACTTATACTGTAACATTAACAGATGCAAATGGTAATGAAGTAAAAGCAGATGGAGAAGTAAGTGTAACTTTAGATAATGGTGAGACAATTACAATTGCAGATGATGCTTCAAAAGGAACTGTAACAATAGATGCACAAAGTGATGATGTATACTTAGATGCAGCAGATGTAACAAACGCAATTGATACAATTTCTGGTGGAGGGTTTGAAAACCTAGTAGCTAACGGATCTGATGTAACAGTAAATGTAGCAGATACAATAGATACAACAACAGTAAATCTAACAGCAGATGCAAATGTGACTGAGGGTGGAGAAATCACTTATACAGCAACAATTGCAGGAGATAAAGCTCCTCAAAATGATGTAACAGTAACACTTTCAAATGGTGAGACAATTACAATAGAAGCTGGAAAATTAAGTGGAAGTGTAACAGTAGATGCACCAAGTGATGATGTATATTCAGAAGCTGATCAAACATTAAGTGTAACAGCAAGTGTAGACTCAAATGATGGTAATTATGAGAACCTAGTAGTAGGAACAGGTTCAACTAATAGTCCAGTTGAAACAGTAGTAGGTGATACAACAGATACAGTAACAGCAACTCTTACAGCAGATGCAGATGCAGAAGGTGGAGAAATCACTTATACTGTAACATTAACAGATGCAAATGGTAATGAAGTAAAAGCAGATGGAGAAGTAAGTGTAACTTTAGATAATGGTGAGACAATTACAATTGCAGATGATGCTTCAAAAGGAACTGTAACAATAGATGCACAAAGTGATGATGTATACTTAGATGCAGCAGATGTAACAAACGCAATTGATACAATTTCTGGTGGAGGGTTTGAAAACCTAGTAGCTAACGGATCTGATGTAACAGTAAATGTAGCAGATACAATAGATACAACAACAGTAAATCTAACAGCAGATGCAAATGTGACTGAGGGTGGAGAAATCACTTATACAGCAACAATTGCAGGAGATAAAGCTCCTCAAAATGATGTAACAGTAACACTTTCAAATGGTGAGACAATTACAATAGAAGCTGGAAAATTAAGTGGAAGTGTAACAGTAGATGCACCAAGTGATGATGTATATTCAGAAGCTGATCAAACATTAAGTGTAACAGCAAGTGTAGACTCAAATGATGGTAATTATGAGAACCTAGTAGTAGGAACAGGTTCAACTAATAGTCCAGTTGAAACAGTAGTAGGTGATACAACAGATACAGTAACAGCAACTCTTACAGCAGATGCAGATGCAGAAGGTGGAGAAATCACTTATACTGTAACATTAACAGATGCAAATGGTAATGAAGTAAAAGCAGATGGAGAAGTAAGTGTAACTTTAGATAATGGTGAGACAATTACAATTGCAGATGATGCTTCAAAAGGAACTGTAACAATAGATGCACAAAGTGATGATGTATACTTAGATGCAGCAGATGTAACAAACGCAATTGATACAATTTCTGGTGGAGGGTTTGAAAACCTAGTAGCTAACGGATCTGATGTAACAGTAAATGTAGCAGATACAATAGATACAACAACAGTAAATCTAACAGCAGATGCAAATGTGACTGAGGGTGGAGAAATCACTTATACAGCAACAATTGCAGGAGATAAAGCTCCTCAAAATGATGTAACAGTAACACTTTCAAATGGTGAGACAATTACAATAGAAGCTGGAAAATTAAGTGGAAGTGTAACAGTAGATGCACCAAGTGATGATGTATATTCAGAAGCTGATCAAACATTAAGTGTAACAGCAAGTGTAGACTCAAATGATGGTAATTATGAGAACCTAGTAGTAGGAACAGGTTCAACTAATAGTCCAGTTGAAACAGTAGTAGGTGATACAACAGATACAGTAACAGCAACTCTTACAGCAGATGCAGATGCAGAAGGTGGAGAAATCACTTATACTGTAACATTAACAGATGCAAATGGTAATGAAGTAAAAGCAGATGGAGAAGTAAGTGTAACTTTAGATAATGGTGAGACAATTACAATTGCAGATGATGCTTCAAAAGGAACTGTAACAATAGATGCACAAAGTGATGATGTATACTTAGATGCAGCAGATGTAACAAACGCAATTGATACAATTTCTGGTGGAGGGTTTGAAAACCTAGTAGCTAACGGATCTGATGTAACAGTAAATGTAGCAGATACAATAGATACAACAACAGTAAATCTAACAGCAGATGCAAATGTGACTGAGGGTGGAGAAATCACTTATACAGCAACAATTGCAGGAGATAAAGCTCCTCAAAATGATGTAACAGTAACACTTTCAAATGGTGAGACAATTACAATAGAAGCTGGAAAATTAAGTGGAAGTGTAACAGTAGATGCACCAAGTGATGATGTATATTCAGAAGCTGATCAAACATTAAGTGTAACAGCAAGTGTAGACTCAAATGATGGTAATTATGAGAACCTAGTAGTAGGAACAGGTTCAACTAATAGTCCAGTTGAAACAGTAGTAGGTGATACAACAGATACAGTAACAGCAACTCTTACAGCAGATGCAGATGCAGAAGGTGGAGAAATCACTTATACTGTAACATTAACAGATGCAAATGGTAATGAAGTAAAAGCAGATGGAGAAGTAAGTGTAACTTTAGATAATGGTGAGACAATTACAATTGCAGATGATGCTTCAAAAGGAACTGTAACAATAGATGCACAAAGTGATGATGTATACTTAGATGCAGCAGATGTAACAAACGCAATTGATACAATTTCTGGTGGAGGGTTTGAAAACCTAGTAGCTAACGGATCTGATGTAACAGTAAATGTAGCAGATACAATAGATACAACAACAGTAAATCTAACAGCAGATGCAAATGTGACTGAGGGTGGAGAAATCACTTATACAGCAACAATTGCAGGAGATAAAGCTCCTCAAAATGATGTAACAGTAACACTTTCAAATGGTGAGACAATTACAATAGAAGCTGGAAAATTAAGTGGAAGTGTAACAGTAGATGCACCAAGTGATGATGTATATTCAGAAGCTGATCAAACATTAAGTGTAACAGCAAGTGTAGACTCAAATGATGGTAATTATGAGAACCTAGTAGTAGGAACAGGTTCAACTAATAGTCCAGTTGAAACAGTAGTAGGTGATACAACAGATACAGTAACAGCAACTCTTACAGCAGATGCAGATGCAGAAGGTGGAGAAATCACTTATACTGTAACATTAACAGATGCAAATGGTAATGAAGTAAAAGCAGATGGAGAAGTAAGTGTAACTTTAGATAATGGTGAGACAATTACAATTGCAGATGATGCTTCAAAAGGAACTGTAACAATAGATGCACAAAGTGATGATGTATACTTAGATGCAGCAGATGTAACAAACGCAATTGATACAATTTCTGGTGGAGGGTTTGAAAACCTAGTAGCTAACGGATCTGATGTAACAGTAAATGTAGCAGATACAATAGATACAACAACAGTAAATCTAACAGCAGATGCAAATGTGACTGAGGGTGGAGAAATCACTTATACAGCAACAATTGCAGGAGATAAAGCTCCTCAAAATGATGTAACAGTAACACTTTCAAATGGTGAGACAATTACAATAGAAGCTGGAAAATTAAGTGGAAGTGTAACAGTAGATGCACCAAGTGATGATGTATATTCAGAAGCTGATCAAACATTAAGTGTAACAGCAAGTGTAGACTCAAATGATGGTAATTATGAGAACCTAGTAGTAGGAACAGGTTCAACTAATAGTCCAGTTGAAACAGTAGTAGGTGATACAACAGATACAGTAACAGCAACTCTTACAGCAGATGCAGATGCAGAAGGTGGAGAAATCACTTATACTGTAACATTAACAGATGCAAATGGTAATGAAGTAAAAGCAGATGGAGAAGTAAGTGTAACTTTAGATAATGGTGAGACAATTACAATTGCAGATGATGCTTCAAAAGGAACTGTAACAATAGATGCACAAAGTGATGATGTATACTTAGATGCAGCAGATGTAACAAACGCAATTGATACAATTTCTGGTGGAGGGTTTGAAAACCTAGTAGCTAACGGATCTGATGTAACAGTAAATGTAGCAGATACAATAGATACAACAACAGTAAATCTAACAGCAGATGCAAATGTGACTGAGGGTGGAGAAATCACTTATACAGCAACAATTGCAGGAGATAAAGCTCCTCAAAATGATGTAACAGTAACACTTTCAAATGGTGAGACAATTACAATAGAAGCTGGAAAATTAAGTGGAAGTGTAACAGTAGATGCACCAAGTGATGATGTATATTCAGAAGCTGATCAAACATTAAGTGTAACAGCAAGTGTAGACTCAAATGATGGTAATTATGAGAACCTAGTAGTAGGAACAGGTTCAACTAATAGTCCAGTTGAAACAGTAGTAGGTGATACAACAGATACAGTAACAGCAACTCTTACAGCAGATGCAGATGCAGAAGGTGGAGAAATCACTTATACTGTAACATTAACAGATGCAAATGGTAATGAAGTAAAAGCAGATGGAGAAGTAAGTGTAACTTTAGATAATGGTGAGACAATTACAATTGCAGATGATGCTTCAAAAGGAACTGTAACAATAGATGCACAAAGTGATGATGTATACTTAGATGCAGCAGATGTAACAAACGCAATTGATACAATTTCTGGTGGAGGGTTTGAAAACCTAGTAGCTAACGGATCTGATGTAACAGTAAATGTAGCAGATACAATAGATACAACAACAGTAAATCTAACAGCAGATGCAAATGTGACTGAGGGTGGAGAAATCACTTATACAGCAACAATTGCAGGAGATAAAGCTCCTCAAAATGATGTAACAGTAACACTTTCAAATGGTGAGACAATTACAATAGAAGCTGGAAAATTAAGTGGAAGTGTAACAGTAGATGCACCAAGTGATGATGTATATTCAGAAGCTGATCAAACATTAAGTGTAACAGCAAGTGTAGACTCAAATGATGGTAATTATGAGAACCTAGTAGTAGGAACAGGTTCAACTAATAGTCCAGTTGAAACAGTAGTAGGTGATACAACAGATACAGTAACAGCAACTCTTACAGCAGATGCAGATGCAGAAGGTGGAGAAATCACTTATACTGTAACATTAACAGATGCAAATGGTAATGAAGTAAAAGCAGATGGAGAAGTAAGTGTAACTTTAGATAATGGTGAGACAATTACAATTGCAGATGATGCTTCAAAAGGAACTGTAACAATAGATGCACAAAGTGATGATGTATACTTAGATGCAGCAGATGTAACAAACGCAATTGATACAATTTCTGGTGGAGGGTTTGAAAACCTAGTAGCTAACGGATCTGATGTAACAGTAAATGTAGCAGATACAATAGATACAACAACAGTAAATCTAACAGCAGATGCAAATGTGACTGAGGGTGGAGAAATCACTTATACAGCAACAATTGCAGGAGATAAAGCTCCTCAAAATGATGTAACAGTAACACTTTCAAATGGTGAGACAATTACAATAGAAGCTGGAAAATTAAGTGGAAGTGTAACAGTAGATGCACCAAGTGATGATGTATATTCAGAAGCTGATCAAACATTAAGTGTAACAGCAAGTGTAGACTCAAATGATGGTAATTATGAGAACCTAGTAGTAGGAACAGGTTCAACTAATAGTCCAGTTGAAACAGTAGTAGGTGATACAACAGATACAGTAACAGCAACTCTTACAGCAGATGCAGATGCAGAAGGTGGAGAAATCACTTATACTGTAACATTAACAGATGCAAATGGTAATGAAGTAAAAGCAGATGGAGAAGTAAGTGTAACTTTAGATAATGGTGAGACAATTACAATTGCAGATGATGCTTCAAAAGGAACTGTAACAATAGATGCACAAAGTGATGATGTATACTTAGATGCAGCAGATGTAACAAACGCAATTGATACAATTTCTGGTGGAGGGTTTGAAAACCTAGTAGCTAACGGATCTGATGTAACAGTAAATGTAGCAGATACAATAGATACAACAACAGTAAATCTAACAGCAGATGCAAATGTGACTGAGGGTGGAGAAATCACTTATACAGCAACAATTGCAGGAGATAAAGCTCCTCAAAATGATGTAACAGTAACACTTTCAAATGGTGAGACAATTACAATAGAAGCTGGAAAATTAAGTGGAAGTGTAACAGTAGATGCACCAAGTGATGATGTATATTCAGAAGCTGATCAAACATTAAGTGTAACAGCAAGTGTAGACTCAAATGATGGTAATTATGAGAACCTAGTAGTAGGAACAGGTTCAACTAATAGTCCAGTTGAAACAGTAGTAGGTGATACAACAGATACAGTAACAGCAACTCTTACAGCAGATGCAGATGCAGAAGGTGGAGAAATCACTTATACTGTAACATTAACAGATGCAAATGGTAATGAAGTAAAAGCAGATGGAGAAGTAAGTGTAACTTTAGATAATGGTGAGACAATTACAATTGCAGATGATGCTTCAAAAGGAACTGTAACAATAGATGCACAAAGTGATGATGTATACTTAGATGCAGCAGATGTAACAAACGCAATTGATACAATTTCTGGTGGAGGGTTTGAAAACCTAGTAGCTAACGGATCTGATGTAACAGTAAATGTAGCAGATACAATAGATACAACAACAGTAAATCTAACAGCAGATGCAAATGTGACTGAGGGTGGAGAAATCACTTATACAGCAACAATTGCAGGAGATAAAGCTCCTCAAAATGATGTAACAGTAACACTTTCAAATGGTGAGACAATTACAATAGAAGCTGGAAAATTAAGTGGAAGTGTAACAGTAGATGCACCAAGTGATGATGTATATTCAGAAGCTGATCAAACATTAAGTGTAACAGCAAGTGTAGACTCAAATGATGGTAATTATGAGAACCTAGTAGTAGGAACAGGTTCAACTAATAGTCCAGTTGAAACAGTAGTAGGTGATACAACAGATACAGTAACAGCAACTCTTACAGCAGATGCAGATGCAGAAGGTGGAGAAATCACTTATACTGTAACATTAACAGATGCAAATGGTAATGAAGTAAAAGCAGATGGAGAAGTAAGTGTAACTTTAGATAATGGTGAGACAATTACAATTGCAGATGATGCTTCAAAAGGAACTGTAACAATAGATGCACAAAGTGATGATGTATACTTAGATGCAGCAGATGTAACAAACGCAATTGATACAATTTCTGGTGGAGGGTTTGAAAACCTAGTAGCTAACGGATCTGATGTAACAGTAAATGTAGCAGATACAATAGATACAACAACAGTAAATCTAACAGCAGATGCAAATGTGACTGAGGGTGGAGAAATCACTTATACAGCAACAATTGCAGGAGATAAAGCTCCTCAAAATGATGTAACAGTAACACTTTCAAATGGTGAGACAATTACAATAGAAGCTGGAAAATTAAGTGGAAGTGTAACAGTAGATGCACCAAGTGATGATGTATATTCAGAAGCTGATCAAACATTAAGTGTAACAGCAAGTGTAGACTCAAATGATGGTAATTATGAGAACCTAGTAGTAGGAACAGGTTCAACTAATAGTCCAGTTGAAACAGTAGTAGGTGATACAACAGATACAGTAACAGCAACTCTTACAGCAGATGCAGATGCAGAAGGTGGAGAAATCACTTATACTGTAACATTAACAGATGCAAATGGTAATGAAGTAAAAGCAGATGGAGAAGTAAGTGTAACTTTAGATAATGGTGAGACAATTACAATTGCAGATGATGCTTCAAAAGGAACTGTAACAATAGATGCACAAAGTGATGATGTATACTTAGATGCAGCAGATGTAACAAACGCAATTGATACAATTTCTGGTGGAGGGTTTGAAAACCTAGTAGCTAACGGATCTGATGTAACAGTAAATGTAGCAGATACAATAGATACAACAACAGTAAATCTAACAGCAGATGCAAATGTGACTGAGGGTGGAGAAATCACTTATACAGCAACAATTGCAGGAGATAAAGCTCCTCAAAATGATGTAACAGTAACACTTTCAAATGGTGAGACAATTACAATAGAAGCTGGAAAATTAAGTGGAAGTGTAACAGTAGATGCACCAAGTGATGATGTATATTCAGAAGCTGATCAAACATTAAGTGTAACAGCAAGTGTAGACTCAAATGATGGTAATTATGAGAACCTAGTAGTAGGAACAGGTTCAACTAATAGTCCAGTTGAAACAGTAGTAGGTGATACAACAGATACAGTAACAGCAACTCTTACAGCAGATGCAGATGCAGAAGGTGGAGAAATCACTTATACTGTAACATTAACAGATGCAAATGGTAATGAAGTAAAAGCAGATGGAGAAGTAAGTGTAACTTTAGATAATGGTGAGACAATTACAATTGCAGATGATGCTTCAAAAGGAACTGTAACAATAGATGCACAAAGTGATGATGTATACTTAGATGCAGCAGATGTAACAAACGCAATTGATACAATTTCTGGTGGAGGGTTTGAAAACCTAGTAGCTAACGGATCTGATGTAACAGTAAATGTAGCAGATACAATAGATACAACAACAGTAAATCTAACAGCAGATGCAAATGTGACTGAGGGTGGAGAAATCACTTATACAGCAACAATTGCAGGAGATAAAGCTCCTCAAAATGATGTAACAGTAACACTTTCAAATGGTGAGACAATTACAATAGAAGCTGGAAAATTAAGTGGAAGTGTAACAGTAGATGCACCAAGTGATGATGTATATTCAGAAGCTGATCAAACATTAAGTGTAACAGCAAGTGTAGACTCAAATGATGGTAATTATGAGAACCTAGTAGTAGGAACAGGTTCAACTAATAGTCCAGTTGAAACAGTAGTAGGTGATACAACAGATACAGTAACAGCAACTCTTACAGCAGATGCAGATGCAGAAGGTGGAGAAATCACTTATACTGTAACATTAACAGATGCAAATGGTAATGAAGTAAAAGCAGATGGAGAAGTAAGTGTAACTTTAGATAATGGTGAGACAATTACAATTGCAGATGATGCTTCAAAAGGAACTGTAACAATAGATGCACAAAGTGATGATGTATACTTAGATGCAGCAGATGTAACAAACGCAATTGATACAATTTCTGGTGGAGGGTTTGAAAACCTAGTAGCTAACGGATCTGATGTAACAGTAAATGTAGCAGATACAATAGATACAACAACAGTAAATCTAACAGCAGATGCAAATGTGACTGAGGGTGGAGAAATCACTTATACAGCAACAATTGCAGGAGATAAAGCTCCTCAAAATGATGTAACAGTAACACTTTCAAATGGTGAGACAATTACAATAGAAGCTGGAAAATTAAGTGGAAGTGTAACAGTAGATGCACCAAGTGATGATGTATATTCAGAAGCTGATCAAACATTAAGTGTAACAGCAAGTGTAGACTCAAATGATGGTAATTATGAGAACCTAGTAGTAGGAACAGGTTCAACTAATAGTCCAGTTGAAACAGTAGTAGGTGATACAACAGATACAGTAACAGCAACTCTTACAGCAGATGCAGATGCAGAAGGTGGAGAAATCACTTATACTGTAACATTAACAGATGCAAATGGTAATGAAGTAAAAGCAGATGGAGAAGTAAGTGTAACTTTAGATAATGGTGAGACAATTACAATTGCAGATGATGCTTCAAAAGGAACTGTAACAATAGATGCACAAAGTGATGATGTATACTTAGATGCAGCAGATGTAACAAACGCAATTGATACAATTTCTGGTGGAGGGTTTGAAAACCTAGTAGCTAACGGATCTGATGTAACAGTAAATGTAGCAGATACAATAGATACAACAACAGTAAATCTAACAGCAGATGCAAATGTGACTGAGGGTGGAGAAATCACTTATACAGCAACAATTGCAGGAGATAAAGCTCCTCAAAATGATGTAACAGTAACACTTTCAAATGGTGAGACAATTACAATAGAAGCTGGAAAATTAAGTGGAAGTGTAACAGTAGATGCACCAAGTGATGATGTATATTCAGAAGCTGATCAAACATTAAGTGTAACAGCAAGTGTAGACTCAAATGATGGTAATTATGAGAACCTAGTAGTAGGAACAGGTTCAACTAATAGTCCAGTTGAAACAGTAGTAGGTGATACAACAGATACAGTAAC
This sequence comes from Arcobacter denitrificans (SeqCode), assembly GCF_048571185.1. Lineage (GTDB taxonomy): Bacteria > Campylobacterota > Campylobacteria > Campylobacterales > Arcobacteraceae > Arcobacter > Arcobacter denitrificans. The sequence continues at coordinate 691,997 of NZ_CP182350.1, read as the reverse complement.
AGCAACTCTTACAGCAGATGCAGATGCAGAAGGTGGAGAAATCACTTATACTGTAACATTAACAGATGCAAATGGTAATGAAGTAAAAGCAGATGGAGAAGTAAGTGTAACTTTAGATAATGGTGAGACAATTACAATTGCAGATGATGCTTCAAAAGGAACTGTAACAATAGATGCACAAAGTGATGATGTATACTTAGATGCAGCAGATGTAACAAACGCAATTGATACAATTTCTGGTGGAGGGTTTGAAAACCTAGTAGCTAACGGATCTGATGTAACAGTAAATGTAGCAGATACAATAGATACAACAACAGTAAATCTAACAGCAGATGCAAATGTGACTGAGGGTGGAGAAATCACTTATACAGCAACAATTGCAGGAGATAAAGCTCCTCAAAATGATGTAACAGTAACACTTTCAAATGGTGAGACAATTACAATAGAAGCTGGAAAATTAAGTGGAAGTGTAACAGTAGATGCACCAAGTGATGATGTATATTCAGAAGCTGATCAAACATTAAGTGTAACAGCAAGTGTAGACTCAAATGATGGTAATTATGAGAACCTAGTAGTAGGAACAGGTTCAACTAATAGTCCAGTTGAAACAGTAGTAGGTGATACAACAGATACAGTAACAGCAACTCTTACAGCAGATGCAGATGCAGAAGGTGGAGAAATCACTTATACTGTAACATTAACAGATGCAAATGGTAATGAAGTAAAAGCAGATGGAGAAGTAAGTGTAACTTTAGATAATGGTGAGACAATTACAATTGCAGATGATGCTTCAAAAGGAACTGTAACAATAGATGCACAAAGTGATGATGTATACTTAGATGCAGCAGATGTAACAAACGCAATTGATACAATTTCTGGTGGAGGGTTTGAAAACCTAGTAGCTAACGGATCTGATGTAACAGTAAATGTAGCAGATACAATAGATACAACAACAGTAAATCTAACAGCAGATGCAAATGTGACTGAGGGTGGAGAAATCACTTATACAGCAACAATTGCAGGAGATAAAGCTCCTCAAAATGATGTAACAGTAACACTTTCAAATGGTGAGACAATTACAATAGAAGCTGGAAAATTAAGTGGAAGTGTAACAGTAGATGCACCAAGTGATGATGTATATTCAGAAGCTGATCAAACATTAAGTGTAACAGCAAGTGTAGACTCAAATGATGGTAATTATGAGAACCTAGTAGTAGGAACAGGTTCAACTAATAGTCCAGTTGAAACAGTAGTAGGTGATACAACAGATACAGTAACAGCAACTCTTACAGCAGATGCAGATGCAGAAGGTGGAGAAATCACTTATACTGTAACATTAACAGATGCAAATGGTAATGAAGTAAAAGCAGATGGAGAAGTAAGTGTAACTTTAGATAATGGTGAGACAATTACAATTGCAGATGATGCTTCAAAAGGAACTGTAACAATAGATGCACAAAGTGATGATGTATACTTAGATGCAGCAGATGTAACAAACGCAATTGATACAATTTCTGGTGGAGGGTTTGAAAACCTAGTAGCTAACGGATCTGATGTAACAGTAAATGTAGCAGATACAATAGATACAACAACAGTAAATCTAACAGCAGATGCAAATGTGACTGAGGGTGGAGAAATCACTTATACAGCAACAATTGCAGGAGATAAAGCTCCTCAAAATGATGTAACAGTAACACTTTCAAATGGTGAGACAATTACAATAGAAGCTGGAAAATTAAGTGGAAGTGTAACAGTAGATGCACCAAGTGATGATGTATATTCAGAAGCTGATCAAACATTAAGTGTAACAGCAAGTGTAGACTCAAATGATGGTAATTATGAGAACCTAGTAGTAGGAACAGGTTCAACTAATAGTCCAGTTGAAACAGTAGTAGGTGATACAACAGATACAGTAACAGCAACTCTTACAGCAGATGCAGATGCAGAAGGTGGAGAAATCACTTATACTGTAACATTAACAGATGCAAATGGTAATGAAGTAAAAGCAGATGGAGAAGTAAGTGTAACTTTAGATAATGGTGAGACAATTACAATTGCAGATGATGCTTCAAAAGGAACTGTAACAATAGATGCACAAAGTGATGATGTATACTTAGATGCAGCAGATGTAACAAACGCAATTGATACAATTTCTGGTGGAGGGTTTGAAAACCTAGTAGCTAACGGATCTGATGTAACAGTAAATGTAGCAGATACAATAGATACAACAACAGTAAATCTAACAGCAGATGCAAATGTGACTGAGGGTGGAGAAATCACTTATACAGCAACAATTGCAGGAGATAAAGCTCCTCAAAATGATGTAACAGTAACACTTTCAAATGGTGAGACAATTACAATAGAAGCTGGAAAATTAAGTGGAAGTGTAACAGTAGATGCACCAAGTGATGATGTATATTCAGAAGCTGATCAAACATTAAGTGTAACAGCAAGTGTAGACTCAAATGATGGTAATTATGAGAACCTAGTAGTAGGAACAGGTTCAACTAATAGTCCAGTTGAAACAGTAGTAGGTGATACAACAGATACAGTAACAGCAACTCTTACAGCAGATGCAGATGCAGAAGGTGGAGAAATCACTTATACTGTAACATTAACAGATGCAAATGGTAATGAAGTAAAAGCAGATGGAGAAGTAAGTGTAACTTTAGATAATGGTGAGACAATTACAATTGCAGATGATGCTTCAAAAGGAACTGTAACAATAGATGCACAAAGTGATGATGTATACTTAGATGCAGCAGATGTAACAAACGCAATTGATACAATTTCTGGTGGAGGGTTTGAAAACCTAGTAGCTAACGGATCTGATGTAACAGTAAATGTAGCAGATACAATAGATACAACAACAGTAAATCTAACAGCAGATGCAAATGTGACTGAGGGTGGAGAAATCACTTATACAGCAACAATTGCAGGAGATAAAGCTCCTCAAAATGATGTAACAGTAACACTTTCAAATGGTGAGACAATTACAATAGAAGCTGGAAAATTAAGTGGAAGTGTAACAGTAGATGCACCAAGTGATGATGTATATTCAGAAGCTGATCAAACATTAAGTGTAACAGCAAGTGTAGACTCAAATGATGGTAATTATGAGAACCTAGTAGTAGGAACAGGTTCAACTAATAGTCCAGTTGAAACAGTAGTAGGTGATACAACAGATACAGTAACAGCAACTCTTACAGCAGATGCAGATGCAGAAGGTGGAGAAATCACTTATACTGTAACATTAACAGATGCAAATGGTAATGAAGTAAAAGCAGATGGAGAAGTAAGTGTAACTTTAGATAATGGTGAGACAATTACAATTGCAGATGATGCTTCAAAAGGAACTGTAACAATAGATGCACAAAGTGATGATGTATACTTAGATGCAGCAGATGTAACAAACGCAATTGATACAATTTCTGGTGGAGGGTTTGAAAACCTAGTAGCTAACGGATCTGATGTAACAGTAAATGTAGCAGATACAATAGATACAACAACAGTAAATCTAACAGCAGATGCAAATGTGACTGAGGGTGGAGAAATCACTTATACAGCAACAATTGCAGGAGATAAAGCTCCTCAAAATGATGTAACAGTAACACTTTCAAATGGTGAGACAATTACAATAGAAGCTGGAAAATTAAGTGGAAGTGTAACAGTAGATGCACCAAGTGATGATGTATATTCAGAAGCTGATCAAACATTAAGTGTAACAGCAAGTGTAGACTCAAATGATGGTAATTATGAGAACCTAGTAGTAGGAACAGGTTCAACTAATAGTCCAGTTGAAACAGTAGTAGGTGATACAGCAACAGATACAACATTGACATTAAATGATGTATCTGTAAATGAAGGTGCTGGAACAGCAACAGTAGGAGCAACATTAACTTCAACACCAACAGATGGACCACTTGTAATTACTTTAGATAATGGTTCAACTATTACATTCACAACTGATTATGTACCAGGAACAATTGTAGAATCAACACCATTTGATGTACAAGATAATGATGTTTATAATGATTCAGAGTCATATGATATTTCAGTTGAAACTGTAAGTGGTGGAGATGAATTTGAAAACTTAGTTACTACAGATAGTGCGACAGTTACAGTATCTGATACTACAGACTTGGTTAATTTAACAATTTCTGGTCCAAGTGAAGTAAAAGAGGGAAAAACTGCTAAATATACTATTGAAATAGATGAAAAAGCTCAAACTGATGTAACAATTAAAGTTGTTACAGGACATATTACTACTGAAAGTGGAGATATTGTTGATGTAACACAAGATGTTGTAATAAAAGCAAATCAAACAAAAGCTACCATATCTGTTGAAACTGTTAAAGATAGTGAAGTAGAAGGTAATGAAGACTTTAAGATAAGTATTGCAAAAGATACATCTGGTAACTATGAAATAAGTGGAGGTAACTTTGAAAATTTAGTTGTAAGTAATGATAGTGTTACAACTACAATAATTGATAAAACTGTAAATGTGCATGCAAACTCTGTAGTAGTTGATGAAGATGCACTAATTGATACTAATGATAATGATGGATATGCAACACAGAAAGTTGCTACTGGAGATATTACACTAGATAATGTTGATCAGGTATTATTCTCAACTAATCAAACTACTACATTGACTTCTAATGGAAAAGAGATAACTTTAACAGTAAGTGCTAATGGAAAAACACTAGTAGGTGAAACAGAAGATAGTACAGTATTTACAGCAACGTTATCTGAGGATGGAACATCATATACATTTGAGTTAATGGATGTAGTTGATCATATGGATACAGCTAGCGAAGATGCTCAAACACTTGGTTTAAAAGTTATTGCTTCAAATGATGAAAATAGTGAAGAGACTACTTTAGATATAACAATAGCAGATGATGTTGTTTCAATAGATGATTCAAATGAAAACGGTATTAGTTTAGATAATAGTCAATTTACTAACTTAATTATAAATGGAAGTTTTGAAGATATCACTGGTCATAGAGTTGGTGGAAGTGGAAATAAAGGCTTCATTGTTGACCAAGATATTTCAGGTGGAAACTGGTCTGGTATGCAGTCTATGGAAGGTTGGCAACTTATGAGTCCAACTTCAGAATGGATGGAGCCACATGAAGGTGCGCATGCAAGTGTTGGAACAGCTGATGGTTCAAATTATATGGACTTAGGTGAGACTAATAATAGTGGAGATAGTGATGTAGAAAATACTCATATTGGACAAATCATTGGTGGAGTTCAAGATGATGTGGTATATGAGTTAAACTTTGCATATGCTGATAAAGCCTTTACACAAGTAAATGAATCAGATTCAGGAGTCCTAGAAGTTTATTGGGGTGGAGAACTTATTCAAGTTATTGAAGGAAATCAAGAAGGATGGAATACATCTTCTATTGAAGTAGTTGGAGGTTCTGGTGATGGAACTAACAGATTAGAATTCAAAGAAGTTGGTGAAGGTAGTGATAACTGGGGTATGGCAATCGATGATATAAGCATGATAGCTTCAGAAGTAACTACTACAGGAACACTAGATGATGATGCAAATATTGATGTATCATTTGGTGCTGATGGTGAAGGTACATTTAGTTTAGGTGAATTAGATAGTTGGACTTTAAGTTCGGATAAATTGACTTTATCAAAAGATGATGGATCGGCAACTGTTTCTATAGATTCAGTAAGTGGAAATTATTCTATAACACAGAGTGCTTCTTTATTAGGTGGTCAAATTAATATACCAATTATTGCAACTGATGGAGATGGTGATGCTCAAACGACATCTTTAATCCTTAATCCAACTAATTTAGCAACAGATAGTTTACCTGAAAATATTTACGTACAAATTGATGATGCACAAACTACAGAAGGTGGAACATTAGTTCATAAAATTACACTAGTTGATGAGAATGGAAATGAAGTTAGAGTTCCTGCTGGAGAATGGGTAGAAGTTAACTTAAACTATACTCCAACAGCAACAAATGGTGCTCAATCTTCTGATTATGCATCTCAAACTACTGTAAGAGTTTATGGTGGTACAAGTGGAGTATTTGTGTTCAATGATACTATTGAAGATACAATTGATGAAAATAATGAGTCTTATATTGTTTCAGTTAGTGGAATTGATTCATCAAATGAAGCAATTTCATCTAAAGTTACTTACAGTGATACAGCAACAGGAGAAATAATTGATGATGATGTAGACAACTCAACAACTGCAACAGTTTCAATTGTAGATGCAAGTGACTCAAATGATGTTATTGATGCAAGTGAGGGAAGTGCTGAAAAAGCTACTATAAGTGGTCAAATTGAAGTTGGAGCAACTATTACTGCATTGAGTGTAACAGATGGGAATAGTACTATTGAAATTGACCCAGCAAATGTAACAATAAATAATGATGGCACATTTACTATCGAAAACTTTGATGTAAGTTCATTAAATGATGGAGAATTAACAGTTAACTTAAGTAGTGAGGATACTTATGGTAATACTGCAAGTGCAAGTGATACTGTAGATATGGATACAATAGCTAATATTACAATTGATAATGCAGAGATTACAAGTACAGCAGATGCAACATATACAGCATATGCTTACAATGGTGATAATTTTATGACAGGAAACTTTAATAATCCTGGTAGTATAAAACTTAATAGTGTAAATGAAACTGCTATAACAACCGAGTATGGAGTTGGTATTCAAAATAACCAAAATGAGAGTGAAAGTGGAATCGATGATAATGAAACACTTTTAGTTGCTCTTAACCAAGACTCTTCTAGTGCAACATTTAAATTAAATGTCCCTGCAAGTGAATCATTTGAAGGGGGATGGGTTGCCTTTGATTCAAATGGGGATGCAATAACTGTAGGTACTTTTGAAAGTAATGGTGGAGATATTAATCTTACTATTGATGATCTAGGTGAAAACTTTGCTTACATAGCATTTGATGCACATACAGATAATGGACAAGCGAGTGATAGCGGTTTTTATGTAGAGCCTGTGAGTTTTGTTGATGGAAATGGAAATACAGTTAATTTTGACAGTACAACAGAAACTTTAGATATTTCAGGAACTACGACCGATATTGAATCTGGACAAACTATAAATATAGAATTAACAGATGGTGTTAACACTGTAACTACAACAGTGCAAGTGCAAAATGATGGATCTTATTCTCTTGAAGATTATGACGTAAGTGAATTATCATCTGGTGAAATATCAATAAATGTTACAACAACAGATGTTGCAGGAAACCCAGCAACTGTTGATACAACTATCACCTTAGTTGAAGATAGTACTTCTTCTATGGCAGATGCAATTGACCAAGTACCAGAAAGTATAGATGAAACACAAACACTAGAAATTAGTGATAATTCTATTGCTACAAACTTAGTGCTTACTTTTGATGTGTCGGGAAGTATGAAAGGTGATAAATTAGAATTAGCAAAAGAATCAACAATAAATATGATTGATAAATATAGTGAGTTAGGTGATGTAAAAGTTATGTTAACATCATTTGCTAATTATGGCCAAACACTAACAGGAAATATAGGTTCAGTATGGCTAAGTGTATCAGAAGCAAAAGCATATATAAATGGGTTTACTGCTGATGGTGGTACAAACTATGATGATGCGCTAGTAGATGTAACAACAGCAATGAATAGTGAGACTGTACCTACAAGTGATCAAATGATTTCATATTTTGTATCAGATGGTAAACCAACATATAATATGGCAGATACAAATAATAATGGTACATATGAAACAAGAACTGGAAATGGTTATGATACAACAGGTGTAACGGATGCAATAGCTGACACATATAAAGCCTTATCATTTACTCATAGTTATGCAGTAGGTATAGGCGATGATTCATTGACACAATATTTATCTGAAATAGTAGAAAACAATAATGTAATAGTTGTAGATGATGCAAATGATTTAAATAATACTTTATCAAATACAGTTAGCTCTGACACAATTTCTGGAAATATTTTAGATAATGTAAGTGGTGGTGATGGAGATATAACATTGACAAAAATAACAATGGGTGATACAGATTATACTTCAACCGATATGCCAATTACAACTGCTGAAGGAGCAACATTAAATATTGATTTTACAACAGGAGATTATACATATTCTGGAAGTTCAAATAACTTTTCAGCAGATGTTTCTGAAACATTTGTTGTAACAGCAAGAGATGAAGATGGTGATACAACTGCATTTAATGTAAATATTAATGTAGTCGTTCCAGTAGTAGATGCAACACCAGAAAGTATAGATGAAACACAAACATTAAGTTTTGATGGTACAGCAGCTGCCATAGCAACAAATGTGGTAATTACGCTGGATGTCTCAGGAAGTATGACAAATAATCATGAGGATGTAAATAGATTAGCTTTAGCAAAAGAAGCCTTAGAAAATATGATAAATGAGTATGAATCACAAGGTAGTGTAAATGTAAAACTTGTAACATTTAATAGTGAAGGTCAAGCTATAAATAATTGGATGAGTGCAGAAGATGCAATTTCTGCAATAGATGACTTAAGTGCTGGTGGATATACAAACTATGAAGATGCAGTTTATGAAACATACCATAACTATAGTGAACCAAGTGCAGATAGAACAGTTGCATACTTTATTTCAGATGGTGAACCAACAAAAGAGAATAATGAAGGATATGACCAATATTATAATACAGGAAGTGATTATGAAAATGGTTGGTTAGATAGCTCTTATCAAAATGGATGGAACAATTTTGTAGATACATATGTAGATAGTCTTCATGTAATAGCTATGGGAAGTGGAATAAGTGATACAAGTTATTTAGATGTTTTAGCACAAGCAGGAGATGTAGAAACTACTGTTGTAACAGATTCAACACAATTAAGTTTATCAATACCATCAAATGATGAAATAGCAACTGTAAATGGAAATATATTAGATAATGTAAGTGGTGGTGATGGAGAGATAACATTAACAAAAATTTCAATAGGTGGTACAGATTATACTTCAGCTGATATGCCTATTACTACTCCATTGGGAGCAACATTAGCAGTAAATTTTGCTACTGGAGCATATATATATAGTGTAAATTCTTCTGATTTTACATCAGATGTTCTTGAAACATTTAACGTAACAGCAAGTGATGAAGATGGAGATACTACATCATTTAATGTAGGTATGAATGTAATTGCACCTACTTCAGATAATAATGATACTTCAACACCTATAGAAGATCCAATAACAGAAAATGCAGTAAATGAAGGTGATGGTAGAACTAATCATTGGGATGAACTTGAAACAAGTGACAATGATGATGTTATTATTGCTGGAGATAATTGGAATGATGTTGATCTTGAAAAAGGAGATGATAATCTTACAATTGGAGATGGAGATAGTACAAACTGGTCAAAAATTGATGCTGATAAAGGTGATGATAATATCAAAGCTGGAGATAATTGGGATGAAATTAAATTAGGCAGTGGAGATGATACTCTTCAAGTGGGTGACGCAAATAGTAATAATTGGTCAAGTATTGATGCAGGAAAAGGTGATGATATAATCAAAGCTGGAGATAACTGGAATAAAATTGATGGTGGAAAAGGTGAAGATACTTTAGTTTTAACCAATGAAGATATAGATTTAGGAAGTATATTAGAACATACACAAATAAAAAGTATCGAGAACTTGGACTTAACTAATGGACAAGCACAAGAGATAAGTATAAATCTGGATGACATTTTAAATATTGAAGATAATGACAATGAACTAAAAATCTTCGGAGATAGTGATGATAAAGTTACTCTTGAAGGTGGAGATGAAAAATGGTCTAGTAAAGGACAAGAAGAAATTGATGGAGAAACATTTAATGTTTATGAGGGAATAAGTTCAAATGTAAAAGTACTTATTGACGATGATGTTTCAATTGATCCAGACTTTTAATAAGTAGAAAAGAGAGACTTCTCTTTTCTACAAATTTTATCTTTATAAAAAATTAGTTATAATCCGCAAAATACAATTTAAAACTCACAACACAGTAGGAAAAATATGTCAAATAATTTACTTCAAAAACAAGCGGATACAATCAGGTTCTTGGCTTCAGATATGGTTCAAAAAGCAAACTCAGGACACCCCGGTGCACCTATGGGTTTAGCTGATATTGCAACAGTATTGAGCAAACATTTAAATGTAAACCCAGCAAATTCAAAGTGGCTTAACAGAGATAGATTAGTTTTTTCAGGTGGTCATGCAACTGGATTAGTTTATTCTTTATTACATCTTTGGGGATTTGATGTAAGTATTGAAGACATCAAAAACTTTAGACAAACAAATTCTAAAACTCCAGGACATCCAGAATATGGACACACGCATGGTATAGAAATTACAACTGGACCATTAGGACAAGGTATTGCAAATGCAGTTGGTTTTGCAATGGCTAGTAAATATGCAAAAAATATTTTAAGTGAAGATGTAATAAATCACAAAGTTTTTTGTTTATGTGGAGATGGAGATTTACAAGAAGGTTTATCTTATGAAGCAACAGCAACTGCTGGACACCTTGGACTTGATAATTTAGTTATTATTTATGATTCAAACTCTATTACAATTGAAGGTGATACTTCTATTGCTTGGAGTGAAGATGTTAAAAAAAGATTTGAAGCAATTGATTTTGAAGTATTAGAAATAGATGGGCATGATTTTACACAAATTGATGATTCTTTTACAAAAGCAAAAAGTGCAACTAAACCAGTTCTAATTATAGCAAAAACTGCTATTGGAAAAGGTGCTGCTACTATGGAAGGAAGTCACCATACGCATGGTGCTCCTTTAGGTGCTGATGAAATTGCTGCTTCAAAAACAAAAGCAGGGTTTAACCCAGAAGAGTTTTTTTATGTTTCTGAAGAAGTAAAAGCTGCTTTTGATAAAACGACAACTGGTCCTGAGAGCGAAAAAGCTTGGAATGATTCTTTATCAAATGAGTCTAAAGAGAAAATAGAAAAACTACAAAATCCAGATTTAGATTCTATTGTTTATCCTGAATTTGAAGCAGATTCAAGTGTAGCAACAAGAGATTCAAATCATAAAATTCTTAATGCTATATCTCAAGCTCTTCCAGGTTTTATGGGTGGAAGTGCGGATTTAGCACCATCTAATAAGACAGAATTAAAAGGTGCTGGAGATTTCCCAAGTGGTAAAAATATCCACTTTGGTATCAAAGAACATGCTATGGCATCTATTTGTAATGCTATGAATTTATATGGACTATTTAGAGTATTCTCTGCTACATTCTTTGTTTTTTCTGATTATTTAAAACCAGCTGCTAGAATAGCGGCACTTGCAAGTATCCCACAACATTTTGTTTGGACACATGATTCTATAGGTGTGGGAGAAGATGGACCAACTCATCAGCCAATTGAGCATTTAACACAATTTAGAGCATTGCCAAACTTTTATGTATTTAGACCAGCTGATGCAAGTGAAAATGTGGCTTCTTGGAAAGTGGCATTAAAATTAAATGCTCCTTCTGCATTTGTTTGTTCAAGACAAGGGCTAAAAGTATTAAAAGATGATAGAGCATTTGGTGAAGTTGCAAATGGTGGATATCTAGTTAAGAAAAGAGAAAATGCAACTGTTACAATTATGGCATCAGGAAGTGAATTGATGCTTGCTCTTCAAACTGGATGTGCACTTGAAGAAGAGGGTGTAATAGCAAATATTGTCTCTGTTCCTTGTTATGACTTACTAGTAGAACAAGACAAAACATACATTGATACAATCATTGAACCAAATACAAAAGTATTTGCTGTAGAAGCTGCACGTGGACTAGAGTATTATAAGTTTGCTGATGTGGTTTATGGTATGGATAGCTTTGGGGCTTCTGGTCCTGCAAATGATTTATTTGACCAATTTGGATTTACAATTCCTAAACTAAAAGCTAAAATCTTAGCTGACTTAAAATAAAAGAGAAGATGAGTTAACTCATCTTTTCAACACTTCTTTCAATTCAATTTTAAAATATCATCTTTATTTAATTTAATATCCTTATAATACATATAAAAAACTTAGGAGAAAATATGTCTATAGGTTTTATAGGACTTGGAAATCTTGGATGTGCTATCGCATCAAGATTAAGGGATGTTGGCGAAGAACTGATTGTATATAATAGAAATAGTGAAAAAATAAAAGATTTGGGTTATGAGATTGCAAACTCTCCTAAAGAGTTGTTATCAAAGTGTGATACTATTTTTATGTGTTTATTTGATTCTCCTGCTGTTAATAATATCTTTTCAATGCCAGATGGACTTTTGTGTGAAGAATTAAAAGGCAAGACTATTATAGATTTGACAACAAATCATTATGATGATGTTTTAAAGTTTCACGAAGCAGTAAATACTTTAGGTGCTTACTATTTAGAGAATCCAGTTTTTGGAAGTGTTGCTCCAGCACTTAAAGGTGAACTAACAGTTGTAAGTTCAGGTAAAAAAGAGGTTTTTGATAGTGTTAAGCCCATACTAGAAAAAATAGCAAAAGAGATATTTTATTTAGAAAAACCTGCAAGTGCTACAAAGATGAAACTTATCAATAACCTTTGTCTTGGTTCTTTTATGACAACTTTAGCAGAGTGTACAGCATTAGCTGAGAGTTGTGATATCGATAAGAAAGAAGCTTTAAGTATTTTAGGAGTTGGTGGCGGACAATCATTAGTTTTAAAAGCAAAAACTCAAAAACTAATTGATGAAGACTTTTCAGCACATTTTTCAAATAATGCCATTAATAAAGATTTACATTTACTACAAAATCTAGCTTTTAGTTTAAATCAACCACTATATAGTGCAGCTATTCCTAAAGAGCTATTTTCTAGAATGAAAATGTTAGGTAAAGGGGATGAAGACTTTTCATCTATTTATCAACTATTTAAAGCTGAAAAATAATGACTGAGACACTTTTTGTTTATGGTACACTTATGCCAAACTGTCCAAATGCCCATGTAATGGAAAAAATTGTGGGTAAATTTGTACCTGCAACTGTAAAAGGCTTTTTGATTGATGCTGGATGGAGTGCAGGGATGGGATATCCAGGAATTAGACTTAACCCAGATGGAGATACTGTACATGGGTTTTTATTTACTTCATCAAATTTGATTAATTATTGGGATTATTTAGATGAGTTTGAAGGGGCAGAGTTTGTACGAATGCCTGTTAGGGTTGAGAGATATGATGAATTAGAGATAGATACGTATATATATACATTAAAAGAGCATATTGGAGAGATATAATGAAAATAGAGATTTTAGGAACAGGTTGCACAAAGTGTAAAGCCTTGGAAGAAAATGCAAAAAAAGCTCTTGCTGATGCAGGAGTTTTTGCTCAAATAGAAAAAGTAGAAGATATAGAAAAAATTATGGCTTATGGTGTTATGAGTACACCAGGACTTGTGATAAATGGTGAAGTGAAATCAACAGGTAAACTTTTAAATAGTGAAGAGATAAAAGCACTGTTTTAATATATATGAGTAGAAATAAAAGTTACAACTTGGTTGCACGCTTACAAGTTTAACTTGACTTCTTATGCATAAATATTTATACTTCAAAACAAAATGAAGCTTATGGAGTATTAGATGAAAATAATGAAGAAAAAAAGTAAATAATGAGTAAAATAAATAATCTTGTAATTATAAAATTTGCCTTTTTATTTGTAGTATTTTGTAATGTTGTTGTGGATATTGCCCATAAAATATTTTTACAAAATATTGCTTTTAAGATATTTGATGGAAGTGTGCAAGTAATTTGGATATCTATTATAAATGCTTTAATTCTTATTCCTTTTATACTTCTTTTTACACTAAGTGGATATTTATCAGATAAGTATAATAAGAAAAATATTTTGATATATGGGGCTGTTTCTTCCTTTTTATTATCACTTCTTATGATATTTGCTTATGTTATTTCAAATTTTTATTTAGCCATGTTTGTATTGGTTTTATTGGCAGCTCAAAGTGCCATATACTCACCTGCAAAGTTTGGACTAATACTTGATATATATGGCAAAAAAAATCTATCAACTGGAAACTCAGCCCTGCAAGCAATCTCTATAATTGCAATACTCTTTTCAATAGCAGGTGCTTCCTTCTTTTTTGAAGGCTTTTATAATAGCAATCATCTAGAACTCTTAAATACAAAAGAGGAACTCTTATATGCAATATTGCCTTTGACATATTATATTTTGCCTGTTGCTTTTCTAGAAATGATAGTCTCTTTTTTAGTTTTAAGAAGAGTAAATACCTATTATAAAAGAGATAAAGAGTTGACTTTAGATAAGGTTGCTTTACTTAAAGGAGAACTTTTAAACAAAAATTTAAAAGTACTCTCTTCAAATAGTGTTATATTTTTATCTGTTATAGGACTTTCAGTATTTTGGGGAGTCTCCCAAGGAATGATGGCAGTTTTTCCATCTTTTGCAAAAGAGTATTTAAATGTTACTGATGTATTTGTAATAAATGCAGTAATTGGGGTATCAGGAATCGGTATTGCAGTTGGTTCTATTCTTTATTCTCGTATTTCAAGACACTATATAGAAGTAGGAACTATACCTTTATCAGCACTAGGAATGGCAACGACTATTTATGCAGCAACCGTAGCTCAAAGTCCATTTTTTATAGGAGTCTCTTTTTTCCTTTTTGGAATCTTTGGAGGGATGTTTGTCGTTCCTTTAAATGCACTAATTCAATTTAATGCAAAGAAAAAAATACTAGGAACAGTATTAGCGGGAAATAACTGGTTTCACTCTGTTGCAATGTTTTTAATGTTATGTATGACAACCCTTGTCTCTTTTTATAATCTAAACCCACTCAATACTATATATTTAATTTTGCTTATTACAATAATAGGAACAGTTTACACTGTAATAAAACTACCTCAGTCTTTAATACTATTATTTCTAAAAAGTGTTATTGGAATAAAATATAAACTAGAAGTTAGTGGAATAAAAAACATACCATCAACTGGTGGGGTATTATTACTTGGAAATCATACTTCATGGATAGATTGGGCAGTAGTATTAATGGCAGTTCCAAGGGAAGTAAAATTTGTAATGCATAAGCCAATCTATAACAAGTGGTATTTAAATTGGCTTTTAAGGATGTTTAAAACAATACCCATAGGAACTACAGGAAGTAAAAATACGATTAAAATAGTTGCAGATGAATTGGATAAGGGAAATATCGTAGTTCTTTTTCCAGAAGGAAGTATTACTAGAAATGGACACTTAGGTGAGTTTAAAAAAGGGTTTGAAAAAATCTTAGAATTAACAACTAGTGATATAAGAGTAGTGCCATTTTATATAAGAGGTCTTTGGGAAACAATTTTTTCAAGGGCAAGTAAAAAATATAAAGACTCATACAAAGTAAATAGCGTAACAGTATCTTTTGGAAAAAGAGTAAAAAAAACAAAAGCAAATGCTGTTAGTATAAAACAGGATATTGTAAACTTGTCAACTATAGCTTGGCAAGAGCATACAGATAATTTAGCTACATTAAACGAAGTAATTTTTGATAGATTAAAATCAGTATCAAATGATCTGATTTTTGCAGACTCTACAGGAGTAAATCTATCAGGAAATAAATTTTTAACCGCCTCAATTTTATTTAAAAATTTGTTAGAAAAACAAATAAAAGGACAAAATGTAGGCTTACTTCTTCCTTCAACAGCAGCAGGGGCTTTTATAAATTATTCTTGTTTGATGTTAGGAAAAACAGTAGTAAATCTAAATTATACAAGTGAACTAAACTCAATAAAACAAGCAATTGTACAAGCAGAAATTAAAACACTAGTTGCTTCTAAAAAGTTTATTGAAAAGTTAGAGAAAAAAGGTATAGAAGTAAAAGAGATATTTGAGTTAGTTGATGTTATTTATGTTGAAGATGTAAAAGAAAAAATATCAAAATCAAGTGCTTTTATAACTTTTGCTATGATTAAACTTCTACCTTCATTTATTTTAAAACCAATATTTTTAAGTAAAACAAAAAAAGATGATACTGTGATGATTTTGTTCTCATCAGGAAGTGAAGATATACCAAAGGGTATTGAGCTAAGTGGTGATAATATTTTAGGAAATTCTCAGCAAATAGCTACAATCATTAATGCAACACATGATGATATTATTGTTGGTTCTCTTCCTTTGTTTCATGCTTTTGGAATAGTGGTAACTACCTTTTTACCACTGATTGAAGGTATAAAATGTGTAGCTCATCCAGACCCAACTGATGGCTTTGGTCTGGGTAAATTAGTTGATGAATATAAAGCAACAATTATGTGTGGAACTTCAACTTTCTTTAGGTTATATACAAAAAATCCAAAAGTAAATAAAACAATGTTTGATAGCTTAAGACTTGTAGTTGCAGGAGCTGAAAAATTAAGAGATGAGGTAAGAGTTGATTTTAAAAAGAAATTTGAAAAAGATATTTTAGAAGGGTATGGTACTACAGAGACTTCTCCGGTAGTAGCTTGCAATATTCCTGATACACTTGCAAGTGATGGTTCTATTCAAATTGGTTCAAAAAAAGCTAGTGTTGGCATGCCTATACCTGGAACCATTATAAAAATAGTTGACCCCAACACTCTTAAAGAGCTTAAAACCAATGAAGAGGGTATGATAGTTATATGCGGTATTCAGGTTATGAAAGGCTATTTAAAAGATGAAATAAAAACTTCAAAAGTTTTAAAAAGAATTGATGGAAAACTATATTATATTACAGGAGACAAAGGAAAAATTGATAAGGATGGCTTTATAACTATAGTAGATAGATATTCTAGGTTTGCAAAAATTGGAGGAGAGATGATAAGTTTATCTTCTATAGAGGATAAAATATCTAAGCTTTTAGTTTTAAAAGAAGATTCTGATGTTGATTTTATAATTACTTCAATTGAAGATGAAAAAAAAGGTGAAAAAATCATATTACTAATTTCCCATGTTGATGAACACAAGGTTTTAAAATTAAAAGAAGATATTGTCAAAGAATTTGATAACAAATTGATGATTCCTGCAAAAATAAAAATTGTAGATGAAATACCAAAGCTTGGAAGTGGTAAAAAGGATTTTAAAAAATCAAAGGAGTTAGCTTTATATAATAATTAGATTTTTTTTGATATAATCGCAACTATTTATAAAAATATAAAAGGAAAAATATGAATTTTGTTTCTATAATTATGGGTAGTAAGTCTGATTACGAAATAATGAAAAACTGTGCTGATACATTTGAGAAATTTAATGTAAAGTATGAGATGGTTATCTCTTCTGCACATAGATCTCCTGAGAGAACTAAAAACTATGTAAAAGAAGCTGAAGAAAAAGGTGCTGTTGCCTTTATCGCTGCTGCTGGTATGGCTGCACATTTAGCTGGTGCTTTAGCAGCAGCTACTACTAAACCTGTTATTGGAGTTCCAATGAAGGGTGGAGCTATGGATGGTATGGATGCTATGCTTTCAACTGTTCAAATGCCTTCAGGAATGCCTGTTGCTACTGTTGCACTAGGAAAAGCAGGTGCTATCAATGCTGCATATTTAGCTATTCAAATTTTAGCTATTACAGATAAAGAGTTAGCTGTAAAATTAAAAGAAGATAGAATAGTAAAAAGTAAAGCTGTTGAAGTTGATTCTAAAACTATAGAAGTATTAATATAGTTTAAAATATCGCACTATTTGTTTTTTAATTCAAATAGTGTGATAACATTAAAGTATAATTCAAAACAAAAATAAGATACAAAGTATAGGAATAAAATAGATGATTACATTTTCACAACTTCTTTTAAAATTACAACAATTCTGGGCCCAACAAGGTTGCAATATTGTTCAACCTTATGATATGCCAGCAGGTGCTGGAACATTTCACCCTGCAACACTATTAAGAAGTTTAGACTCAACACCTTGGAGTACAGCATATGTTGCACCAAGTAGAAGACCAACTGATGGAAGATATGGAGAAAACCCAAATAGACTAGGGGCTTACTATCAATTTCAAGTTTTAATCAAACCAAGTCCAGATAATATCCAAGACTTATATTTACAATCTTTAGAGTATTTAGGTTTAGATACCTCTAAACATGATATAAGATTTGTAGAAGATAACTGGGAATCTCCAACTCTTGGAGCATGGGGACTTGGATGGGAAGTTTGGCTTGATGGTATGGAAGTTACTCAGTTTACATATTTTCAACAAGTTGGTGGCTTAGCTTGTGATCCAGTTGCTGTAGAGATTACATATGGAACTGAAAGGTTAGCTATGTATTTACAAGAGGTTGATTCTGTATTTGATATAGTTTGGAATGAAAATGAACATGGTAAAACAACTTATGCAGATGTTCATAAAGAGAGTGAATATGAGTTCTCAAAATATAATTTTGAAGTAGCAAATGTAGATATGTTATTTAAACATTTTGATGATGCCTTTAATGAAAGTAAGTCTTGCCTAGAAGCTGGACTTCCTCTTCCTGCATATGACCAGTGTATGTTAGCAAGTCACGCTTTTAATACTCTTGATGCAAGAAAAGCTATCTCTGTTACTGAGAGACAAAATTATATTTTAAAAGTGCGAGAACTTTCAATGGGATGTGCAGTTTTATATAAAGAACAAGAAGAAGATAGATTAAAAAGAATTGGTAAATAATGAAAATCAAAGATATTTATAATTACTTAGATGAACTTTCACCTTTTGTTTTACAAGAGAAATGGGATAACTCTGGATTGATTGTAGGTAGTTATGATGATGAAGTTGAAAAAGTATATATTAGTATAGATTTGGATGAAGAGTTAGTTTCTAATATGGAAGAAAACTCTTTAGTAATTACTCACCATCCTTTGATTTTCTCAGCGCTTAAAAGAGTAAATTATGATTCATATGCAACAAAGATTTTAAAAGTACTGATTCAAAAAAATATTTCACTAATTGCAATGCATACAAATATTGACAAAACACATTTAAATAGATATGTTGGAAAAGAGATTTTGGGATTAAATTTAGAAAATAGTGAAGAATATATCTCATATGCTAATGTAAATTCATCATTTAATGAGTTTTGTGAAGAAATATCAAAAAAATTAGATATTGATGAATTGAAATTTGTAAAATGTAGTGATGAGGTTAAAAGAGTTGCTTTAGTAACAGGGGCAGGTATGTCGATGATTTCGGAAGTTGAAGCAGATTGTTTTTTAACAGGTGATATAAAATATCATGATGCAATGGAAGCAAAATCAAGAGGAATTTCATTAATTGATATAAGACATTATGAAAGTGAGCACCATTTTACTGCACTTTTATTTTCTCTTATTGAAAAATATTTGAAAAAAAATAAATTAACAGCTATAATGGCGAATTCAAAAAATCCATTCAGTTTTTATAATACAAGGAGAAACGGTTGAACAAGTATTTAGAGGATTTAATCAAATTATCAAAATTTGACGGCAAAATTAGTTCATTTGAACCACAAATTGACAACGAAAAAGACAAATTAGCAACATTTGTTGAGATTGCAGAAGAGATTAAAAAAGGTATAAATGATACTTATGCTCAAATTGATGAGATAAAATCAAAAAGAACTAAAAATAACATTCACTTAGCTGAATTAAAGTCAAAATTAGAAGATATTTCTAAAAAAGGCGCAGTAGTTCAAACAGAAAAAGAAGTTAAAGCTTTACAATTAGAAGAAGAGATTGCAAAAGAACAAATTTCATTTGCAAACGAAGAGATTGAAAGACTTGATAAACTTTCAACTGCAAAAGAAGAAGAGTTAAAAGAGTTACAAGAGAAGTTAACAGAAGAAGAGAATGGAATTAAAGAGTTACAAGTTTCTGTTGATAATGCTATTGAAGAGATTAACAAAGAAAGAAATGTTGTATATCAAGATAGAGCTGAGTTATTAGGAAACTTTGATAATAAAGTTTTAACTTTCTATGAAAAAATTAAAAGATGGGCAAAAGATACAGCTGTTGTTCCTGTTAAAAAACAAGCATGTTACGGATGTTTTATGAAAATAAGTGACCAAACATATGCAGAAGTAATTAAATCAGATGAGATTATTAATTGTCCACACTGTGGAAGAATTATTTATAAAGAAGAAGAAACTGTAGAGGCTTAATTTTGAGCCTCTTCTCAATATTTTATTTTTTAGTATCTTTACTACTATATATTTTAGCAATCCCCTTTATTTTATTTAAATCAAAAAACACAAAATACAAAGAAGCTTTACCCGCAAGATTTTTTCTACGAAATAATAGTAGTTTTAAAGAATCAAAAGTTTGGTTTCATGTTTGCTCTTTTGGTGAAACAAAGGCAATTAAGCCTATAGTTGATGCAATAAAAGAAGAGGTAAATATATCTGTTATTACAAATACAGGATATGAAGAGGCAAAAAGACTAAGTAAAAATGTAAAATATTTGCCCTATGAGCTTTTTCTTCCATTTTGGATTAATAAACAAAAAGTTTTATTAGTGATGGAAGCAGAACTTTGGTATATGCTTTTTTTATTTGCAAAAATAAAAAAGACAAAAACTATTTTAATAAATGCAAGAATAAGTGACAGGTCATACAGCTCATATAAGAAGTTTTCTTGGTTTTATAAAAGAATATTTAAAAATATAGATAAAGTTTTTGCCCAAAGCCAAATAGATAAAAATAGACTTGAAGAGTTGGGTGCAAAAAATGTTGAAGTAATAGGTAATATTAAACTTGCAACACTACCTAAAAGAACAGATAAGTTTACAAAGTTAGATGAGTTTGTAATAACAGCAGGTAGTACCCATGAAAATGAAGAAGAGTTGATTTTAAACTCTTACGAAAAAGAGTTTGGAAAACTAATTATTGTTCCAAGACATCCAGAGAGATTTGAAAAAGTAAATCAACTTATTTTAGATTTTGTAAAAAATAAAGAGATAAGTTATCATAAGTTCTCCTTGAAAAATGATTTTTCTAGTGATATAATTTTGGTAGATGTTATGGGTGAGCTTAATAACATCTATGAAATCTCAGATGCTGTTATTTTAGGTGGAGCATTTGAAAAAATAGGTGGACACAATCCAGTTGAGCCTGCTTTTTTTAACTGTAGAGTAATAAGTGGAAAAAACTACTTTAACCAAAAAGCTCTTTTTGAGTGTATAGAGAATTATAAAATTGTAGAAAATTCTCAATTAAAAGATATAATGAGAGATATAAAAAAACTAAAACCAGCCTCTTTAAAAGGCAAAGGTACGATAGAACCAATAATAAGGGAAATAAATGGGACAAGATAAAGCTTATAAAGTATTAGCAAAGCAAGAGAATATATCAAACAGTAAAGCTAAAGACTTAATAGATAAAGGTTTAGTAAAAGTAGGGGATAAAAAAGTTTTAATAGCAAGGGGAGATATCTCTGAAAATACAAAATTTATTGTAAAAGATGTTGCTCCTATAAAAATGATATTTCAAGATGATGATATTTTAGCTGTAGATAAACCTGCTTTTTTAACAGCAGATGAGATATCACGTAAGTTTCCAAAATACCTTTTACTAAATAGACTTGACAAAGAGACTAGTGGTGTTATGCTTTTTGCAAAAAATGAAGAGTTTCAAACAAGAGCTATTAGAGAGTTTAAAAACAATAATGTTTATAAAGAGTATGTAGCAGTTGTTGAGGGAAAAGTTATTGAGACAATAGTTATTGATAAGCCAATTTTAACTATAAAAAATAACAAAGGTGTTGCTAGAAGTAAAGTAGATATGAAAAAAGGTAAAAGTGCTAAAACAACTATTTATCCTATGCTTGTTGAAGGAAATAAATCAAAGATAAAAGTTGTGATTGATACAGGAAGAACACATCAGATTAGAGTGCATCTTAATAATGCAAATTATCCAATAATTGGAGATGTGGTTTATGGTAAACCTTCTCCTCAGGTAAATAGAGTTTTATTACACTCTAAAATAACTAAAATCTTCGATTATACTTTTGAAGCAAAAGTTCCAAGAGAATTTAATATCTATGGACTTTAAATAATATTTAAGGTTTAGTAATTTGAAAAGAATTACTAAACACCCTTAAAAACGCTATTAAATCTATCAAAACTAAAAAACTAATATAAAATTTACCTTAAAATGTACTCGGTTAAACATAAATGAAGTTTTACTTTAGTAAAATCACACAAATTTAAAAAATGGAGTAGAGTTTTGTTTGATGTAATAACTGGTTCGATTAAAAGTGCAGTAAATAAAGTAAGATTTAAAGATGATGCCGCGTCATTAAAAAAAGCGACAACTGAACTTAGAAAGGCACTATTAAAAGCAGATGTACACCATAAAACTACGAAAGATTTAATCTTCAATGTCGAGTTAAGAACAAAAGAGTTAGGAATAGGTCAAAACTCTTTTCTTAAAGCTTTACAAGAAAACTTAACAAGTATATTAACAGCAGAAGGTAATCAGGGATTTGTTTTCTCTAACACTCCTCCTACAACTGTTTTAATGACTGGACTTCAAGGGTCAGGTAAAACTACAACAACAGGTAAACTAGCAACATATTTAAAGCTAAGAAAGAAAAAAGTTTTAATTGCTGCGTGTGATTTACAAAGATTAGCAGCAGTTGAACAATTAAAACAAATATCTGCTCAAATAGAAGTTGATTTATACTTTGATGATAATGAAAAAAATCCTATTAAAATAGCAAAAGCAGCTCAGAAAAAAGCTAAAGATGAACATTATGATGTTTTACTAGTGGATACAGCAGGTCGATTGGCAATTGATGAAGAACTAATGAACCAATTACACGAAGTAAAAAAAGCATTAAATCCAGATGAGATTTTTTATGTTGCAGATTCTCTAACAGGTCATGATGCAACTAGAACAGCAAGTTCATTTAAAGAGCAAATAGGAATAGATGGGGTTATCTTATCTAAATATGATGGTGATACTAAAGGTGGGGTTGCAATCTCTTTAGCTGATCAAGTTGGTGTGCCTTTAAGATTTATTGGTACTGGTGAAAAAATGCCAGACTTAGAAGTATTTATTCCAGATAGAATAGTTTCTAGACTTATGGGTGCTGGTGATATTGAAGGACTTGCTGAAAAAACATCAGCAATTATTGATGAGAAAAAAGCAAAAGAAGTTACTAAAAAAATCAAAAAAGGTGAGTTCAACTTTAATGACTTTTTAGAACAACTTAAAATGATGAGTAAATTAGGTTCTATGAAATCTATTTTAGGAATGATTCCAGGTATGTCACAAATGGCAGGTCAGTTAAAAGATATGGATTTTGAAAACTCTGATGAGATAAAAAGAATCAAGGCATTGATTGGTTCTATGACGCCAAAAGAGAGAGAAATGCCTTCACTTTTAAACCCAAGTAGAAAAAAAAGATTATCTAAAGGTTCTGGTTTAACAGAAGTTCAAGTTAATAAAATCTTGAAGCAATTTAAAAGTGCATCAAAAATGGCTAAGCAACTGTCTAATAAAGGCGGAATGAAAGGCTTATCAAATATGATGTCACAAATGAAAGGTCCTGGTGGGATGCAAGGTCTACCACGATAAAAATACAACAAATAGTGTTGAGTTGTAAACTTCTAATGTAAGTTTAGAATTCAATACTATTAAATAAAAAAAGGAAAAACATGACAGTAATTAGATTAACAAGAATGGGTAGAAACAAAAAACCATTTTATAGAATCGTTGTAACAGATTCAAGAAAAAGAAGAGATTCAGGATGGATTGAATCAATTGGTTATTATAACCCAGTAGCAGAGCCAAAAGTATTAAAACTTGATGAAGAGAGATATAATTATTGGTTAACAGTTGGTGCTAAACCTTCTGAAAAAGTTAAAAAATTAGCTGAAGCAAAATAAGTTTTAACATGATTAAGAATTTCATTGAAAGCTATGTAAAGCTTATTGCTAGTAGTCCAGACTCAATTGAAGTAACTGAAAAACAAATAGATGATACTTTCGTTGAAGTAACTATAAGTGCTGATACATCTGATGTAGGTAAGCTTATAGGTAAAAATGGAAATATGATAAATGCTTTAAAAACTATGGCTAATGGCTGTAAGGCTAAAGATGGTATATCATATAAAATACAAGTAGTTGCAAACTAACTTGAAAATGAATAATCAAATTTATGTAGCAAAACTTGGAAAATCTGTAGGATTAAAAGGTGAAATAAAAATTTTCATCGACTCAGATTTTCCAGAGCAGTTTAAAAAAGGTGCTACATTTACTACTAACAAAGGTAATTTACTTACCATAGAAGAATACAATGAATCAAGAGGTATTATTCTTTTTAATGAGATTAATAATATCGATGATGCTAAAAAACTCACAAATCAACAACTATTTACTTCACAAGAAGATACTAAAGATAACTGCAAATTAGAAAAAGATCAGTACTTTTGGTTTGATTTAATAAACTGCAGTATATTTGAGAATGATGAACTTTTGGGAACTATTAGTGATATCCATCGGTATCCACTAGGTGACTATTTTGAGATTGATACTAATAAAGCTTTAGTAGAAAAAAATCTCCCTAAAACTTTTTTACTTCCTTATGAAAAAAGCTATATTATAAGTGTTGATATAGAAAATAAAAAAATCCAAACAAAAGATGCAAAGCCTATTTTAGAAAATAGTTAGTAGTTACATCTTTTATCATACTCTTCAATTGTATAATCATACTCTTGTGCATCTATATTGTATTTTGATGCATACTCTTTTGAAATTTTATCTCTACTTAAATCATCATCAAAAGGTCCAATAAATATTTCAACATTATTTTGATAATCTCTACATAATGTTACATTATCACTTACTGAATATATTTTATCAAGAAATGATTTGTATATGTCTTGACTTTTTGTTGCTATTTTGATGACTTTTACAAATTGACTAGTTTTTTCTTCCATAATTGGCTCTATTACTGCTACTGGAGTAACTGGTTCTACAGCTGTAACTTGGGAATCTTCAACTTTAACTATTACTGCATCAGGACTAGAAACTTGCTCTTCATTTGTTTTAACTGGTTGTTTTTCTTCAGCTTTTGTTTCTTCTTCAGCTACCTCATTATTATTTACTTCAACAACAGCCACTACTTCAGGAGTCTCTTCTTTTTCAATTACCTTTTCTATCTCTTTATCAATAGTTTGGCTAATATCTTCTTCTTTTTGAACAGGAGGAAGTGTCATTTCTAGTCTTTTTCTTTCTGCTTCTTTTATTCTTTCAATTTGAGCCTGTCTTTCCATCTCAAGTTGTTTTTTGGCTTCAAGATATAGATTTTCTTTTTCTATTGCCTTTTTTTCTTCAGTTGCACTATTTTCAACAATCTCATATTTTGTTAATAAGTTTAATTTTTTATTTAATCTATTTGCATCAATATCTGCCTCTTTAAATTGATACTCATCTTTTTGAACTTTAGGTGTTTCTGTTTTAACTTCTGTTTTAGCTGGTTCTGGGTCAAAAAAACCAATAAAGTAAAGTAATACGCCAATAGATACAAAAGTTAATAATATTGATACAACGATAATTAAAATTCTTACAATTTTACTTTGCTTTTTTTGAACATCAAACTCTTCATCTTTTAGTACTGAATTGTCAGGTATCTCATCTATTTCATCTGTAGAGGTATTATTTAAATTAATGTCATCAACATCAGATATTTCATCAACAATTTCATCTTTTTCAATAGTATTAGAGTTTTCACTATTTTCCAAGTTTTCACTATTTTCTTGAGTTTCTTCTTCAGGAACATCTTCTTTTATTAAACTCTCAATATCTTCATCTGAAAGGGGAGCACCTTCAACTAAAGTCTCTTCTGCTTTTTCCTTATCACCATCAACAACTTCTTCTAAACCCAAATTTTGCATAGCTTCTTCTAAAAGTTCTGCTTCTGTTTTTTCTTGATTTTCTGCCATTTTTACTCTTTAGATGATTTTCTGTATTCTTTTTGTCTTGCTAAAATTTTTTCTTTGTTCTCTTCATAGTATCTTTTTCTATATTCTTTTAACTCTTCTTTTTTCTTTTCTCTATATTCTTTGTCATATTCTAACCTTTTTTCCCTGTTATCATTGTAGTAACTCTTCTTTTGTTCTCTATAATCTTTTATTTTTTGTATAATTTTATCTTTTCTACTATCAACATGAGACTTTTGTTTTTTAATTATCTCTTTGATTTTTAAATCAAAGTTTTCTATATTTAAATCATTTTCATAATCATAAATCTGTTGTTTAGATTTTTTTAATGATTCATTAGACTCTTTTTCTAACTTTTTTTTTAGATAATATTCTCTTTTTTTCTTTTTATGATCTAAAAAGTTTCGCTCTCTGAGTCTTTTTAATTCTTCTAAATCCATTTTAACCTAAAGATTATGTACGTTTAAGTTGATTTACAATAGTTAATAACTTATCTGCAGTTTGGATTGATTTAGAGTTTGCTTCATATGCTCTTTGTGCTGTTATTAAATCTACCATTTCTGTAACTAATGCGACGTTAGACATTTCTATAAAACCTTGTCGTAGTCCCCCAAATTGATCTTCTGCTGGATTTGCTTCAATAGGATCACCTGAAGCTGTAGATACTTGAAAAAGTGATTCCCCAATTGGCTTTAAACCTGCTGGATTAATAAAATCTGCTAATGTTATTTGTCCTAGTTCTTGTTCTTCTCCTGTTGCTGGATCAGTTGCCGTAATCAGACCAGTTGGTGCGATATTAACATCAACAAGATTATCAGGAACTACTATTTCAGGTTCCATAGGATATCCATTTCCATTTACTATAGTACCCTCTTCATTGACTTTAAAACCACCATTTCTAGTATATGCTATCTCTCCATCTGGCATAGTAACTTGAAAAAAACCTTTTCCTTCAATTGCAATATCAAAGGTATTTCCAGTTGTTTGAATGTCACCCTCTTCAAAAGATTTTTGAACACCTGAAACTCTAACACCTAAACCCACATCCATTCCAGTTGGGTTTCTTGTATTTTCACTAGTGGCTCCACCTGTGAAGTTTAATCTTTGATACATTAAGTCTTGAAACTCAGCTCTATCTTTTTTAAATCCTGCTGTGTTTACATTGGCTATATTATTTGATGTAACATCAATTTGATGTTGCTGTGCGTACATTCCAGAAGCGGCAGTATACAATCCTCTTATCATGGTGAATCCTTTTTTGCCAAAATATCATACATTATATTTAAAGAATTTTTAAATTCAAATAAATTTGAAGCTAAATCTCACTTATATTAAGTGTAGATTTAAAACAAATTAATTATAATGTAAAAAAATTGAAATTTACAAAGGTATATAAATGAAAATACTTATAGTTGATGATAGTTCTACTATGAGAAGAATTATTGGTAATGTCGTGATGCAATTAGGAATTGATAAAGAAGATTTCGATGAAGCAGAAGATGGAGTTAAAGCTTGGGGAATGTTAGCAAATAAACAATATGATGTTATTC